>NZ_CP090949.1:300000-600000 GCF_023823125.1 Erythrobacter aurantius | reverse complement strand
AAGTACGAAAGACGCAAAGGCTGATGCCAACCCGTCGCGGCGCAAGGCAACGCTGCTGCGCACGGCGAAGGTGATCTGCGAGGCGGGCGAATATCTTTGCCTGATCCGCGAGCTTTCGGAAATCGGCCTCAGCCTCAAATTCCTGCACGAAGCTCCGCGCGAAACGCGGATCCTGTTGCAGCTGACCAACGGCCTCACTTACCCGATCGAACGGGTCTGGGCCGGGCGCGAACAGGCCGGGTACCGCTTCGGCAATGGCATCGATCTGACGGAGTTCCTGAACGAGGATGCCCCGCATGGTTGCCGCCCCGTCAGGCTGACACTTTCGGCTCCCGCCGTGATCACCGACGGTCAGCGTCGCGCCAAGGTGGCATTGAGGGATCTTTCGCGCGAGGGTGCCCGCTTTGAAAGCGATGCGATCCACCCCTGCGGCACGATCCTCAGCTTCGAAGCTCTCGGGCTGCCGCAAAGGCTGGGCGAGGTGCGGTGGCAGGACGGGCGACTGTTCGGGATGCAGTTCAACCATCCGCTGACGTTGCAGCAACTCGCGGATGCATCGCTTTCCCTCCAGCCGATGCTCAATCGCGGGCCCGATCTCGCCACCGCGGCGCTCAAGCGCTCGCGCGCGGCGTGAAGGCTACTGGATGAAATAGCCGCCGACTTTCAACTGCCCGCCATCGCGTTCCATCGCGACGCGCTCGATCACGCCAACGCGGTTTTCGAAATCGGTGCGGAACAGCGCGATTTCATAGGTTTTGCCCGCTTCATTCACGGTAGTGAACTGGATTGCCCGTCGTTCCAACACTTCGCCGAGTGGCGCCCTTGCTGCAGCGGTTGCGGATTTGAACATGGCAAGGTCCACGGCAGAGCGGAAAGCTGACGTGGTTGCCGCAAAGCTGGTTTCCAGATCGCTCTTGTCGACCAGAGCCAGCCATTCCCGTGCAGCTTGTTCGCGGATTGCATCTTCCTGCGCAGCGGCGGATGAATCCGCCACTTCAGACCGGGCTTCCCAGCCACCAGTTTGCACTTCCCATCCGCCCGATTGAACAAACGCGATTACGGCTGCGAGTGTCATCATCATGATAATTCCTCCAATCCAGAGAGCCGGGCTTCGGCCCCGTTTCCTGATGGAAGGATCATCGGGCGATGGCAGCATCGCCGCATCCCCCAAATGTTCGTATGCAAGTTTTTGGGGGGTTCTCTCGGCGGCCTGTGCTTCGCTCTCGTAAAGCACACGCGCGGCTTCGCGGCTGCTGGTGACATCCAGCTTGCGCCGCGCGGATCGCAACCTCTCGTTGATCGTATGCACCGAGAGATCCAGCTCGATCGCCGCCGATTTGGCGTCATGCCCGCGCACGATCAGGCGCAGGGTTTCCTTCTCCTTTTCGGTCAGTTGATCGATCGCGGCAGTCATGCCCGACTGTGTGGAGACAAGCCCGGCGAAGGGCCACCCCAAAAATCTTGTGTGCGCCATGACATACGCGCAACGATTGGGGTGCAATCGCGATTTTCCTACATGGCTTGCGCCCGCTATGCCGGATGCGGCTCTTTCAAACTGTCGGTTTTCTGGTCCAGTTGGCGGGGAGAGAAATTTTTTAAATTTGGATAAGTGTCAATTTCACTTTTCGCCCATTTTCCTTCGTTTAATCAGATGATTGGCCGCCGAAATGGCGCGTGACACCGTGTCAGCTTTGTCAATTTCCTTCGCACCTGCGCAAAAGCGCGATGCGGACAGGGTGCGGCTTCCATGCTATCGCATCGCGCATGACGCCGCCCTATCATCCCCCGGTCAAACGCTCGATCCAGATCGCCGGGCACAAGACCTCGATCAGCCTGGAGCCCGTATTCTGGGACATGCTCAAGGAAGCGGCACAAAACGAAGGCGTTGCGATCAGCGCGCTCGTCGGGCGGATCGATGCGGAGCGGATAAAGTCACCCACCCCGCCCGGCCTCGCCAGCGCGATCCGGGTGTGGTTGGTGACGCAGACTATAGGTTAGTCGTCGACGCGTTCGATATCGGCGCCCACCAGTTGCAGCTTCTCCTCCAGCCGCTCGTATCCGCGGTCGAGGTGATAGATGCGGCGCACGGTCGTCTCGCCTTCCGCGGCGAGCGCGGCGATGATCAGGCTCATCGAAGCGCGCAGATCGGTCGCCATGACTTCGGCTCCGGTCAGCTTGACCGGCCCTTTGACAATCGCGGTGCGACCTTCGGTGGCGATGTCAGCCCCCATGCGCGCCAGTTCAGGCACGTGCATGAAACGGTTTTCGAAGATCGTTTCCTTGAGGACGCTGGTGCCTTCGGCCTTGCACAGCAGGCTCATCAATTGTGCCTGCATGTCGGTGGCAAGGCCGGGGAAAGGCGCAGTGGTGAGATTTGCCGGCTTGAGCTTGCCGTTGGCGCGGACGGTGATGCCCTTCTTGTCCTCGTCGATCTCGACTCCGATGGCGCGCAGGGCGTGAATGGTCGAAGCCATGTCATGCGCGTTGGCACCTTCCAGCCGCACGTCGCCTCCGGTGATGGCGGCGGCGCAAGCATAGGAACCGGCTTCGATCCGGTCGGGCATGACCCGGTAGGTCGCGCCATGCAGCCGCTTGACCCCGTGGATGGTGAGGTCGGAGGTGCCGATACCTTCGATCTCCGCGCCCATCGCCACCAACAGGTTGCACAGGTCAACGATCTCCGGCTCGCGTGCGGCGTTGAAGAGCTTGCAGGTTCCGTTGGCGAGCACGGCTGCCATCACCGCGTTCTCGGTCGCGCCGACGGATACGACCGGAAAGTCGAACTCGCCGCCGGGCAATCCGCCTTCAGGCGCGGTCGCCTTCACGTAGCCTTGCGCCAGCTCGATCTTCGCCCCGAAGGCTTCAAGTGCCTTCAGGTGCAGGTCGATGGGCCGGTTGCCGATGGCGCAGCCACCGGGCATCGACACCGTGGCCTCACCCATACGGGCCAGCATCGGACCAAGCACGAGGATCGACGCGCGCATCTTGCGGACCAGATCGTATGGCGCGACGGTGGAGGTGATGCGCGTCGCCTCCATGCTCATCACGCGCCCGAAATCTTCGGGCCGCGTCCCCTGGATGACGGTGGTGACACCGAACTGGTTCATCAGGTGCTGGAAACCGTCGATGTCCGCCAGCCGCGGCAGGTTGCGCAGCGTCACCGGCTCTTCGGTAAGCAGAGCGCAGGGGATCAGGGTGAGGGCGGCGTTCTTGGCCCCCGAGATCGGAATGGTGCCGGAAAGGCGGTTGCCGCCACGAATGATGAGTTTGTCCATGGCCTCTGCCTTTATCGTGTTTGCAGCGCCGCGCAAACGTCACATGGCAAGGTTACAACCCGCGCAGTTGACGGAAATGATAACGAGGGCCTAACCGGTACGTCATGAACAGCCAGAAACCGATCAAGAAGGCCGTATTCCCGGTAGCCGGGCTCGGCACACGCTTCCTTCCCGCGACAAAGGCGATCCCGAAGGAATTGCTGCCGATCGTGGATCGACCCTTGATCCAGTACGCCGTGGACGAAGCGCGCGAGGCGGGGATCGAGCAGATGATCTTCGTCACTGGCCGCGGCAAGACCGCGATCGTCGAACATTTCGACATGGCCTATGAACTCGAAAGCACGATGAGCGAACGCGGCAAGGACATGAGCGTGCTCGACCCGACCCGTGCGACTCCGGGTGACATCATCACGGTCCGCCAGCAGGTTCCGATGGGGCTGGGTCACGCGATCTGGTGTGCGCGGGCCATCGTGGGGGACGAACCCTTCGCCATCTTCCTGCCGGACGAGCTGATGATCGGCCACAAGGGCGGCACCGGCTGCATGAAGCAGATGGTGGACGCCTATGAACAGGTCGGCGGCAATCTGATCAGCGTGCTGGAAGTGCCGATGGAGGAAGTCTCCAGCTATGGCGTGATTGATCCGGGCGCGGCCGACGGCGCATTGACCGAGGTGAAGGGACTGGTTGAGAAGCCGCCGGTCGAAAAGGCACCCTCGAACAAGATCATTTCGGGCCGTTACATCCTGCAACCCGAAGTGATGCGTACGCTCGAAAATCAGGAGAAGGGCGCGGGCGGTGAAATCCAGCTGACCGATGCGATGGCGCGGATGATCGGGACTCAGCCGTTTCACGCAGTCACCTTCGATGGCAAGCGTTACGATTGCGGCAGCAAGACGGGTTTCGTCGAGGCGACTTTGGCGCTGGCGCTTGAGCGCGAAGACATGGGCGCCGAGGTGCGAGCGATAGCGGAGCGGCTTTTGGCGCGTTAGGCGCTGCAACTCACCGGTCGTAGTCGGGCTTTGCCAATGCGATCGGCATGGGGTTCAGCGCGACCCATTGGACCGCTAGCTCCATCAAGACCGCAGGATCGCCCCGCTTGCGCCGTATCTCGCTTGCCGTAACACGCGACCTGGCAAGCGCTTCATCCGGCAGCGGCATGCCCGATGCCATATGAGCGTCGAAAGCATCGACCATCTCGCGGTAGTTATCGTCCCAGTTGATCCCGCCGTTGCGGACAATCTCATCCGCGACACGCCCGGAAATGCGGATGACCTCGCCTTGCACACTCGGCGCTGCACCCGTGCCGGGGACAAGTGCCTTCCAAAGCGCCTGATGCGCGTCTTGCCAGCCACCCTCAGGCAAGATGATCGGCTTGTCGATCGGGTGCAGATCCCGGCGGGGAACCGGGGGTACCGAGAACAACGCATACAGTCGCTCAAGGCCTGCGCTCGCTTCATCGACCGTGTCCGGATTGAAGTCGGTACGATGGAATTCGAAATTCTCCCCCAGCTTTCGCACCATTGCCTTGAGCGCGGGATCATCGGCCTCGCTGCGCGGAGCCTTGCCAATGAGTCGGGTGAACAGGCCGGGCTTCGGGCCTGTACCGCCGGCCTCAAGCAGGAGTTCGGCCATCGACGCCATGGCAGCGAGCGAGGCGTTGCTGCACTGTTGCAATCCCGCTGCAAGGGGGGTCAGCCCATGGTGATCGCGCGCATTCCAGCGCGCCCCATGTTCCAGCAACAAGCGCGCGGCAGCGAGATTCTGGACCCGAGCGGCAGCGTGCAGCGGGCTTTCAGCTCCGTCGGGGCGATCGACCTTGGCCCCAAGCTCGATGAGTACCGCAATGTCACCTTGCCAATGCCCGGCCCGCGAATGCAAAGGGGATCGGCCGTATCTGTCGGCTGCCTCAAGGTCGGCCCCTTCGGCGACAAGCCAGCGCGCGAGGTCATCAGGGCAATCTACATAGGCGAGTGCTGTGTGTTTCAGATAGCTCCCTTGGGCATCCAGCTCGCAGGCATCAAACACCGCACGCATGGCTGACAGATCACCGGACCGGAGGATCTCGTCAAACTCCTTGGGTAAAGTCTTGCGCTTGCGGGCCATGGTCGCGGATCTCCGGGAAGAGAAAGGGGCGCCGCAATGCAGCGCCCCTTCTGGTTGCCAAATGCGGGGTCGGCTTAACCCTCGGCGCTCTGACTGTCGTCCTTGTTCGGAGCAGTCTTGCGCTGGTCCGCGACGTGCGCTTCCGCATCCGCCGGCGCCTTGCCGGTACCGAGGTCAACCCCGCCTACTCCGCTGGCCGCCCCGTTAACCAGACCCGAAAGATTGGAGCCATCAAGGCCCAGTTCCTTCATCAGCCCGTCAAGCACAGGAGCTTGCACGCGATAGGCAAGCGCGGCGGACACGGCATCGGTCGCAAGGTTGCCGGTACCGCCGCCCGCAGCGCCCTTGCCGCCCGATCCGCCCCCATTGGTGAGGCCGTCGACCTGCACGATCTTGATGGAATCGATCGCTTCCATCGGCTTCGCGCTTTCGCGAATGACTTCGGGGAGGACCTTGAGCAAAGCCAGCTTGGTCTGAAGGCTGATCTGATCCATCGAGAGGATGTTCGCAGCTTCGTTGACGGCGCGTTGGCCGGCAGCCTCGACCTCGAAACGGACGCGCGCTGCTTCTGCGCGGAGTTTCTCGGCCTCTGCCTCACCTTCGGCTTCGCGGCGGATCGCCTCGGCGCGGTTCAATGCAGCGTCACGCTCGGCCTCGGCATCGACCTTGATCTTGATCGCGTCGCGTTCGGCCTGTTTGGCCGCTTCGATCAGTTCGATTTTCTTCTGACGCTCGGCAATCTCGCTCTCACGTGATGTGGTGACGCGTTCCTCCGCCTCGACCGCCTTGGCGCGCGCATCGTCGGCTTCGGCTTTCGCCTGACTTTCTTCGCGGCTCTTGTTCTGCACCGCGATCTGCTGTTCCTGCCGGGCGATTTCTAGCGCACGCTGTTGGTCGATCCGCGCTTCCTCTACGAGACGATCAGCCTCGATCTGCTGGGCGTCGACCTGCTTCTTGGCTTCGATCCGTGCGGCGTCCGCTTCGCGCTGACGCTCCGCCTGCTCGCGGGCGATTTCGGACATTTGCGCAGCGCGACGGATTTCGACTTCGCGTTCCTGTTGGAGGCGGGCGTATTCCTTGTCGCGACCGATCTCGAAGCTGCGCTGATCGGCTTCCAGATTCTTCGTCTCGATCTGGACGCGGGTGTCCTGTTCGATGTCGTTGCGCAGCTTCTTGCGGGCTTCGATCTGCTCGGTCAGCTTGGTGAGACCTTCGGCGTCAAACGCGTTGTTGGCGTTGAAGTGTTCGATGCTGGTCTGGTCAAGCCCGGTGAGCGAGACCGATTCCAGTTCGAGTCCGTTCATCGCGAGGTCGTTGGATGAAACCTGCTGCACCTTCTGGACGAAATCGGCGCGCTGTTCGTGCAATTCGTTCATGCTCATGCCGGCTGCGACGGAACGCAGCGCGTCGACGAACTTGCCTTCAACCAGATCCTTGAGAGCATCAGGCTGCATCGTGCGCATGCCCAAGGTCTGCGCCGCCATCGCGATTGCCCCGGCATCGGGGCGCACGCGAACGTAGAATTCGGCCTTCACGTCGATCCGCAGACGATCGAGCGTGATCAGCGCCTCGGTGTCCTTGCGCACCACGCTCAGCACGAGCGTGTTCATGTTGACCGGCATGGTTTCATGGAACACCGGCAGCACCAGCGCGCCGCCATTCATCACCACCTTTTCACCACCGACACCGGTGCGAACGAAGGCGATTTCCTTCGATGCACGACGATAAAGGGTCGTGAGCATGATGAAGATGATAAGCAGCAGCGCGATACCGCCGCCGCCGATGGTGATGATCGTCCAAAGGTCCATATACTCTCCTGTCTAACTCTCTCGCGCTCTCAGCCTGCTCAGGGCCTAAGCATCGGGCTTTCGTATCGTACGCCGAAGAACACCTGCCCTTCGCGGCGCACCAGCATCACGGTTTCGCCTTCGGCCAGCTCTGCGGTGGGATCATGTGGCTCGACCATGACGAAATGAGGATGGCCGAACGCGTCTTTCACCTTGGCGCGCGCGGGCGATGCAGTGCGGGCTGTGCCGGTCTGGATCACGGCATCGCGCCGCACCAGGCTTTCCAGATTGACCGCCGTGGATTCGTCCTTGGGCAGCAAGGCGCCGATCGGGCGGACAAACAGTCCGTTAAGCGGCAGCGCGGCAGCGCCCGCCAGCAAGGCCGCGAAACCGGCACCCAGCGGCGCGCCCGTCACACCGCTGATAATCCACTGGCCGAACACTCCAATGACGGAGAAAACGAACAGCAGGCAAGACAGCCAGATCAGGAACGGAACCTTGCCGAGCCCCAGCAGCGTGAACAGCCCGTCCATGAAGCCACTGGCTTCAAGCCCGTCGGCAACATCCGCATCCATTTCGATCTCGATATCGTCGGCACCCTCGAACAGGTCGCCAGCGCCGATAACCTGCAGAAACGCGATGACGAAGAGCGCGGCCAGAGCAATGGCGAACGGCATGTTGTGCGGCTCAAGCAGGATCATCGGATTTCACCCGCAAAGGAGCGCGCCGCAAAGTTAGCGGCAATGTTGTTGCTGATTTTTCCCATGCACATGCAACTAGCGCAATCAGGCGAAAAAGACCAGATAATTCGTATTTGAGTCGCAATAAAACACAATGCGAAACTTTTGTTCGCAATCGATCTTGTTTTATTACGGCGCGACCCCATATCCAGTGCTTACCCCGCCCTGATCTTTAGTGGAAGCGTCTTCAAACCGCCAACAAACGTGCTGGTTGCCCGTTTTGCTTCGCCAGCCGGTTCGACCCTCTCGACCCGGTCAAGCAATGCTTCGAACAGAATGCGCATTTCGAGCCGGGCCAGATGCAGGCCCAGGCATTGATGCGCCCCGGCACCAAACGCCAGATGCCGGTTTGGCGAACGCGAAGCATCAAACTTGCGCGGATTGGCGAATTGAGCCGGGTCATGATTGGCAGCGACGTAATTGATCATCATCCAGTCGCCCGCCTTGACCTCCTGCCCGCCAATTTCGACATCGCATGCCGCCGTGCGCATGAAGTGCTGCACCGGGCTGGTCCAACGAATCGCTTCCTCAACAATCCCGGGTAGCAGCGAACGATCTGCCTTCACTCGTGCCCACTGCTCGGGATCGTTCGCAAGCGCCTGCATTGCCCCTGCCGTGCTTGCCGACGTGGTGTCGTGGCCCGCCGTAGCGACGATGATGTAATACCCGGCCATATCGCGCGGCGGCAGCGGCTCACCATCCACCAGCGCATTGGCGATAACGCTGGCGACATCATCGGTCGGGTGGCGCCGCCTGTCCTCGGCTATCCCGGCAAAGTAATCCTCGAAGGTCTTCACCGCTCCTGCAACAATCTGCACCACCTGTTCCGGGGTCATGTTGTCCATGCCCGTCCCCGAAAGGTCCTTGTCCTGCCCGCCGAACAATTGCTGGGTAAGCATTTGCATGCGCGGCTCGTCCTCAGGCGGCACCCCGAGGATCTGCATCACCACGCGCAGCGGGTAGGGCCCGGCCACCTCCTTGACGAAATCCAGCTCCGGTCCGGCCGCGATCATGCGATCAACGGTCCTGTGCGCAAGCTCCCGGATCTCCGCTTCGATCCGTGCGAGATTGCGCGGCATGAACCAGTCCTGCGTCAGCTTGCGGTACTTGGGGTGAATTGGTGCATCGAACACCACCAATGAATCCACCAGCATATTGGAACCCGTCGCCGCACGGGAGAACTCGATAGCCTGGTTGAAGCTGAAGACCACCGGGCGGGGGTTGTTGAGGAATGTCGCATTATCCTTCGAAATGCGCATCACATCGTCATAGGCGGTGACGAGCCAGAAGGGTTCGAACAAACCCTCGATCTCGGGAACCACCTTCGCCACAGGGGTAGTGCCCCGGATATGGTCGAATGCGTCGAGCAGCCCGTTCCATTCGGCGTAGGAATGAGGATCGATCACCGCCTTGGCGAGATCGGTCGGCAGGATGGCAGTTTGGCTCACGACGCGGCTTTCGCCGCATATTCATCGCGCAACTCGCGCTTGTAGAGCTTGCCATTGGCCTCTCGCGGGAGGTCGGGGCGGAAATCGAACAACTTGGGCATCTTGATCCGCGAAAGGCTTGGCGCAAGGAATTCACGCAGCTCCGCTTCAAGCGCGTCGCCCGCGTCTGCCATGTCGCGCGGCTGCACCACCGCGACGACCTTTTCCCCCAGATCGGGGCACGGCGCGCCGATAACGGCCGCATCCATGATCTTCTCGTGGGTGACCAGCAGGTTCTCGATCTCCTGCGGATAGATGTTCACGCCGCCAGAGATGATCATGTGGCTCTTGCGATCGGTGAGGTAGAGGAAACCGTCCGCATCGACATGGCCGATATCGCCCAAGGTCATCCAGCCTTTCGGATGCATTGCCTCGCGGGTCTTCTCCGGATCGTTGTGGTAGGTCGGCAGAAGATCGTTCTCGAAATAGATCAGGCCATCCTGACCCGCGGGCAATTCCTCGCCATCGGGGCCGCAGATATGCAGCTTGCCATAGATTGGCAACCCGACAGTGCCGGGATGGGCGAGCCATTGCTCGCTCTTCACCAGCGTCATGCCGATGCTTTCGCTGCCGGCATAATATTCATTTACGATCGGACCCCACCATTCGATCATTTCGCGCTTGATCGGTACAGGGCAAGGCGCTGCGGCGTGAAGTGCGCGCTGATGGCTGGACAGATCATAGCGCTGGCGGACCTCTGGTTCGAGCTTCAGGAAGCGCACGAAATGCGTGGGCACCCATTGGCTGTCGGTCACCCGGTATTTCTCGATCGCGGCAAGGGCAGCCTCGGGATCGAATTTTTCCATCACAACAATTGTCGCTCCCAG
Source organism: Erythrobacter aurantius (assembly GCF_023823125.1). Lineage (NCBI taxonomy): Bacteria > Pseudomonadati > Pseudomonadota > Alphaproteobacteria > Sphingomonadales > Erythrobacteraceae > Erythrobacter > Erythrobacter aurantius. Next base: position 589,781 of record NZ_CP090949.1, on the reverse strand, counting down.
ACGGTGAGCGACAGAACACCAGCCAATGGGCGCTGCATGATACAGCGGCGCGGGGGAAAGATAGACCATGGAGCCGTCGGCAGGCATCCCTGCCCCCATGGTCGCCAGCCCCATCAAGGGCACGGGCGCAAAGGGATCGGGATCCGCCGGCGGCGCCGGGCGAATGCCTTTCGGGCGCCCAGTCGTACCAGACGAATACAGCATCACCATACCCGCACTCTGATCGGCGATCGGCTCAACGGGCTGGGCCGAGAGTTCCTGATGAAAGCTGTCGCCAGCATCTCCATCGACTACGAGAATGGGCAATTCGGGGCATTCGGCGCGAATTCCGTCGAGAACGCCGCGATAGGCATCCGACGTGATCAGAAACTTCGCTTCGCTGTCTTTCAGGATATAGGCGATTTCGGGTGCGGTCAGCCGGGTCGAAATCGGCACCAGCATCGTCCCTGCACGCTGGGAACCCCAGATCAGCGTGAAATACTCAATTCGATTTTCGAGCAGTACCGCAAAGGCATCGCCGACGCCCAATCCCCGCGCGCGCACCAGATGGGAAAAGCGGTTCGCTGCGTCGTCCATCTCCTTGAACGTCATCTGCGCACCGCTGCCGGACATGATGACGGCGGGGTGATCAGGACGACTCACGGCATGCGCAACCGGATGCAAATTCATTCAGATTTTCTCCCATGCAGCGCGGTGCGGATTCAATGCACACGCGCCTCTCTCTTGCGCAAAACTAGCGGGAGCGGCGGAGCACTCAAGCGAAAACGGAGCCTGCGAATGCTGCCTCATGTAACCGGATCAGTTACGAAAAAAGGCGGCGGGAAAACCCGCCGCCTATACTCGGACACCCTCTCCAATGTCCGACCCGCTTCCAGGCGGGCTATCCTTTTCCGGCAGCTCAGGGGCCGCCTGCTGCTCCTGCGCGGCGACGTCCGGGCAGCAAATCTACGCTGCTGGTTGCCATGCGCATTTGCGCTTCGGTTTCTACCATATAGGGAATTGGATTGACTGCAACCCCATCAACACGAACTTCGTAATGAAGGTGCGGCCCGGTCGACCGGCCAGTGGAACCGACATAACCGATCAAGTCACCTTTCTGGACACGTTCACCCGCAGCGACCGCAAGGCGCGACAGGTGAGCATAGCGCGTCTCCAGCTCGGCGCCGTGGTCGATGTTGATATAAAGGCCATAGCTCGAAAACCAGTCGGCGCGGCTAACAAGGCCATCCGCCGTGGCATACACCGGCGTGCCCGAAGGTGCGGCGAGGTCGACACCGTTGTGCTGGCGGCGTGAACGCAGGACTGGATGGTCACGCATTCCATATCCGCTGGTCAGGCGCGCGGTGCTCAGTGGCATGAGCGAGGGAACGGAAACTGTAGGACGCTCAAAAGCAGGTGAAGGCGCGCCCGGTGTTTGCGGACCGGCATTGTCGAGCGAAGTCCAGCTGGCGAAGAGTTCACGGAAACGATCATCACTGGAAGTCAGTGTGTCGCCGGAGGCGTCACGAACGGGCTCGGCCACATCGGCAGAAGCAACCGCATTAGCAGATGAACTTGCAGCAACCGGGCTGGTGGCCATCAGCGAAATGGCGGCGCCAAATGCTGCGGCAATCCTGAAAACTGGACGCTTCAAAAGCGAATTCATACAGACCCGGTCCTGACTGGCTATTGCCATTCCTCGTTCGATCAAGAGCGCCAATTCTTGTTTTATGCAGGCAAACGGAGCTGCCCGGACGTCTCGATCTTGTTGGCGGACGCCTGAACGTCCTTCGTGGTGAAGGCAGTTATCGACGCGATTCGTTAAAGCGCAACATCTGTATAAAAGTCCCGCGACAAACCGGCTGCAAGACGCGCTGAGTCGTTGAACGGTGGCTTAACCGGCCCTCGGAAGTGCTCCCGAACCAAGGATTTCCACGTAGCTTGCGGTGACTCGTCGCGACCCTCGGCAACCTTCAGAAAGTGCTTGGTGCCGAATCCGACATGGCGAATTTCGTCGTCAAGGATGCGCGCAAGAATCTTCGCGCCGTGTTCATCACCCGCCGCCTTGACCCGTTCCAATGTCGCAGGTGTGACATCAAGTCCGCGCGCCTCCAGCACCATCGGAACTACAGCGAGGCGTGCGGCAACGTCATGCCGGGTTTCATGCGCCGCCTGCCACAATCCGCCATGAGCCGGCAAAGCACCATAGTGGCTGCCGAGAGTTCCGAGCTTTCGGTCAAGCAGTGCGAAATGCATCGCCTCATCGCTCGCAACGGACAGGAAATCGGAGACAAACTCATCCCCCATCTCAGCTCCGAAACGCCCTGCCATATCAAGCGCGAGGTCAATCGCGACAAATTCAATATGCGCCAGGCTGTGCCAGAGCGCGATGCGCGCTCGCTCGGAACCGAACTTGCCGCGCTTGGGCATTTGGCCCGGAGGCAGCAATTCCGGACGCTCGGGACGTGCCGGCTCGTCGGGCATCTTGGCTTCGAATTCGGGCGTGAGCTGACCCCTGCGCCAACGGCGGGCAACATCGCGCGCGGCAAAACACTTGGCGGTCGGGTCGCCCGCCAGCAACGCGTCGCGAATGGCACTGGAAACGCTTTGCATCGACGCGATCAGAGCGCCTTTGCCGCGGCCAACACCTCTTCGGCATGGCCCTTGACCTTCACCTTGCTCCAGACCTGAGCAATTTTTCCATCGGTATCAATGAGATAGGTGCTGCGGACCATTCCCATATAGGTCTTGCCGTACATCTGCTTTTCGGCCCACACGCCGAGCGCATCGGCCAGTCCCGCTTCTTCCGGGTCGCTGGCGAGCGGCGCCTTCAGATCATGCTTGGCAATGAACTTCTGGTGCTTCTTGGCAGGGTCCTTGCTCACACCCAGCAGCCTTGTGCCAGCAGCGGCGAATTCATCGACGAGTGCGGAGAAATCCTTGTTCTCGGTGGTGCAGCCCGGTGTGTCGTCTTTCGGGTAGAAGAAAATGACGAGCTTTTCGCCCTTGAAGTCCGACGGCTTCACCGTTCCGCCGTCTGGGGTCTCCATCGCGATATCAGGGATGGCATCGCCAACCGAGGGGAAGTCACTCATTGTCTGTCTCCAATGTCTGATCGAATGTCTGCGCCCATGCATGGGCAACGGATGAACGGGCAACGGCAAGATCGTTTAGCAGTTCCGAATAGCTGGCCCTTCCGCATGCCCGCACCAGCGCTTGTCCGGCGGCGGAAGGCGGCTCAAGCCCATCGGGGGCAAGCAGCCGGCCGGCAACCAGAATGTCTGTCATCAGGAGATATGCGGGCAGCAGCGCTTCGGGGGCAAGGCCATGGCGCTGCAGCGCCCTGATAGCCTCCGGCAGATCCTGGCTGAGCAAGGACGGTTCAACCGGGGCCAGTCGCGAGGCGTGTTGCAACTGGAGGCAATGGACGAGAAACTCGACATCAACCAGACCGCCGCGCAGCAGCTTCACGTCAAGCGGGCCGCGGGGCGGCTTATGCTCTGCCATCTCGCCGCGCATCGTCAGGATTGCTGTGCGAACCTCTTCCAAGTCGCGTGGTTGCGCGAGGACATCGGAGAAAACCTGCGCCAGCCGCGCACGCGCAGCGTCTGGGCCGACCAGAACCCGTGCCCGGGCCAAAGCCATGTGCTCCCAGGTCCACGCGCTCTCCTTCTGGTACTTCTCGAAAGCTTCGATCGAAACCGCCAGCGGGCCTTGATTGCCTTGAGGGCGCAACCGGGTATCGACTTCGTAGAGGGCGCCCTGCGCGGTCGGAACTGAAAGCGCCGCCGTGACACGGCTGGCGAGGCGGTTGAAATAGAGGGTCCCGCCGAGCGGCCGCTTGCCATCGGATTCACGCGAATAGTCCCCTGAGAAGAGGTAGATCATGTCGAGATCAGAAGCATGGGTCAGCGCTCCGCCGCCCAGCCTGCCGAGCCCGAGGATAACCAGCTCGTTATCCGCGATGCGCCCGTGGACGCGAGCGAACTCCTCCTCGGCTGCCTGCGCCGCCGTCAGGATTGCCGCCTCGGCCAGACGTGACAATCCGCAAGCGATGGCGGGCGGATTGTGACGCGCCTCGATCAGTTGCACCCCAAGTGCAAACCGGTACTCGCTGGTTACCTGCCGGATGCCGTCGAGCGTGGCTTCGTAGTCGTCGCGGGGCGCGCGCTGGCGCATCAAGGCAGCCAACTCAGATACCGAACCCGGAAGCTCCATCGAGGAATCGTCGATCAGGACATCGAGCAATCCGGGATGCCGACCAAGGTCATCGGCCAGTGTCGGCGACAGGGTGAGGGTGGATACTAGCCTGCTCAACAATGCCGGACGGGCCTTGAGGAGATGGAACAGGTTGATTGCGGAGCTCGCCTGCTCCAGCAGTCGTTCCCATCGCGCCAATGCATGTTCCGGATCATCGGCCTCGACGAAAGCCTTGGCCAGAACCGGGATCAGCGCATCGAAGGCCGCCAGCGCCTGTGGCGAGCGCAAGGCTTGATATCGCCCGTCACGCCAGCCCTCGATCCTTTCCGCAAGCTGTTCGTGCCCTGAAATCCGTTCGGGCAATGGCAGGTCACCGATCTGTTCGATCACAGGCGCAGGTGAAGCCGGACGGGCCGCCTGCGGCTTCGGATCGCCGATCAGTCGATCATAGCTGCCGGCCACGCAGGCTGTAATTTCTGAAAGCTCTTCGACGAGGACTTCACCGCTGCCGAGACCGTCCAGCCATGCGACATTGTCCAGCGCCGCCCCATCGGGGAGGGAGTGGGTCTGCCGGTCGCCCACCATTTGCAACCGGTGCTCGATGGTGCGGAGCCTGTCATAGGCCACGCCCAGCATCTCTGCCTCGGCGGCTTCGATCCTGCCCGCCGCCGCCAGTGCGTCAAGCGCCGCACGGGTGCCCTTGACCCTTAACGAACGATCACGCCCGCCATGGATCAACTGGTGTGTCTGGACGAAGAATTCGACTTCGCGAATCCCGCCCCTGCCGCGTTTCACATCGAAGCCGGGGCCGGGCTTCAGTGATCCTTCGTTGCTTTGCCGGATACGCAAGGTGAGCGCGCGGATTTCCTCAATCGCGCCAAAATCGAGCGTTGATCGCCACACGAATGGCGAGATCTCCGACAGGAAGGCTTCCCCCGCAGCAACGTCAGCCGCGGCCGCGCGGGCGCGAATGAAGGCGGCGCGTTCCCACGCCAGAGCTTGCCCCTGGTAATGCGTTCGCGCCGTTCCCACTGGCACGACCAGCGGGCTGATCTCGCTCGCGGGCCGCAATCGCAGATCGACGCGAACGACGTATCCCTCAGGGGTGTTATCAGAAAGCAGCTTTATGACCCGCCTCGCGTAACGCTGCGCCGCTTCGCCGGGGTCTTCGGTTGCGCGGCATGGCAGACGTTCGCGATCATAGAGCAGGATGGGATCGATATCGGACGAATAGTTGAGCTCGCCCGCACCCTGCTTGCCGAGAGCCAGCGCGATCATGCCGTCTGCATGCCGTTCTCCGGTTCGTTCGCTGATGGCTATCCGGATCGCTGTGTCCAGCGCGTGATCGGCAAAATCGGTGAGTTCCCTTACCACCCGGGCAAGATCGAAAGCTCCGGCAAGATCGGCGATGGCTACGGTGGTCGCCAATCCAAGGCGTTGCCGACGCAAGGCGACTGCGGGATCATCCGCGCTCTCACCTTGCTCCCTTGTCCATGCCAGTGCTTCCTCGCACCTGCCATCACACAAGAGCGCATCGAGTTCAGGTTGCCGCTCCAGAGCCCGGGCAAGAAACGGCGCATGGCTGCGCGCACGCGCCAGCGCTGCGATCCAGTCGGGTTCGGCAGGTTTCGCCATCTCGCCATAGTCCTTGGCCAAGCCGCTTGCGAGCCGCAAGCCCATCTGCGAAAGGGTCGCCACGAATTTTTGCGATGAGAGGACATTTCGATGATCAAACGGGCATTGATGCTGGCCAGCCTTGCTGCCGGGGCGCTGACCCTTTCGGGTTGCGAGGATCTGATGACGGAATCGGCGCCCGAGCTCGACATTCCCGAGATCGCCGCCGGTGAAATCTCTCAGGAAACCATGGTCGACATTACCCGTCAGCTGTCCTCCGACGAATTCGGTGGCCGGATGCCCGGCACAAAGGGCGAGGAACTGACGGTTGCCCTGTTGACGGAGCGCTTTGCCGCTGCCGGCCTGCAGCCCGGCAATGGTGACAGCTGGGTTCAGGAAGTGCCGCTGGTCGAAATCACTGGCAGCAACTTCGCTCCGCTCACCATCACCAATGGCGAAACCGATCTGGTCTATGATTACGGCAGCGAATGGACCGGCGTGACCTATCGCGAAGACGCGCAGACCCAGCTTGCCAACAGCGAAATGGTGTTCGTCGGATACGGCATAAACGCACCAGAGCGCGGCTGGAACGACTACGAAGGGGTCGATGTCGAAGGCAAGACGGTGGTCATCCTCGTCAATGATCCTGACTGGGAATCGGAAGGTCTCGAAGGGCCGTTCAACGGCAAGGCCATGACGTTTTATGGCCGCTGGACCTACAAGTATGAAGAAGCCGCAAGGCAAGGTGCCGCGGCCGCGTTGATCGTCCACGATACCGCGCCGGCGAGCTATGGCTGGAACGTCGTCGAAAGTTCATGGGGTGGGCCGCAGGCCTATGCGGCGCGCGGCGACAATCCGCCGCCGATGACGCTGGTGAACGGCTGGGTGCAAAAGGATGTGGCCGGCGAAATACTGGCTGCCGCAGGGCAGGATCTCGACGCTCTTACAAAGGCGGCGAAGACCAAGGGCTTCAAGGCGGTCGAGCTTGGCATGACGGCGTCGACGAGCTTCCAGAACTCCATGCGCAGCTTCAAGTCGCAGAACGTGATCGGAGTGCTGCCGGGCAGTGAGGCGCCGGATGAATACGTGCTCTATACCGCACACTGGGATCATCTGGGCACCTGCAATCCCCCGGCGGATGACGGGGACAACATTTGCAATGGTGCGGTGGACAATGCCACCGGCACGGCCGCACTGGTCGCCCTTGCCGAGGCGCATTCGAAGGCAGGCGCACCCAAGCGCAGCCTCGTCTTCCTTGCGGTGACAGCAGAGGAATCCGGTCTGCTTGGCGCGCATTATTACGCGACCAATCCGGTATTCCCGCTCGATCAGACGGTGGGCGGGGTCAACATGGACGCCTTCCTGATTGCCGGCCCGTCCAAGGACGTGACCGTTGTCGGCCCCGGAAAATCACAGCTGGATCAATTCCTTGAAGCCGCGCTGGTAGCCGACGGACGGGTGGCGACACCCAACCCCAATCCCGAAGCGGGCTATTACTACCGTTCCGATCACTTCGCCTTCGCCAAGCAGGGTGTGCCCATGCTTTACGTCGATGGCGGGGAAGACCTGATCGAAGGGGGTCGCGAAGCCGGCAAGGCGATTTCCGAGGAGTATCGCGCTAACCGCTATCACGGACCAAAGGACGAGTTTGATGAGAACTGGGACTGGTCGGGCGTGATGGCTGATCTCCAGTTGATGTACCGCCTCGGCCGGATGATGGCGATGAGTTCGAGCTGGCCCAATTGGGTCGAAGGCGACGAATTCCGCGCCATCCGCGACGAAAGCTGCGCTGCATCCGCCTCGGGCTGTTGAACGGGGCTGAAGGCAGCACAAAAGCCGCAAAAGGGGGCTGAGACCGGAGATGGCGTATTTGATGCCCCCTGAATGGGCGGCGCAGGATTGGCTGTGGATCGGCTTCCCGCATCTTGCCGATGAGTGGCCCGGCTGGCTGGAGCCGGCGCAGGTCCAGATCGCGGCTTTCGCAAGTGCAGTTGCCGAAAGCGGTCAGGAAGTCCGGCTGCTGGTCCGCGACGAAGCAAATGCCACGCGGGCCCGGCAATTGGTGAGCGGGAAAGTGCGGCTTGAACAGCGCGTCTATGGCGACGTCTGGTTGCGCGACACCGGGCCTCTGATCGTCAGCGCTGGCGAAGCCCGATCGGCGTGGCGCTTCGGCTTCAATGGCTGGGGCGGAAAGTATCTGATGCCGGGTGACCAGACCATTGGCGCCGAACTCGCACAGGATGCCGATTTGCCGCTCCAAACCTCGGCCATGGTGCTCGAAGGCGGTGCGCTCGATGGTGATGGCACCGGGCTTGTCGCCACCACGGAGCAGTGCCTGCTCAACCCCAATCGCAATCCCGGCATGTCACGCACGGAGATCGAGGCCGAATTGTCGCGCACGCTGGGTTTTGACCGGGTGTTGTGGCTGGGTGACGGATTGATCAACGATCACACCGATGGCCATGTCGACAATCTTGCGCGCTTCGTCGGCCCGAACCGGCTGATTGTACCCGAAGCCACCGGCAAGGATGATCCCAACGCCGCGATCTATGCCGAGGCCACGGCGCGGGCGGAGGCATTCGGCGTCGAAGTGGTGCGCATACCCTCGCCCGGTTTGATTACCCGAGAGGGCGTGATCGAGCCCGCCAGCTACGTCAATTTTGCAATCACCACGCATCTGGTGGTCGTGCCGGTTTTCGGATCGCCGCATGACGAGGCCGGGGTTGCGGCGATTGCCGCGCTGTTCCCTGACCGCGAGACGGTCGGACTTCGGGCCGAAGCCGTATTAGCGGGCGGGGGCGGCTTTCACTGCGCCAGTCAGCAGATGCCGAAGGCTTAACGATCCCTTAGGACTTTTTCGCGATCCTCATCGTATGAGCCGAGCGATTACCCTTTCCCGCGCAGCCTATGACGAGGCCCTTCGCCGTCAACGCGACGCGTTGAGCAGCGCGATCGTGCTGGGATGCGCCGCCGCGCTCATCTTCGCTGGCAAGGTTCTGCCCTTTTAAAGCAGTTTCAGCAGGGCAGCGATGGCTGCCGCGCCCAGCACCATTCCGACCAATGTGCGCCATACCGGATCGCTCACGGTGCCGCTTGCGCGTTCGCCCAAGCGGTTTCCTGCAATGACTGCCGGAAACAGCAGCAACGACAGCAGCAGCAGCTCAAGCGCCATCACTCCGGTCAGAACGCCCGATATCAGACCTGCTCCGCCCGCGATCGTGAAGATCAGCATCATCGAAGTCTTGGTCGTTTCACGCGGCAAATCCCGCCCGACATAATAGGGCACGACCGGAGGACCCGGCATCCCAGCGTATCCGGTCATCAAACCGCTGATCAGACCAACTCCGCCGGTAGCGAGTGCCCCCGGTTGCACGGCCGAACGGCGCGGCAGAAGGATTGCCAAGAACGCGCTCAAGGCAATCAGCGCGATGATCAGCCGGGCGAGATCGGCGCCAGTCGCAGCAAGCGCGAGAAGGCCGAACGGCGTCGCAAGCAGACACACCGCGCCAATGGTCCAGGCCGAGCGCTCTGCGCCGCGCACAAGCCGGGGAAGCTCAATCGCGCCGATCAGCAGTGACAGACCATTGCCGACCAGCACAGCCTCCACCGGGCTGAGCGCCAGCGCAAGGATCGGCACCAGCAGAATCGCCATGCCGAACCCGGTGAGCCCGCGCACAAAGGCCGATGCCAGCGTCGCGACAAGCGCGATCGCGATCTGGACCGCGCTCAAGCCGTCAAGAAATTCCAAGCTGTCAGACCTTCAGATCGGGCGGGGCCGCCGCATCGCGCAGCATGGTGATCGCTTCATCAAGGCTCATCACCTTCTGGTGCTGCTCGCCCAAGGTGCGCACCGCGACACTGCCTTCCTCGGCTTCACGCTTGCCGACCACCAGCAGGTGCGGAACTTTGGCAAGGCTGTGTTCGCGAACCTTGTAGTTGATCTTTTCATTGCGCGTGTCGGTTTCGACGCGGATGCCTGCCGCCTTCAGTTTCGCGGTGACCTCCGCCGCGTATCCGTCCGCGTCGGACACGATGGTGGCCACCACCGCCTGCACCGGCGCGAGCCATGCGGGGAGACGCCCGGCAAAGTGCTCGATCAAAATGCCGATGAACCGCTCGTACGAACCGAAGATCGCGCGGTGCAGCATGACAGGGCGATGCTTCTCGCCGTCTTCACCAATGAAATTCGCATCGAGCCTTTCGGGTAGCACACGGTCTGACTGGATCGTGCCGACCTGCCAGGTGCGCCCGATCGCGTCGGTCAGGTGCCATTCGAGCTTGGGGGCATAGAACGCGCCCTCACCGGGCAGTTCTTCCCATTCGAGCCCGTTAGCGGCAAGCGCGTCGCGCAGTTCCTGTTCGGCCTTGTCCCAGTCGGCATCGCTACCAAAACGCTGCTCAGGGCGCAGCGCCAGCTTGATGTCATAGGTGAAGCCGAAATCCTTGTAGACGCTGTCGGCCAGCGAGATGAAGGCCTGCACTTCCGACACCACCTGTGCCTCTGTGCAGAAGATATGCGCATCGTCCTGCGTGAACTGGCGCACGCGCATCAGCCCATGCAGCGCGCCATGCGGCTCGTTGCGGTGGCAGCAGCCCATCTCGCCCAGCCGGATCGGCAGATCGCGGTAGGACGTGATGCCCTGTTTGAACACCATCACGTGGGCAGGGCAGTTCATCGGCTTGATCGCCATCCAGTCGGCATCATCGGCGATCCTCGGAGAGGCGGCTCCGCTCTCCTCGTCGACGTCCGGCACAATGTCCGGCACCGCGAACATGTTCTGCGCGTACTTCCCCCAATGGCCTGACTGGGTCCACTGGCGTACGTCCATCAGCTGCGGGGTCTTGATCTCGCGATAGCCCGCGCCGTCCATCTTGCGGCGCATGTAGGCCTCCAGCTCGCGCCAGATGCGATAGCCCTTGGGGTGCCAGAACACACTGCCGTGGGCCTCTTCCTGCAAGTGGAACAGGTCCATCTCGCGGCCCAGCTTGCGATGGTCGCGCTTGGCCGCTTCTTCCAACCGGGTGAGGTGAGCGTTCAGCTGCTTCTTGTTGAGCCAGCCGGTGCCGTAGATGCGGGTCAGCTGCGCATTCTTCTGGTCGCCGCGCCAGTATGCCCCGGCGGTGCGCATCAGTTTGAAGGCATCGGGATCGAGCTTGCCGGTGGAGGCAAGGTGCGGGCCACGGCACATGTCGAGCCAGTCGTCACCCGACCAGTAAACCGTCAGCTCCTCGTTCTCGGGAAGCTCCTTGGCCCATTCGGCCTTGAAGGCTTCGCCCTCGGCCTCCCATTTCTCGATCAGCTGCTGGCGGCTCCACACTTCTCGGCGCAGCGGCTTGTCGGCGCGGATGATCTCGCGCATCTTTTCCTCGATCGCGGGCAAGTCATCCATGCCGAAAGGCTCGCGGTTGGCGGGGGCCATGACGTCATAGTAGAACCCGTCGTCTGTCGCCGGGCCGAAAGTGATCTGCGTGCCGGGCCAAAGCGCCTGCACCGCTTCGGCGAGAACATGCGCGAAGTCATGCCGCGCCAATTCGAGCGCGTCCTCCTCGTCACGCGAAGTGATCAAAGCCAGCTCTGAATCTCCTTCGAACGGGCGGTTGAGATCGCGCACTTCGCCATTGACGCGCGCGGCAAGCGCGGCCTTGGCAAGGCCGGGGCCGATTGCAGCGGCAACGTCTGCCGGGGTCGAACCCGGCTCCATTTCGCGCACCGATCCGTCGGGCAGGCTGATCTTGAGCAGTTCCGTCATCGTATCCGTTCCGTTTCGTATGGCGCGCGCCCTGCCACAAAGGGGCGCATACCGGAAGAGCGGTGTTGCAGTGCGAACGATTTCGGGAGGACACCGCGCCACCCGAAACCGGATGGCGAGAGCGCTGGACCTAACCCAACAACAACCGCCCCCGGAAAGCCGAGGTTGTCGTGGTGGTAGTCAAGGTGAGCATCGATGCCATGGGAGGGTTAGATAGCGACGCCCGGTTGCGATGTCATTACCCATCTCGAAACCGCCCAAAAGGGAAAGCGTTGGCTCCAAATTGGAAAGTTTGTTTGACATTTGTGCGAATCAATGACAAGTATCCTTTCCATAGTTGAAAGGGAGCTTTACGATGAGCAATATTGGAAAAGCCTTGCTGTGGGCAGCGGGCATCATTGCGGCAGCGGTGTTCATGCAGGCACAGGGAATGAGCGACGGCGCGAGCTTCGGCGTGATCGCCGGCCTCTCCGGCGCGGCCTGGGCTTCGCTCAATGCCGAAACAGGGTGCGGGCGGAGTTGCCTGCAATGAGCGCGACGGGCATTTCTTCGAGCAAGGCCTGTCTGGTCGCGGCCGGCTCCTCGGTGCTCAGCGCGCTGGCGTTGCTGTTCCTGTGGAAGTCGGACGCGATCAACATCACCACCGCCTATATCCTCGCAGTGCTGCCCGTCAGCCTGATGGTGTTCGCATTGGTCAAGACGCTGCGCAGTTCGAAGGACAAGACGCGCGCGTCGCACCGGTATCTGGCGCGCATGGCGATCACCATGGCGTTCTACTTGATCACCCTGTTCCTTGCCGAACACCTGATCGAAGATCGCGGCGTCACCGGATGGCCAGCGGCGCTGCTCGCAAGCCTGCCCGGCCTGTCTTTTGCCGGAGTGATCTGGGTCTTCGGTGCGCTGATCATAGAGGAGCAGGACGAGTTCTTTCGCATGCTCTATGTCCGGCAAGGCCTGATCGCGACGGCGATCTCATTCACGCTTGCGGCAATCTGGGGCTTTCTCGAAACCTACAAGATCGTCGATCCGGTTGCCGCCTTCTGGTGGCCGACAATCTGGTGTTTCGGCCTCGGAATCGGTGCGATTTTCAACAAGTTGAAATACGGCACCTATGGAGAGATCCGGTGAAGAACCGCCTCAAGGTGCTGCGCGCGGAGCGCGACTGGAGCCAGCAGGACCTCGCCGACCGGCTTGGCGTCAGCCGCCAGAGCGTAAACGCGATCGAGAAGGGCCGCTATGCCCCCTCGCTCCCGCTCGCCTTTGCGATCGCCGATGTGTTCGGCCTCGCGATCGAGGAAATCTTCAGCCGCGACTGATCACATGGTCAGCGCGTTCGATCCGGCTTCGCTGCTGATCCGCTTGGTCGCGGCGAGCCGGGTCGAACGCTGGCGCACCCCTTCGAGGAAGCGGTATTCCGTGGTTGCCCGCTGAGGGGTCAATTCGACCGTCATATACCCGCGCTGAGCGGTGTCGGCCCATTTGAGCTCCTCATTCGATCCGACCACGGCCGCGGCGAGCGTATCAGGCGGAATCATCGACAGATAGCTTTCGAAGCCCGGCGAACTGACCGAACACACGCCGAATTCCACGCCGACGTTCTGCCCGTCCTGCGCGAGGTCGAATGCCCAGCCATTGTGGGTGTCGCCTGCCAGCACCAGCAGGTTAGCATCGGCTTCGAGCCCGGCCTTGAACACCCTTTCGCGTGCTGCCGGATAGCCATCCCACGCGTCCATATTCAGCGGCAGTCCGGCCTCCGCAGCCAGCGACGAGGCCATCAATCGCCGGCGCGCGTAATCAGGCAGGCCATCGCCCAGCAGATCGAGCATGCCCTTGGGCGAGGCCAGCTTGCCCATCAGCACCTGCTGCACCAGCACCTGCCACGTCGCCCCTCGGGACTTCGACTGAACCAGACCTTCTGCCAGCCATTCTTCCTGCACTGCACCCAGCAATTGCCGGTTGGGATTGGACCATTCGCCATCGCGGAACGTGGAAAGCGCGGAAACCATCGCTTCGGGATTGGCTTGCCCTTCGATGATCTTTGCAAGGCTGAACTGCTGCTCGCGCCCTTCAAGCCGGGTGTCGAGCCGGAACAATGTGGCCAGATCACCAATCTCGAAAGTGGAATAGGGTGCGTCCGACACCGGCAGCCATTCACGATAGGCGCGGATCGCAGCGGCCTTGCGCAGGGCCCATTCGCCTTCGGTTTCGCTCTGGTGGTTTTCCGCCCCATCCTTCCAGCTGTCGTTGGCGCTTTCATGATCGTCCCATACGGCGATCATCGGGACGACCTGATGCAGCCGCTGGAGATCGGGGTCCGCGCGATAGGTGGCGTAACGCAGGCGGTAATCGGTCAGCGCGACAATTTCACTTTCGGGAGCGAGAACACGCTCCGGATGCGCCTGACCGGCAGAGGGGTAGGTGCCAGCCCCGTATTCATAGATGTAATCACCCAGATGCACGGCAAGGTCGATGTCGTTTGCCTCGGCGGCATGGCCATAGGCGTTGAACCAGCCAAAACCGTAATTGGAACAGGAAAACACGCCGAGCCGGAACTTGTGCGTGGGTCCTTCGGGCAGTGTCCGCGTCCGGCCCACGGGGGAAGCCGTGCCATCGGGCGCGATGAAACGGTAAAAATACCAGCGGTTGGGCATGAGCCCGTCCGCCCATGCCTTGGCGCACCAGTCACGCTCTGCCGCGGCGCGTGCGCTGCCTTCGGCCACGGGGTTCGAGAAGTCTTCGCCTTCGCTCACTTGCCACATGAGGTCGGTCGTCTGATCCGCCACATACCGCGTCCACAGCATCACCTTGTCCGATCCGGGTTCTCCGCTGGCGACGCAATGGGTGAAACCCGTTCCAAATCCTCGGGCCGCGACCGGCGACGCGGCTACGGCGGCGGAAACACCGGCGAGGCCGAAAACTCCGCGGCGGGTGAGGGCTGTTGGCAAAGGGGCGGGCTGGGCCGCAGGTTCGGTCTTGATCATGGCGGCTGACTAGATCGCATGCGTTGCACACCCGTGACAAGCCGGTTCGGTCGATGGAAAAGACCCGCATGCAGGAAATCGCATATCATAAAATGCCCGACGGGCGCCGGATCGCCTATCGCCACGCAACCGGCGATGGCCCGACGCTTGTCTTTCTGCCCGGTTATATGTCCGACATGGCTGGCGGCAAGGCGACGGCGCTGTTCGAAGAGGCACAGGCCAAGGGCCGTGCTTGCCTGCTGCTCGATTACTCGGGTTGCGGGGAAAGCTTGGGAGATTTCGCGGACGGCTCGCTCTCGCGCTGGCGAGACGAGATTCTGGCGTTGATCGAAGCCTGTGTGACGGGGCCGGTGCTATTGATGGGATCGTCGATGGGGGGCTGGCTGATGCTCTTGGTGGCCGAGAAACTGGGCGATCGGCTTGCCGGGATGATCGGGATCGCGCCTGCGCCCGACTTCACCCGATGGGGCTATTCCGAGAATCAGCGCACCCGTCTCGCGGCCGGGGAAACGATCTACGAAGACAATCCCTATGGCCCCGAACCGACACCCACCCATGCCCGCTTCTTTGCCGATGCGGAACGGCAATTGCGGCTCGACCGCGAAATCGCGATCGATTGCCCGGTCAGCCTGTTGCACGGCCAGCGCGACGCCGATGTACCTTGGGAAATCAGCCTGAAACTGGCTGCAGCGCTTCGTTCGGACGCGGTTCAAGTGGTGCTGATAAAGGATGGCGACCACCGGCTGTCGCGCGATCAGGACATTGCGCGGCTCAAAGCCGAAGTTGCCCGCTTCTACTCCACGGAAAAACCCTGAAATGTCGCTGATCCTTGCCTTGCTCCTTCAGGTCGGCCCCAATCCGATCGCCACCCCTCTGCCTGACGGGCATGACGAACTGCGCAATCGCCCGCCTCGCGAAACCGATGCCGGCCAGCCCTCTCCGGAGGCGCAATGGCTGGCCGAATGCCTTGAGCTCGTATCGGATGATCCGGCGCGCGCGCACACGCTCGCCCAATTGCGCCGCAATGAAACGAGCGGAGCCGAACGGGTGCTGGCCAATCATTGCCTGGGCCTCGCATCGACGCAGCTGGGCCTGTGGGAGGATGCCATCGCCGCCTTTGGAGAAGCCCGCGATTTAAGCCCCGAGGATGAACTGCGGGTGCGGGCAAGATTCGGCACGATGGCCGGCAATGCGGCGCTCGCCAGCGGCGATCCGGTGCGCGCCGAAGCGATCCTGCGCCGCGCAAAAGAGGATGCGACCAATGCAGCCTCAGCGCCGATCCAGTCACTCGCGGCGAGCGACCTATCGCGTGCGCTGGTGGCGCAAGGCCGGGGCGAGGAGGCGCTGGTAGAGCTCGAAACAGCGATCAGCCTGCAACCGGAAGGATCGGAAAGCTGGTTGCTCAAGGCGACGCTGCTGCGGCGGCTCGAACGGATCGAGGATGCGCAAGCGGCGATTGAGCGTGCGGGCGAACTCGCTCCGCTCGATCCGGCGATCGGGCTCGAAGCTGGGGTTATCGCAATCCTCGCAGGGCGCGAGGACGCGGCGCGCGCAAGCTGGGAATCTGTAATCGCGCTTGAGCCCGAAGGGCAGGCTGCGGATATTGCCCGCGATTACCTCGGGCAGATCGGCCCGGCAGCAGCCAATCCGGCAGAAGGCACCTCATGACGCAGTTTTCCGTTCTCGATCTGGTTCCGGTGCGCGAAGGCGGCACCGTGTCCGAAGCCATGGCTGCGAGCGCGAACCTCGCGCGCAAGGCCGAGGAAGTTGGCTGCAAGCGTTTCTGGGTAGCAGAGCATCACGCGATGGAAGGGATCGCAGGCGGAGCGACGTCGGTCGTGCTGGCGCATATCGGCAATGCCACCAACAGCATCCGGATCGGTTCGGGCGGGATCATGCTGCCCAACCACACGCCATTCCAGATCGCCGAACAATTCGGCACGCTCGACGCGCTGTTTCCGGGCAGGATCGACTTGGGATTGGGCCGCGCTCCCGGAGCGGGTCCGGAATTGCAGCGGGCGCTGCGCAAAAACCTGCATCAGGCATCAGAATATTTCCCGCAAGATGTGTTGGAATTGCGAGCCCTGCTTACCGGGGATGTCGATCTTCCGATCACCGCCACACCGGGGCTGGGAGCAAAGATCGAACTGTGGATGCTGGGGTCGAGCCTGTTCGGCGCGAGCCTCGCGGCCAAGTTGGGCATGCCCTATGCCTTCGCCGCGCATTTCGCTCCCGATCACCTTGACGCCGCGCTGGCTCTGTACCGCCGCGATTTCCAGCCTTCAGAGGCGCTGGATCGTCCGCATGTCATGGTCGCCATGAATGTCTTTGCTGCTGATACGGATGAAGAAGCGCGAACGCTTGCCTCAAGCCAGCAGCAAAGCTTTGTCGCCCTGCGCACCGGATCGCCGGGGAAGCTGCCGCCACCGATCAAGGATTACACCGACAGCCTGCCCGCCCCTTCGCGCGCCATGCTCGATCATCTCGGTCAGGCCGCCGCAGTCGGCACGCCGGGCCAGGTGCGCGAACAGATCGACGCCTTCATCGCGCGAACGCACGCCGACGAAATCATCCTTTGCGGAGCGACCTTCGACCCCGATGCACGCCTGCGTTCGCTGGAAATGACGGTGGAAGCTTGCCGGAGCGTCACCGTTTAGGCGCCAATCCTGCTTGCGCGACGCCCCCGAATGCCTGTATTGCCTTCCGCACGATAAAAATAACCCGGCATAATATAATTACACCGCAGTTAGGCCGGGGTGCAGGATGCCAGGAGCATACAGGCGATGAGTGCAAAGCCCGCATCGAGTTCCGCCAAACCCGGTTCATTGCTCAAGGAGCTGAAGCAGCACCTTGGCGCGGCGATCCTTCCCGGTGACACGCCGCTGGACGGTGCAGCGCTGGAAGAAGCCGCCGCTTTCCTGCTCGAAGCGGCGCAGCAGCGTGCGCCTTCGCGCTCAGCGCTCAAGCTGGAATCCGATACGGGCGAACGCCGTCTGCGGATCGCGATCATTAATGACGACATGCCGTTTCTGGTCGATTCGATTGCCTCGACGATCACCGCGCAGGGTCTCAGCATCGATCAACTGATTCACCCGGTTGTCGGGGTTGAACGGGATGCGGACGGCGCGCTGACCAAGCTTGGCAAAAAAGGGAACGGCGCGAACGAATCGATGATCTACATCGAAACCCCGCGCGTCGATGCGCGCCAGCGGCGCGATCTTATCGCGGAGCTGCGGGTGACGCTTGGCGATGTGCGGGCAGCGGTAAGCGATTGGCCCAAACTGCGCGGGGCGATGGCTGCGGATGCCGAAACGATGGAGGCGCGCGATCCCGAAAGCGCGGCCCTGCTCGACTGGCTGAACGAGGGGATGCTGACGCAGCTGGGCCACATCACCCGGATGCGCGACGGCAGCGAAGGAGACGCGCTGGGCATTTGCCGCAAGAGCGCGGCCAAGCTGCTGGCCGACACCTCCTATGAACGCGCCTTTGCGTGGTTCGAAGCGCACGACAAATCCGGCTCTCCGCGCGAATTGCTGGTGATCAAGGCCAATCGCCTTGCCACCGTCCACCGCCGCGTGCCGCTTGACCTGTTCATCGTGCCGGTCCGCGAAGGTGGGAAGATCAGCGCCCTGTCGATCCATGCAGGTGTGTGGACCAGCGCGGGTCTGGCAACTCCCCCGACGCAGGTGCCGCTGCTGCGCAAGGCGCTGGCCGATATCAATGCGGCGATGGGATTCGATCCGGCAGGGCATGCGGGCAAGGCATTGGTGCATGCCTTCACCACGCTGCCGCACGATCTGCTGATCGCCTTTGCCACGCCCGACATCCAGCGGCTGGCAACAGCGATGATGAGCCTGATCGACCGCCCCCGCCCGCGGCTGGTGCTGGTGCAATCCGCGCTGGAACGGCACGTGTTCGCCTTCGTATGGCTGCCGCGTGACTATCTTTCCACCGATGTCCGCCTGCAAATTCAGGACCTGCTGACTCAGACGACCGGGGTCGATCTGCTCAGCTGGAGCCTTGAGGTCGAAGGCAGCAACCTTGCGCTGCTGCAATTCCTGCTCGATTCGCGCATGACTGGTCAGGTTCCCGATGCGGAACGGATCGAAGGCGAACTCATCGATCTGCTCAAGGGCTGGAACGAAGCGGTCGAAGGCCATCTGGCCAAGGCTGACGAAAGCTCGCGGGTGCCGGCGATCGCATTGCGTTATGCCGGCGCATTCCCGCCCGCCTACCGATCGCGCTACGGTGCTGCCGAAGCGGCTCTCGACATTATCGAACTGCGTGAACTGGCGCAGGGTGAAAATCCCGAAGCGCGTTCGTGCCGTCTCTACAAACTGCCGCATGATCCCGTCGGCGACCTGCGGCTGAAAATCTATCATACGACGGGCGAGATGCCGCTGTCGGACGCGGTCCCGGCGCTCGAAAACTTCGGCTTCCGCGTGCTCGCCGAAATGCCGACAAGGCTGGACGACGGGAAGCTGGGCACGATCCACGAATTCACGCTCGACCTGCCCCAAGGGACCGCGATCGAGCCGCTGCTGGAGCGCGCCGACATCATCGAAACCGCGATTGCGGAAGTGCTCAATGGCCATTCGGAAGATGATCCGTTCAACCGGCTGGTGGTGGGCGGCGGTCTCAGCGCACAGGAAGCGATCTGGCTGCGTGCGATCTATCGCTACCTCCGCCAGACTGGCATGGGCTTCACCATCTACACCGTGGTCGATGCACTGCGCCGTGCGCCTAGCGTGACGCAGGCGATCATCGACCTGTTCGTGGCGCGCCATGACCCGGCCTTTGCAGGTGACCGCGAAGCGGCGATCAACGCTGCGAGCAGCGCATATCAGCGCGGTCTCGCCAAGGTAACGGCGATCAACGATGACCGGCTCTTGCGGCTGTATCGCGCCGTCGTCGATGCGATCCTGCGCACCAACGCCTTTGCCCCGGCCGCCGAAGAGGCTCTGGCGTTCAAGATCGACTCCAGCCTTGTGCCGAACCTGCCAAAGCCTGTGCCGTGGCGCGAAATCTTCGTCTATTCGCGCCGGGTGGAGGGCATTCACCTGCGCTCCGGCCCGGTCGCGCGCGGCGGGCTGCGCTGGTCGGACCGGCGCGACGACTTCCGCACCGAAATCCTCGGATTGATGAAGGCCCAGAAGGTCAAGAACGCGGTGATCGTACCGAGCGGGGCAAAGGGCGGCTTTTATCCCAAGCAGCTCCCTTCGCCGGCGATTGACCGCGATGGCTGGGCCGCAGAGGGACAGGCCAGCTACGAGGTGTTCATCCGCACCCTCCTGTCGATCACCGACAATATCGTCGACGGCAAGGTGGCACATCCTGAGGGCGTCACCGTGCTCGACGGAGAGGACCCCTACTTCGTGGTTGCCGCGGACAAGGGCACCGCGCGCTTCTCCGATGTCGCCAACGGCATTGCTGAAGGTGCGGGCTTCTGGCTTGACGATGCCTTCGCCAGCGGCGGATCGAACGGATATGACCACAAGGCGATGGGCATCACCGCGCGGGGCGCCTGGGTCAGCGTGCAACGCCACTTCCTCGAAATGGGGATCGACGTACAAAAGGACAGCATCCGCGTCGCCGGCTGTGGCGACATGTCGGGTGACGTTTTCGGCAACGGCATGTTGTTGTCCAAGGCGATCAAGCTGGTTGCCGCCTTCGATCACCGCCACATCTTCATCGATCCCGATCCCGATCCGGCCACCAGTTGGAAAGAGCGCAAGCGCATGTTCGAACTGCCGCGTTCGAGCTGGGAGGATTACAACCCTGATCTCATTTCCAAAGGCGGCGGGGTCTATTCGCGCGATCTGAAACGCATCAAGCTGTCGAAGAAGGCGCGCGAAATGCTCGGCATCGCCGAGAGCGAGATCGAACCGGATGCGCTGATCAGCGCGATCCTGAAATCGCAGGTCGATCTGCTATGGTTCGGCGGCATCGGCACCTACATCAAGGGTGAGAGCGAAAGCCATCTCGACGTTGGCGATCCCGCCAATGACACCTTGCGGGTCAACGCCGGGGAAGTCGGCGCCAAGGTGATCGGCGAAGGTGCGAACCTCGGCATCACTCAGGCCGGGCGCATTTCCTATTCGCTCGCAGGCGGGCGCATCAACACCGACTTCATCGACAATTCAGCCGGGGTCGATTGCTCCGACAACGAGGTGAACATCAAGATCGCGCTTGCCGCCGCATCGCGCGAAGGCAAGCTCACCGAAAAGGCCCGCAACACGCTTTTGGCCAAGATGACGGACGAAGTCGCCGAGATCGTGCTGGAGGACAACCGCTTGCAGGCACTTGCCCTGTCGATCGCGGAAAGCGGCGGCTCGCAGGCGACGGCGTCCTATATCCGCCTGATCGAACAGCTGGAGGAAACCGGCACACTCGACCGGCGGACCGAGGGCCTTGCCGACAGCGAGAGCTTTGCCCGGCGCGCCGCCGACGGCCACGGTCTGACCCGGCCCGAACTGGCGGTGCTGCTGTCCTCGGCAAAGCTGGCACTGCAGGCCGCGATCGAGGCCAGCGGACTGCCGGACGATCCGATTCTCGAAAGCAATCTGATCGCCATGTTCCCCGAGCCGATGCAGAAGAAGTTCCTCGGCCAGATCCGCGAACACCGGCTGCGGCGCGAATTGATCGCCACCGATCTGTCCAACCGCATCGTCAACCGGCTGGGCCTGATCCACGCCTTCGAACTGCCCGAGGAAGAGGGGGTGGGCCTTGCCGATGTCGCCGCCGCATTCGTGGTGGTAGAGCGGCTGTTCGATCTCAAGACGCTGTGGCGCGACATTGACAGTCAGACGATGAGCGAGACGGCGCGCATTGCCCTGCTTGATCGCGCCGCGGCGGCAGTTGGCAATCTGATGTCCGACGTGCTGCGGACCGGAGC
This sequence comes from Erythrobacter aurantius, assembly GCF_023823125.1. NCBI lineage: Bacteria > Pseudomonadati > Pseudomonadota > Alphaproteobacteria > Sphingomonadales > Erythrobacteraceae > Erythrobacter > Erythrobacter aurantius. The sequence goes on along the minus strand of NZ_CP090949.1, from coordinate 568,362 downwards.
GGGACGGGTCGAGGCAGGCGCCATGATCGAGCATCTGCGCAAGGGCGTGACCCGGCTTTGCGAAGGCCGCGCCGAGCTGGTCGCGGGTGACACCCGCCAGCGTTCGGAGGAATTGCGCGCCCACTTCATCGAACAGGGTGCCCCGCAATCGCTCGCCGACCGGGTGGCGGATTTGTTCGACTACGACGGCTCGATCGGCCTTGCACAGCTTGCGATCAAGACCGAGATCGACCCGCAAGACCTGACCCGGGCGTTTTCCGACATCGGCCAGCGGATCGGGCTGGACTGGGCGCAGGGGACGGCGGCGCACATGTCGCCCAGCGATATCTGGGAGCGTCTGCTGGTCGACGGACTGGCGCGCGATTTCCAGCATATGCGGCTCGAATTCCTGCGTCGCCTGCTCCGCCGGAAGTCGGGCAAGAGCGACCCGGCGGGCGCGGTTGCGGACTGGGCGGCGCACAATGCCGGTGCGGTGGCACAGTTCCGCGCGATGGTTGCCCGGGCCCAGGCGCGACCCCCGGTTGCTCCCGCCGTGCTGGCCCAGATCGCCAGCCAGGCACGCAATCTGCTGGAACGCTAGGAACCGGGAAAACGCGTTTGCCGCTTGACGCGCACCCATTTTTTCGGAAGTCGGCGTCGCATGAGCGGAGAGGGAACAGCATCGGACACGGCTGATGTCGTGATCGTGGGCACCGGCCACGGCGGGGCGCAGGCAGCGATTGCCTTGCGCCAGCAGGGCCATGAGGGGCGGATCGTGATGGTCGGGCGCGACAGCGTGCCGCCCTATGAGCGCCCGCCACTGTCCAAGGAATATCTTGCCGGGGACAAGCCTTTCGAACGGATCATGATCCGCCCGGAAAAGTTCTGGGCAGACAAGGGCATCGAACTGCGCCTTGGCAGCGGTGTCAGCGCGATCGATCCGCAAGAACACAGTGTCACGCTGAGCGACGGCAGCACGCTTGGCTATCGCAAGCTGATCTGGGCAGGCGGGGGCGATCCCCGGCGGCTGGGCATTCCCGGAGCCAATTTGGCGAACATTTTCTACGTCCGCGACAAGAGCGATGCCGACGCGATGATGGCGGCGCTCGAATCGGGTGCGCGCCGCGCGGTGGTGATCGGCGGGGGCTACATCGGGCTCGAAGCCGCCGCGGTGCTGCGCAAGCTGGGCTGCGAGGTCACGCTGGTGGAAATGCTCGACCGGGTGCTGGCGCGCGTCGCGGGTGAGGAATTGTCGCGCTTTTACGAGGATGAACACCGGCGGCAGGGCGTCGAAGTGCTGCTGTCACGCGGGGTTTCGGAGATTCTCGGGACGGACGGCAAGGTGTCCGGCGTCCGGCTCGACAATGACGATGTGATCGATTGCGACATGGTGATCGTCGGGATCGGCATCGTTCCCGCTGTCGGCCCGCTGATCGCTGCCGGAGCGGCAGGATCGAACGGGGTCGATGTCGACGTGTTCTGCCGCACCACGCTAGATGACGTCTACGCCATCGGCGACTGCGCCGCGCACGCCAATCCCTTTGCGGACAGCGCGGTGATCCGGCTCGAATCGGTGCAGAACGCCAACGACATGGCGAACACCGCCGCCCGCGCCATCATGGGCGACAAACAGCCCTATCACGCTCTCCCGTGGTTCTGGTCCAACCAGTATGATCTCAAGCTGCAGACGGCGGGGCTGAACCTCGGCTTTGATGCGACCGTGCTGCGCGGCGATCCGGAAACCCGCAAGTTCACCGTGGTCTACATGAAGGAAGGCCGTCCGATCGCCTTCGACTGTGTGGGCACGATGAAGGACTATGTGCAGGGCCGCAAACTGCTCGAAAACGGGGCGGAGCGGATTGATCCGGCCATTCTGGCCGACCCGGAAGTGGCGCTTAAAGACCTGCTCTGATCATCGCCGGCGGCCATCATTCTGCACCTGCGAATAAAGCTGACAAAGCTGACACGGTGTCAGGCGGCTCTGCGCGCCCTATCCGTCTGAAAACCGGCGGAAAAACACCCGAAAAGCGAAATTAACACTTATCGTGTTTTAAAAATTCCCCTCCCTCCCGGTGATCCGATATTGCCGACGATTTGAAAGAGCCGCCCCCGCCATAGCGCACGGCTTCGCAGTAGGAAAACGATCAGGCGCGCCGCGCCTTCGCCCACCCGGCTGCATCCGCCACCGCCGGATCGGGATCGGCCAACAACCTCTCGACCTGCGCCAGCAAAGCGGCATCGCCGCTGTTGCCCGCCGCATAGAGGCAGTTCCGCACAAACCTGTCGCGCCCGATCCGCTTGATCGGGGAGCCGGAAAACAGGCTGCGAAACCCGGCATCGTCCAGCGCCAGAAATTCGGCGAGGCGCGGCGCGGTCAATTCGGCGCGCGGCAGGAATTCGCGCGCGGCGTGCGCCTCGCTCGCAAACTTGTTCCACGGGCAGACGGCAAGGCAATCGTCGCAGCCGTAAATGCGATTGCCCAATGCCTCACGGAATTCATGCGGCACTTCGCCCTTGTGCTCGATCGTGAGGTAGGAAATGCAGCGCCGCGCATCGAGCCTGTACGGCGCGGGGAAAGCATCCGTCGGGCAAGCGTCAAGGCACGCCCGGCACGATCCGCACTGGTCGCGGTGCGGCTGCGACGGCTCCAGTTCCAGCGTCGTGTAGATCGCGCCGAGGAACAGCCAGCTACCGTGATCCGGGCTGACGAGGTTGGTGTGCTTGCCCTGCCAGCCGATCCCTGCCGCCTCGCCGAGCGGCTTTTCCATTACCGGGGCGGTATCGACGAACACCTTGACCTGCGCCTCCGGCTCTTCCGCCACCAGCCAGCGGGCCAGTGCCTTCAGCCGTTTCTTGACGACATCATGGTAATCCTTGCCCTGCGCATAGACGGATATGCGGGCACGATCGGGGTGCGCCTCCAGCGCCAGCGGATCGGCTGCCGGGGCATAGCTCATGCCAAGCGCAATGACGCTGCGCGCCTCGGGCCACAGCCCTTGCGGCGAGCGGCGGTGCTCCGCCCGCGTCTCCATCCATTCCATCGAGCCGTGATGGCCTTCGCCCAGCCATTGTTCCAGCCTGCAGGCGCGCTCCGGATCCTCCGCCGCGCTGGCGATCCCGCAGGCGACAAAGCCGAGCGCGCGCGCCTGATCGGCGATCCGCTCTGCCAGTGCAATTCCTGCCTCGCCATTAACCATGCTTGGGGTTACTCCCGTTTAGGCTCACACGTTAACCCTCACATGCATGGATATGGCGTCAAGCGATCGATCGATAATGGGCAATGTTGCCGAACTGGGTGAAGGGGAAGAGGCGCTGGCGCTGTCCCCTCCCGATCCGCGTCCTCTTGCCATAGAGGCGCGGGGGCTGGTCAAGAGCTTTGACGGCACACGCGCCGTCGACGGGGTGGACCTGTCGGTTCCCCAAGGCGCGATCTACGGCGTGCTCGGCCCCAATGGCGCGGGCAAGACCACGACGCTGAGGATGCTGCTCGGCATCATCGACCCGGACGAAGGCGTGCGCCGCGTTTTCGGGCATGATCGGCCCCATGATATCGGCCGGTTGATCGGCTATCTCCCCGAAGAACGCGGGCTTTACCCGGCGATGAAGGCAATCGAGGCGATTGCTTTCATGGGTGCGCTGCGCGGCCTGCCGCTGAAGGAAGGGCGCAAGCGGGGGATGGAATTGCTCGAGCGGCACAATCTGCTGCACGCGGCAGACCGGACGATCCGGCAATTGTCGAAAGGCATGGCGCAGACCGTGCAATTGCTCGGCACGCTGGTGCATCGCCCGCGCCTTGTCGTGCTGGACGAACCGTTCTCCGGCCTTGACGCGATCAACCAAGGCAAGCTCGAAGGGATGATCCGCAGCCTCGCCGAAGACGGGGTGACGGTGATCTTTTCAACCCATGTGATTCACCATGCCGAACGCCTGTGCGAAGGCGTCGCGATCATTGCCGGGGGCAAGGTGCCCTATGCCGGCAGCGTCGAAACCGCGCGTGACCGGATTCCGGCACAGGTTCGGCTGGAAACGCGGGCACGCGAAGGCGGGTGGACCGCCGCACTTCCCGAAGAAACCCGGCGCGAAGGCGATTTCTTCTACTTCCCGCTGCCCGAAACCGGGGTCGAACCGCTGCTGCGGCAATTGATCGAAGGAGATGCGGGGATTCTTTCCCTGTCGATCGAGCGCGCGGGCCTGCACGATGCCTTTGTCGCCATCGCCGGGGAAGCCGCCGCCCGCCAGCTTGAAGCCGATGCCCAGGGAGGCCAATCATGAGCGCTCACGATCAAGCCGCCATCGACGCAAGGCCGCGCCTGTCCCGGCTCGAAGCCGCATGGGTCATCGCCCGGCGCGATTTCGTCGCCGTGCTGTTCAGCCGCGCATTCCTGTTCTTCCTGATCGGGCCGCTGTTCCCGGTGCTGGTCGGCGGACTGGCGGGCAGTATCGGCAGCCAGGTATCGCGCGAAGCGGCGGTGGTCGAAGTCGGCCTTGCGATGAGCGCGCAGGACAATGCCGCCATGCTCGCCGCGCATGAACGGCTCTCCCCGCAATTGCGCGGCGCAGTGCCGGCGCTGGTCGAAGTGCCCGAAGCCGCCGGCAATCCGGACTTCGATGCGCGCGGCTACATGGAGGCACGGCAGGGCAATTATGCCGCGATCGTGACCGGCACGCTTGCCGCGCCGGAAGTGGTCGGCACGCAAGGTCAGCTGCGCCGCTGGCAGGGCCCGATCGAACTGCTCGCCGCTGACGCCATGGCGGCGACGCCGCTGGCGGTGCCCAAGTCGACCAGCCAGACCGTCGCGTCGAGCGCCGCTTCCGAGCGGACCAATCGCATCCGCACCGCGCAAGCGGCTCAGATGGTGATGTTCCTGCTGACCATGCTGCTTGCAGGCATGGTGCTGTCCAACCTTGCCGAGGAAAAAGGCAACAAGATCATCGAAATCCTCGCCGCGGCAATTCCGATGGATTCGGTGTTCATGGGCAAATTGTTCGCCATGCTCGCCGTCTCCTTCGTCGGGATCGCGGTCTGGGGGCTGCTCGGCTGGGGTTTCTGGGCGATCGCCGAAGACGCGATCACCACCGTGACGCAGACCGATTTTCGCAACCTGCCCGGCCCCGCCGTGGGCTGGCCGCTGTTCCTTGCGCTGGGCGTGGCCTATTTCTCGATGGCCTATCTGCTGCTGGGCTCGCTGTTCCTGACGATCGGGGCGATGGCCAATTCGGTGCGCGAAGTTCAGACGCTTTCGATGCCGGTGACGATGTTGCAGCTGATGGTGTTCTTCCTTGCCGCCGCGACGCTGACCGATGCAGGTTCACAGCTTGAACTGATGGCCGCCGCTTTCCCGCTGTCGTCGCCCTTTGCCTTCCTCGCCCGTGCGGCGCTGGACGAGACGCTGTGGGTCCATGCCGCCGCGCTGGTGTGGCAGGCCTTGTGGGTCGGATTGCTGGTGAAGGGCGGCTCGCTGCTGTTCCGCAAACGCGTGATGAAATCGGGTGGAGCGGGCCGCGAGAAGACAAAGCGCCGCTGGGGCCGCAAGTCGGCGGCAGAACCCGCCACGCTGGAACCGGCGGAATAGGTTCCAATTCGCAACCCACTATTGACATGGCTGTCAGTTAGGGCAGGATGCTTGGTGGAGGGAGAGGCCGGTCAGGCGGAAAGAAACGCCGGGCCTCTCGCAGGGAGAGAGAGTCATGGCCACGATCGCACCGGGACGCCCGAAAGTCCGCACTTCGCCGACATCCTACGATGCACTGAAAACGCATTTCGAGCAGCATCCGGAAGAACGTCCCAAGCATTCGCACAAGTGGGACGTGAGTCGCTCCGACATCTATTTCGAAGACAAGTGGCAGCCGATCTTCAAGGAAATGCAGGACGCAGGGCCGCTGCATTACATCCCGGAAAGTCCCTATGGCCCCTATTGGGCCGTGGTCGGCCACAAGGCGATCCAGCATATCGAGGCGCTTCCTGAAACCTTCTCCTCCAGCTGGGAACATGGCGGCATCACCATCCTCGAACGGCTGACCGAGGAAGAAGCGGCGGCCGCCGGGGCCGACACCCGCGAACTGCCAATGTTCATCGCGATGGACCGGCCCCAGCACACCGGCCAGCGTCGCACCGTCGCGCCCAAGTTCACTCCAAGCGCGATGGTCGAGATGGAAGGCGAGATCCGCCAGCGCACTGGCGAGCTGCTGGATACGCTGCCGCGCGGCAAGGTGTTCGACTGGGTCGACAAGGTATCGATCGAACTGACCACCGGCATGCTTGCGATCCTGTTCGGTTTCCCGTGGGAAGACCGCCGCCTGTTGACCTTCTGGTCCGACTGGTCGGGCGATACCGAACTTGCGACCGTGCGCGAGCTGGACGGGGTGCGCTGGGAAATCCTCCAGGAAATGGCAGCCTATTTCCAGTCGCTGTGGATCGAACGCACCATGGACAAGGAGCCGGGCAACGATCTCATCAGCATGATGATCCATTCCGAGGCGATGAACCAGATGCGGCCCGAGGAATTCATGGGCAATCTGGTGCTGCTGATCGTTGGCGGCAACGACACCACCCGCAATTCGATGAGCGGGTTCGTCCACGCGCTCGACAAATTCCCCGACCAGCGCAAGCTGTTCGAGGAAAATCCCGAGATCATCCCCAATGCGGTGCAGGAGATGCTGCGTATGCAGACCCCGCTGGCGCATATGCGCCGCACCTGCACCGAGGACACCGAAGTTTTCGGCCAGACCATCAAGAAAGGCGACAAGGTGGTGCTGTGGTACCTCGCCGCCAATCACGAGGAAGAGATCTTCCCCGATCCGCACAAGCTTGATCTGACCCGCGAAAACGCACGCCGCCACATCGCATTCGGTTACGGCATCCACCGCTGCGTCGGTGCGCGTCTCGCCGAACTGCAACTGCGCATCCTCCTGGAGGAAATGCACAAGCGCCGCATGCGCGTGCATGTCGCCGGCGATGTCGAACGGGTGCGGGCCAACTTCGTCCATGGCTTCCGCAAGCTCGAAGTCGAGATCACAGAGTTCTGATTTCGCCCCTCGGCTGAAACTTTTGGGCGCTTCTCGGCGTAATTGCCTGTAGGATACATGCGATTGCGAGGGGAGATACCCATGCGTTTCAACCTGACGGAACAGCGCCTTGGCCGCCGTGGCTTTGTCGCCGCTGCCGGTGCGCTCGCGGCCATGCCGGTGCTTGCAAGCTGCGGCAGCGGTCGCGCCGAAGCGCGCGAGGTCGGCAATTTCCGCATTTCGAAGACGGAAGCACAATGGCGCCGCCAGCTTACCCGCAACGAATATTACATCCTGCGCGAAGCGGGCACCGAACGCGCCTACTCATCGCCGCTCAACGATGAAAAGCGGCCCGGCACATTCGTGTGCAAGGGGTGCGACAACCGGCTTTATGCCTCGGCCCACAAATATGACAGCGGCACCGGCTGGCCGAGCTTCTGGCGCGCGATTGACGGCGGGGCTGTCGGCACGTCCGTCGATTACAAGATCGGCTATCCCCGCACCGAAGTCCACTGCGCCGATTGCGGCGGGCATCTGGGGCATATCTTCGGCGACGGGCCGCGGCCGACCGGCAAGCGTCACTGCATCAACGGGCTTGCGCTGAAGTTCATTCCGGCCTGATCCGCCAGACCTTAAGTCCGTTGCCCTGATCAAGCGCGACAGGTTCGAGCCAGCCGGGGGCTTGCCCGTCGATCAGGTCAGCGACGAACCCTTCAGGCGCGATCTTGGCATACATGCGCGCTTCGCCAAGCGCGGGGCACAGCGCGACATAGGCTGTTCCGCGCTTTGCCAGCGCCGCCTTTGCCTCGTCTGGCGATCCAAGCGCCGTTTCCATCAGCACGCGCATCCCGGCGTTGCCGCGATGGTGGCCGGTGGCAATCACGGTGTGATCCGTCGTCAGCAACAACTCGGGCGCAATATCCATCGGCGCGAAGAATTCACCCTTCGGCAGCTCGGCCAGCACCGGCCCGGCGTCCTGCATCCTGCAGTCAACCGCCTTCACTGCGACATCGGGCACACCGCCCAGCGATGCACGCGCGGGCATGGCGTTGGCCAGCAGGATTGCCGGGAAGGCGGGCAGCAGGGCGCACACCACGCCGATCATGGCGACCATGCGCGGCGCGGGTTGCTCCATCGTCCGGATCGCGCGCAACCACTGGCGCAGCTGCCATGCGAGCGGCGGTGCGGCGAGCACACAGGCCACTGCCCCTGCGCGGGAGACAAAGATCGACACCACAAAGGCGCCGGCCAGAATCACCGCGTAATCGAACCAGAACTGCCGCAGCCAGTCGCGCGACCGAGCCGCAAGCGCAATCGCCGCGACCAGCGCGATCAGCGGCGTCACCGCATATTGCAGCGCGGTCGAAAGCGATTGCCGCCAGATCGGCATCCCTTCGAGCACATTGGCATGCCAGTACTTTGCCACGATCGGGTCAAGCGCGGAAAATCCGCCGCCGCTGGCGCATTGCGGAGCCGCCATCAGCAGCCCCGCCAAAGCGCCTCCGCCTGCGATCGCGATCCCGAACAGCAGAATGCCGCGCGGCATGGGTTCGAACTTCGCAAACAGCGTCAACACCACCGCGCCCCACAGGAACATGGCCAGATGCACCGGGCTGATCGCATCGCAGTAGAGAGCAAGGTCGTCGATGCCGCGGGTGAGCAGGAACAGCGCGAGGCTGACCAGCGCGAGCGACTGGATCGCACCGACCATCATCACGCGCGCATCCCTGTGCCGCAACCAGCGCACCGCAATCACGGCAAAGATGATCGCCGCCAGCGGCAGGCCTTCGAGCGAAATCGCCAGCCATGTTGCCAGCGATGCGCCAATGATCCGTCCGCCAAGCACCGGGGAGCGCGCCATCAGCCCGTTCACCGCCGCGAGTGCACAGACGATCTGCCAGCCGTGATGATCGATCCTCAAAGGGCCAAGCTGGAACAACACCGGCACCGAAATGGCGAGCACGAGTGAAGTCAGGATGGCTTCTTCGTCGCCCAGCAGCCGCCACGCGATGCGCGCCGCCAGCATCATCGAAAGGCCGAGCGTAATCAGCGGCACGATCACCAGCGCCGCCGTTTCCGCATTCTCCGGCCCGAGGATCGGCGTCAGCAACAGGATCGCAAGCGCGAGCGGTATGTCGACAAGCCGCGACCAGTGCATCGGCACGCCCCCGCCCGATGCGTCGACACGGTGCTGCGACAGATCGAACCACGCCTGTCCGCCAAGCAGGTCGCGCACCTGGATAAGGCGCATCGTGTCATCGGGATCCGGGAAGCGCAGCGCGGCAATCGCGCTCCAGTTGATCGCGACCAGCATCGCGCTGACGGCGAGCCAGGCGAGGCCGAGCCGGACCAGAAAGTTGATCGTAAACGCCGCCCGTCGCCGCTCGACCAGCATCGCTCAGGCTCCTTGCGCGGGAACGGCAGGGCTGCGGAAGACGATGCGGCTGCGAATCAGCCATGTCACAAGGAAGCTGACGACGATGGCCACGCCCTTGGCCAGACGCGGATCAATGCCGCTCCAGTCGCCAAAGCCGACAATCGCGGTGGTCAGGCCGAGCCCGATCAGCGCGGATATGACGAACAGCGCCTTTTGCCGGGTGCGGGCGATCCCGCCGTCGGCCACGCTATCCTGAAACACCGCGCGGCTCGACATCAGCCAATGCGCCAGAATGCCAAGCGAATAGCCCGCTGCCGAAGCTGGGGCGGCGGCAGTGCCGACCGCCATCAGACCCAGAAAGCAGCCGACATCGACTGCCAGCGCACCCACGCTGGCAAAGACATAGCGCAGGAAACGTATGTCCCCGATCTTCGCCAGAACAGAGGCGGGATTGGCTTGCACCGGCATCAGGCCCTCTTGCGGATCTCTTCGGCCTGCCCGTCATCGGGCGCAATCCGTTCGGGCACGCCGCGCAGGCTGGTGAGCGCTGCGACCTGATCCTCGCTAAGCGGCTGAGCCGCGATTTCGCGAGCGGGAATCGCTGCGTCTGCGCCTTCGTCGCCCGCCTCGTGATATTCGGCATCCTCGTTGACGCACCACGTGTCATAGACACGCTTGCCCGCGAGGATGTTCTCGACCGTCAGCATCGCCGTCATCATGGCGTGATCCTGATTGTTGTAGCGGTGCATCCCGTTGCGCCCGACAAGATGCAGGCTGGGGTGCTGATCCTCCAGCTCGACGCGCATCGCCTGCACGTTTGCTTCGTAATCGTCGTCATAGACCGGATAGGCCTTTTCCTGACGGACGACCGCGCCGGAAACCACTTTCGAAGGATCGCACAGGCCAAGGATCTGCATCTCGCGCGTGGCCTGCGCCACCAGATCCTCGTCCGAGGAAGACCACAGGCCGTCCCCTTCGAAGCAGAAGTATTCGAGGCCGACGCAGGCCATGTCCTCATCGGGCACCATTTCTGGCGACCAGCTGCGGAAATTCTGCACCCGGCCCACCTGCACCCGGTCATCGTGAATGTAGATCCAGTTGTCGGGGAACAGGTCTTCGGATTTGACCATCAGCGCCACGGTCAGGAAATCGCGGTAACGCAGTTTGTCGGCCTGAAGGCTCGATTGCGGCAGCGGATGGATCCGCTTCGACAATTCGCGCATCGGTGCGGAGCTGATCACGTGCTTGGCGCGGATTTGCGCCGTGCCGCCCGGCCCGCTGGCCACCATCGACCAGTCGTAGCCGTCTTGATTGGGGCCGATCTTTGCCAGCCGTTCAAGCGCAAGGCCCATCAGCACCTGGCCCTTGCCCGATACGATGATCTTGTCCCGCGCGGCGTCCCACATCATGCCGGGGCCAAGTCGCGGGTAGCGGAAGGTTTCGAGCAGCGTCTTCACCGCCTGCCCGTCATTGGGTTTCTTGTTGAGGCCGAGGCTGCGCTTCAATCCGTCGACGACAGCGCCCCAGAGCGACAGCCCCTTGATCCGCTGAGCCGCCCAGTCGGCGCTCATTTCATTGCACGGCATTCCCCACACCTTCTCGGTGTAGGTCTTGAAGAAGATCGAATAGAGCTTGTGGCCGAACTGGTTGGTGGTCCAGTCCTCGAAACTGCGCACGTCCTTGATAGGGAACAGCTTGTAACGCAGGTAACTCGCCATGCAGGCGGTTGAGCGCAGGATGCCGAGATTGGCCAGCGCTTCGAATGCGCGCAGCGGATAGCTGTAGAATTTGCCTTCGTAATAGATGCGACTCATGCGCGGGCGCTGGATGAAATCGTCGGGCAGGATCTCGTTCCACAGGTCGACGACTTGCTGCGACTTCGAAAAGAAGCGGTGCCCGCCGATGTCGAAGCGGTAGCCTTCGTGTTCGACGGTGCGGCTGATGCCGCCGACATAGGTTTCGTCCTTTTCGATGATGGCAACCGATTTGCCCTGCTTGGTCAGCAGGTAACCGGCGGTCAGCCCGGCAGGCCCCGCTCCGATGATTGCCACATCCACATCAATGATACCCGGCTGATCAGCGTCGCGCTGCATCATGAAAGGCCCCCGTTTCGTCGTCATGTCCGCAAGGCGCGCGGACATCCTGAAACCGGGAGTGAAGGAAATTGGTTAGCGAGGAGTAAACGAGGCAGATTAATTGCCGGATTTTTGCTGGCCGACCCGGAAAATTCCTTAATCAGGGAAGGTCTTTCCGGTAATCAGTTGAGCAGCCCCGGGCATTGCAGGCGAGCGGCGAAGCGGGCGAAATCCTCAAGCGAAAGCGTATCGTCGAACACCACGCCATAATTCTGGTCACGCCGCCAGCGCACTTTCGCCCGGACTTCCTTCATGGCGGTCCCAGGCACCGCGCTTTCCAGCCTCAGCGTCTGGTCTATCGCGAACAGCGTGTCGCATTCGAACCGCGCGCCCTGTTGGGACAGGTTTTCAACCAGGCCTTCGCTTGTGCCGGAAAGCGTCTTGATCCGGATCGGGAAATTGAGGCCCAGCCGCAGGCCGCGCTTGGGGTAGTTCCCCGCTTCGTTGATCAGCCGCCCGACATCCACCGGATTTGCAAATTCGAAACCGGCCTCATTGCCGCGGTCCCACACGTTGCGCAGTTCGTAGACGCTCCCGCCCGGCATATGCAGCTCGATCGGATCGCCCGTCGGCATCTTGTGAAACAACCGCACTGCAACCCCGGTTTCGGAGACATCGCGCACAACGCAGACGAATTCGCCTTGCGCGGTCACGAGCTTCGCCGCCCTGATCAGCAGCGTGAAGCGCGGCGCGCGGCGTTCCTCGACGTGCAGCGCTGGCTCAGCCGTTGCTTCGGGCACGGTTTCACCGAGCGGCTCTTCGCTCAAATTCGCTTTCGGATTGATCGCGGCGTTATCCATGCGTGTGTTGCCTGATCGCGGACGACATCCCGAAAGAGCGCGCGCAATCCGTTGTTATCCCTGGTCTCAATCGGCGGGCATAACGGTTGAGGGGTTAAGACAGGGATAATGGTGCGGGTGGTGGGACTCGAACCCACACGATCAAGGATCAGGGGATTTTAAGTCCCCGGCGTCTACCATTCCGCCACACCCGCCGGGCGGCATCATGGCCGTCCCTCCCCCGCGCGTTAGCCGAAAGGCGGCTTGCGGAGCAACACGATCTGAGCCGTCACCCTTTGTCTTGCACGATCATGGCGCGTGGCCCATGTCCTGCAAGGGCAACCGGCAGGGTGGGAAATTCATGGCAGGCGAGAGCTCTCAGATACTCGAAACGATCCAGCCCGCGATCACCCTGCTGGGTCTGGGCATCGGCGCGGCTTTGGTGTCGCGCGCGTGCAGGCTCAGCCCGATTGTCGGTTATCTCGTTCTGGGGCTGGGTCTGGCCGCCCTTGGCCTTGCCGACGATTTCAGCGGGCCGGTGGTGGCAACGCTGGCTGAAGCGGGCGTGATGTTCCTGTTGTTCAATCTCGGCCTGCATTTTTCGCTGGGGCGCATCAAGGCAGAGGCCGCAAACATCTTCGGCTTCGGAACCCTGCAGATGGTGGTTGCAGGCGGCGGATTTACCGCACTGTTCCTGCTTTTCGGCCTTCCGAGCGAATTTGCGATCATCGGCGGGTTCGCGCTCGGCCTGTCATCGACGGCGGTGGTGATCGGCCTGGTGCGGGAACGCGATCAGGAAGACTGCCCGGTAGGGCGCGCGGCGCAGTCGATCCTGATCTTTCAGGATATCGCCGCGATCCTGCTGCTGGTGGCGGCGGGATCGCTGGGCAGCGGCGGCGCGCTCGCGCCTGCGCTCGGCATTGCCGGATTGAAGGCGCTGGCGGCATTCGGGATCGCGGTGCTGTTCGGGCGGTATCTCACCGGGAGGCTGTTCCGCCTGATCGCGCGGGTCGGCTCAAGCGAGGTCTAAACCGCAACCGCGCTGTTCATCGCGCTGGCAGCGGGATGGGCGACCAGTATGGCCGGGCTTTCGCTCACCCTGGGTGCCTTCCTCGGCGGGATGGCGGTGGCGGATTCACGCTATCGCATCATGGTACAGACGGAAATCGACGCGTTTCGCGGGCTGTTCCTGAGCTTCTTCTTCATCTCGGTCGGTCTTTCGATCGATCCGGGATTGCTGGCCGAAAACTGGCTGTGGGTGATCCTTGCGGCGGTCGGCATGATCTCGCTGAAATGCCTGTTCAACGTGATCGCCGGGTTGGCCAACCGCTGGTCGGTGCCGGGATCGATCCAGCTTGGCTTTCTGCTGGGACAGGGCAGTGAATTCGCGCTGGTGATTTTCGCGCTCCCGGCAGTCGCGGGGCTGGTCGAACCGCGACTGATCTCGATCATGGTGACAGCAATCGCGATCAGCCTGGCGGTCACTCCGGCAATATCCAATGTCGGGCGGAAGCTCGCTGGAAAGCTGCGCGCCGGGCCTCCGGACAAGAAGCTGGCCGGAGACGATGCGCCGGTGGTGATCATCGGGCTGGGCCCGGCGGGCCGCGCGGTGGCCGATGCGCTGTCCTACAACGACATCGGCTATCTGGCAGTGGAGCCCAACCCGGAACGCTTCGAGATCGCGGTGGCAGACGGCTATCACGTGCATCAGGCCAATCCGGCCGATCCCCGCAGCTGGGACGCGATGGGCATGGGCAAGCGCGAAGTGGTGGTGATCGCGACGAACAATGTCGGGGTATCGCGCGAACTGACGCCGCTGGTGCAGGAACGCCTGCCCGGCATTGCACGGGTGATCGCCCTTCCGGGGCCGGACGGGCTGGACGAATTCGCCGAACTCGGAATGCTCCCCGTCGACGTCAAGGCGCCGCGCGGGGAGGAACAGATCATCGAAATGGTTTTTCAGGCGCTGGGGCGCGAACGCAAGCTGTCGGTCAATGAACTGACCGAAGAGGACCGCGCGCTGGAATTTGCCTGAGCGGCGCGGGCCGCCTCAGTCGTCGTTGAGGCGCTTGCGGATTTCCTTGCCCGCCTTGAAATAGGGGACGCGCTTGGCCGGAACCGGCACCGCTTCCCCGGTGCGCGGATTGCGCCCGGTGCGCGCTTCGCGCTCGCGGGTCGAGAAAGCACCGAAACCGCGCAGTTCCACCCGGCCACCTTCGGCCAGACGCTCGGTAATCTCGTCGAAGAAGATATCGACAACCTGCTCGATTTCCTCAGCGCGGAGTTCGGGGTTGTCCTTGTGCAGTTCCTGCAGCAATTCGGATCTAATCATGTTGCCCTCCGGGTGGTTTCTGCGATCCCTGTGTTCGCTTCGACACCGCTGCAGACCTTGGCCTGCCATCCTCACAACTGCCCGGACCCGAAAGGCAGTACTCACAGTGCCTAAGTGCCAGAATCGCACGGCCCTCGCAAGGACGGCGGCAAAATATCTTTACCGGAAATGCACCATCTCCACCGCGCGACTGAACGCGTGCGGGAAGGGTTGCGTTCAGCCCTGCTCGACCAGATCGGCCGGCTTCAGCCCCAGCCGCGCCATGCGCGAACGGATTTCGGGCCATTCATGCTGGAGGAAGAGTTCGCGTTCACGCTTGCGCAGCAATTCCGCCGCACCCTTGACGACATACATGCCGACGCCGCGCTGCACTTCGACAAGGCCGTCATTCTGGAATTGCTGGTAAGCCTTGGCCACGGTCAGCGGGTTCGCCCCCTGCTCCGCAGCGAGCGCGCGGACGGAAGGCAGCATTTCCCCTTCGGGATAGAGGCCTTCGATGATGGCAGCGGCGATCTGGTCGCGCAGCTTCAGGTAAACAGGTCGGCTTTGACTCATGGCATCCTCGCTAAGTGCGTCAGTGCCATAATACAGCGATGCGCGTCAAGTTCCCGCCCCTTGCCTTCTCTCCTGCGCGCTTCCGAAACAAAAGCTTCACACGGCGCAAATGGGCGTTAGTGTGCCGGGCATTGCGGCCCGGAGGATATCGGGCGCTATCGGGGATATTACAAAACAATGGTCGAAGGTCTTTTCTTCACATTCGACAGCACGTTCGAAATGTGGACTTTCCGCATTGCCGCGATTGCACTCGCGGCGTTTCTTATTGGCGGCGTGGTGCTGATCACCCGCCCTCAGGCCGAGGTGATCGGACACCCCAAGGGGCTGTTCCTGCTGTTCATGGCGGAAATGTGGGAGCGCTTTTCCTACTACGGGATGCGCGCACTCCTCATTTTCTACCTGATCCAGCACTGGCTGTTCGAGGAATCGAAGGCTTACGTCATCTACGGCGCCTACACCGCGCTCGTTTACATCGCGCCGGTTGTCGGCGGCTATCTCGCAGACCGTTACATCGGCCAGCGCAAGGCGGTGTTGTTCGGTGCGGTTTTGCTGACGTTCGGCCACTTCTTCATGGCTTTCGAAGGCAGCGGCGGACAATCCGACCCGATGATCAACGTCTTCTGGCTGGCGCTCGCTCTGATCATCGTCGGCTCGGGCTTCCTCAAGGCGAACATCTCGGTGATCGTGGGACAGCTGTATTCACGCACCGACGTGCGCCGCGATCCGGCCTACACCATCTTCTACATGGGGATTAACGTCGGCGCCGCGACAGCGTCGATCATCTGCGGCTATCTCGGCCAGACCTATGGTTGGGAATACGGCTTCGGCCTCGCCGGTTTCGGCATGCTGCTGGGCCTGATCTTCTTCGTGATCGGCAAGCCGCTGCTGCTCGGCAAGGGCGAGCCCAAGGACCCGCAGGCGATTGCCGGTGGCAAGGAATGGGGCATCTATGGCGCCGGCCTTGGCATGGTCGCGATCTGCTGGGCCGCGATCCAGTATCAGGAGCTGGTCGGAACCGTTCTTGGCGTGTTCGGCGGCGGTTTGGTCGCTTACGTCCTGTTCACCGCAGTGACCAAGCTCGCGGCGGAGGAGCGCGACCGCATCTTTGCGGCGATGTTCCTCATCCTCGTCTCGATCGTGTTCTGGGCGCTGTTCGAACAGGCCGGTTCGTCGCTTAACGTCTTCACCGAAAAGCATGTCGACACGCAGGGCGTGAACGCGTCGATGTTCCAGTCGATCAACGCGATCTACATCGTGCTGCTCGCACCGGTCTTCGCGATGATCTGGCAGGGCCTCGGCAGTCGCGGGCTTGAACCGTCGACCCCGATGAAGTTCGGCCTAGCCGTCATTCAGGTCGGGCTCGGCTTCATGGTTCTGGTGTGGGGCGCGGAAAGCGTCGGGATCGAAGTCGCCGTTCCGGTCGCCTTCATCTTCCTGATCTACCTGCTGCACACCACGGGCGAGCTGTGCCTGTCGCCGGTCGGCCTTTCGGCGATGAACCGCCTGAGCCCCGGCCACATGGCATCGCTGATCATGGGCACGTGGTTCTTCGCTTCGGCGGCGGGTAACTTTGCCGCCGGCCTGATCGCCTCGGCAACCGGCGCTGAAGGCGTGGGCGAGGAAGCGGGCAAGCAGGTGGTTCTCGACGTCTACTGGACCGTCGGCCTCTATGCAGTCGGCATCGGCATTGCCGTGATGGTCGTCAGCCCGCTGATCAAGAAGCTGATGCACCTCGACAGTCTCAAGGATGACACTGTGGACGACGATCTCCTCGGCCAGAGCGAAGTCGGCGAACCGCAGGCAGCGGGCGTGCGCCCGGCTACCCGTCCGGCGGAGTAACCCCGCTTCGCGAGGCCCGCGTCCACAAAGCTGGACAACACCCTGATTGCCCGTCAAGAAAGCATCTTTCTCGGGCAATCAGGGAACCGGCAATGGCACGCATCGGGCGTAAATGGCTTCACGGCAAAATGAATGGCGCGGCACTGGCGACGCTCGCAGGGGCGATGGCGCTGGCTGCTTGCGCAACCACCGGCTCTGCGAGCGCATCTGCCGCTTCGGGGGACGATGACGAAGCCCCGCGCTTTGCGGCCAAGACCGAAGCCGAAGGGCCATTTCCTTCGACCTATCGCCCCTACCCCGGTCGACCGACCGCGCTTGTAGGGGCAACCATCTATGACGGCGCGGGTGGCATGATCGAAGGCGGCACCGTACTGTTCCGCGATGGCAAGGTTGTCGCCGTGGGTGGCAGCGACCTTTCAACCGATGGCTATGACGTGATCGACGGCACCGGCAAATTCGTGACGCCGGGCATTATCGACATCCACTCCCACCTCGGCGATTACCCGACCCCTTCGGTCGATGCGCATTCAGACGGGAATGAGGCGACCAGCCCGACCACACCCGAAGTCTGGGCCGAACATTCGGTCTGGCCGCAAGACCCCGGCTTCACCCGCGCGCTCGCCAATGGCGGGATCACGAGCTTGCAGATCCTGCCCGGCTCGGCGAACCTCATGGGCGGCCGCTCGGTCACATTGAAGAATGTGCCCGCGCGCACCGTGCAGGGGATGAAGTTCCCCGGTGCGCCCTATGGCTTCAAGATGGCCTGCGGCGAAAACCCCAAGCGGGTTTATGGCAACCGTGGCCGCATGCCTTCGACCCGCATGGGCAATTTCGCGGTCAACCGCCAGACCTGGCTCGACGCGATCGATTACGCCAACAACGACAAGGCGGATCGCGATCTCGCCAAGGAAACGCTGGTGGGCGTGCTCAAGGGCGAAATCCTCGTCCACAATCACTGCTATCGCGCTGACGAAATGGCGCTGGTGATGGATATGGCCAAGGAGATGGGATACCGCGTCACCGCCTTCCATCATGCTGTCGAAGCCTACAAGATCGGCGACCTGCTGCGCGAAAACGACGTGTGCAGCGCGATCTGGGCCGACTGGTACGGCTTCAAGATGGAAAGCTATGACGGCATCCTCGAAAACGCCGCCTTCCTGCAGCGCGAAGGCGCCTGCGTGGTGATCCATTCGGACAGCGAAAACGACATCCAGCGGCTCAATCAGGAAGCCGCCAAGGCACAGGCCGCCGGTCGGCGTGTGGGGATCGACATCAGCGATGCCACCGTCATCAGCTGGATCACCCTCAACGCCGCCAAGGCGATGGGCATCGATTCAATGACGGGCAGCCTCGAGCCGGGCAAGATGGCCGATGTGGTGCTGTGGAACGGCAATCCGCTGAGCGTCTACTCCCGCCCCGAACGCGTCTGGATCGACGGCGCGCTGATGTTCAACGCGATGGACCGCAGCCGCCGGCCGGTGACCGATTTCGAGCTTGGCCAGCCCGGTGAAGGAGACGTGAAATGAAGCACTTCCTCGCACTTGCCGCTTCGGCCATCGCTCTTGCCGCCACGCCCGCTGCGGCTCAGGACTTCGTGATCGTCAACGCGACCGTCGCAATCGGTGACGGCAGCGAACCGATCAGGGACGGCGTCGTCATCGTCGAAGGCGGCAAGGTTGCCTACGCCGGAGCACCCGACGGGCGGACCATTGATACCGATCAGGTGATCGACGCGAATGATGCCTGGGTCACGCCCGGCCTGTTTGCCGCCGTCACCACGCTCGGCCTGTCGGATGTCGGCGCGGTGAGCGAATCCAACGATATCAGCGCGGGCGGCGCACCGTTCAGCGCGGCTCTGGACGTGGCGCCGATCGTCAACCCGACCTCGCAGCACATCCTTGTCAGCCGGGCAGGAGGGATTACCCGCGCGGCGACCACCACCATGCCTTCGGGCTCGATCTTTGGCGGGCATGGCGCGATCATCGATCTGGAT
This sequence comes from Erythrobacter aurantius, assembly GCF_023823125.1. Classification (NCBI taxonomy): domain Bacteria; kingdom Pseudomonadati; phylum Pseudomonadota; class Alphaproteobacteria; order Sphingomonadales; family Erythrobacteraceae; genus Erythrobacter; species Erythrobacter aurantius. The sequence goes on along the minus strand of NZ_CP090949.1, from coordinate 549,368 downwards.
GGTGATGCCAACCCGATCATGAAATCGCGCGCGTTCCAGATGGTCGCGCTGGGCGAACGCGGGGCGAGCCTTTCGGGCGGCAGCCGCGCTTCGGCCTTCGTCCTGTTCCGCAACGCGCTCAAGGAAGCGCAGGGTTTGCGCGGCTCGACCGGCACGCCCCAGATTTCCGAGATCGCCAAGGATGACGATCTGTTCCTCGGCCGGTTCGATGCAGAGGCGCTGATCCCCGTGCTGAACGGGACGCAAAAGCTGTATGTCGCGGTTGACCGGGCTGCGGACATTCGCGCTGCGCTTGCGCTCAAGGGTGAATTCCCACGGCTAGACATGGTGCTGGTGGGCGCGGGTGAAGGCTGGCTGGTGGCGGATGCTATCGCCGCTGCGGGTGTTCCGGTGATCGCCGACGCGCTCGACGACCTGCCTGAAACCTTCGAGGTTCTGGCCGCAACCCAGAGCAATATCGGCCGCATGATGCGCGCCGGGGTGAAGGTCGCGATCAGCGCCAGTTCCGGCACCAATCCGCGCAACATGCCGCAGGCCGCCGGCAACCTCGTCGCGCTGGGCAAGATCCCGGGCGCAGCGGGCCTCAGCTGGGGTCAGGCTTTCGCCGCGATCAGCTCGATCCCGGCGGCAATCAACGGCTATGATGGCACGGCAGGCGTGCTGAAGCCCGGCGCGCTGGGCGATGTGGTGATGTGGGATGGCGATCCGCTGGAGGTTCGTTCGGTGCCGACAAAGGTCTTCATCGGCGGCGTCGAGCAATCGCTTGAAAACCACCAGAGCCGGTTGCGCCAACGCTATCTCGACCTCGACGAAAGCGACCTGCCAAAGGCCTACGACTGGTGAGGGGAGTATTGACGCTCCCGGCGCTGGCGCTGGGACTTGCTTGCGCTTCGCCGGTTCTGGCCGAAGAGCAGGCCGATCCAGATGCCGAAGCTGCCGAACTGGCCTATCACAACGCCCAGCAGGCCTATCTGTCGGGCCTGATGGCGAGCGATGGCTGGTACACGATGGATGGCGGCCTGCGCTGGCGCTATGTCGAATATCGCGGAACGGGTGCGAAGCCGACTGTCGAGGACACGGTAACGGTGCATTATGCCGGCACCTTCATCGACGGCACGACATTCGACAGTTCGTTCGACCGGGGAACGCCCGCGACATTCCCGCTGAGCGGACTGATCCCGGCGTGGAAGCTGGCAATCCCGCAGATGGCGGTCGGTGAGACGATCGAGATCGCCGCTCCTGCCAGCCTTGCCTATGGGCCAAGGGGGCGCAGGACGATACCAGGCGGGGCAACACTGCTGTTCAAGGTGCAATTGCTGGATATTGCCGGGCGATAGCGATTGGTCCATGCTCGGCATCAAAGGGATGAGGTGAGCCATGCACGGGACGATCATCGCACTAATCGCGGCCAATATTGCCTTCGTCGGCACACATTTCGCCATGTCGCATCCGCTTCGCGCGCCGATGGTAAAGGCGCTTGGACCGATGCTGTTCCAGATCGTCTATTCGCTGGTCAGCTTTGCGACGCTGGGCTGGGTCTATTTCGCCTTCAAGGCCGCTCCGCCCGCCGATTTGCAAGGCAGCGGCGACATCGGATGGATCATTGCCACCATTCTGACACTTCCGGCGCTGGTTCTGTTGGCAGGCTCGCTGATGGGCAACCCGGCCCTGCCCACGCCTCAGGCGGAGGATCAGGCCCGCGCCGAACCCAAAGGCGTGTTCAAGGTCACCCGCCATCCGATGATGTGGGGCATCGGCCTGTGGGCGCTTTCGCACATCGTGTTGTTCTGGAGCCTGCGCACCACGGTGACCGCGCTGGCCATGGGTATTCTCGCACTGGTCGGGGCAAGGCTGCAGGATCGCAAGAAGGAAGCGCTGATGGGCGACGCCTGGCAGGTCTGGGAAAGCCGGACGAGCTACTGGCCGCGATGGGGGGCGTTGCCCGGTGTGGGGGCCATGCCCTGGGCGGTCGGGCTGATCCTGTTCATCTTCTTCAGCTGGCTGCACATGCCGCTAGGCGGAATTCCCGCCGGGATCTGGCGCTGGTTTTGAGCAAGCCGGACGTTTGCGGCAGAGCGCAATTGTAACCGCGATGCATGGCAGAGCGAATACTGCGAGCACCGGTCAATTTCTGTTCATCGCACGGCGCTATCCAACAGGAATATGACACGCATGGGCGCATGGATCACTGATTGGGCCGCTTGCGTTCCTATGTGACCGAAAACGGCTCGCACCGGTGGCGATGAAATCGGGACACGCCTTCGCTGGCAGGAGATGGGCAATGCCGAATGCATCATTGTTGCTGATGACATCGCCCATGTTGCTGGGAAATGCGCCATTGGCCGCGTCTGAAGCCGCTCTTGTGCCAACTACCGTGGCTGTGGTGCGAAGCCTGCCGGGTAGCGAGGCGGAGGTTTTGCCGATCGGCTGGTCGCTGGCACTTGCGCAGGACAGCGGGTCAACCCCGCCCGAAGATCAACCGGGGACCGGGGAGCCGGCAACCGAGGCCGAGAACGAAATCGTTGTCCAAGGCGAATATGGGCCCGTCGATGCAGACCCGATCGGGGCCTTCAACGAAACCAGCTATCGGCTCACCCAGAATCTCGATCAGACCTTTGTCGAGCCGGTAGCCTATGCCTACCGCGACGGTCTGCCCGATCCCTTGCGGGACGGGCTCGGCAATGTCGTGCGCAACCTTCGTGAGCCGGCGAATTTCCTGAACTTCCTGCTGCAATTGAAAGTGGGCAAGGCCTTCGAGACGCTCGGCCGCTTCGCGATCAATTCCACGCTCGGGCTGGGCGGTTTGATCGACGTTGCAGAGAAACCCGGCATCGGGCTGCCCTATCGCCGCAACGGCTTTGCCAACACGCTCGGCTACTACGGGGTCGACAGCGGCGCCTATCTCTATTTGCCGATCGCGGGCGCGACGAGCGTGCGCGACCTGTTCGGGGACACGCTCGATCAATTCGTGCTGCCGGTGGCAGTTGGGCGGCCGTTCAACACGCCCGCCTATGCCGCGCCCTATTTCGTCATCAGCAATCTCGATACCCGGCTCGAAGTCGATGCCGAGCTGGAACGGATCGGGGAGACGGTTGATCCCTATGCCGCACGGCGCGACACCTATCTTTACCGGCGCGAGCGGGAGATTGCCTTGCTCAGAGGAGAAGAACCGCCCGAGCCACCAACGATCCTGCGCGAGATCGAAGGGACTGACGATCTTCTCAACGATGATGCCGATGCGCAGGTGCCCGCGCCCTCGATTTCATACGAGGACACGGTCGGCACCACCGTTACGGACATCACGATCACCCAGCCAACTTCGCGCTGAGGCGTGCTGGCATATGCCGCGAGCGCGTGTCAGGCTCGTGCTTCTTCAACCCCGTCGGTGTCGACACCGGTTGAATTGTGTTTGAGCGCCTTCAGCACCGTCTCGACGATATGAGGGGCCGTAAGACCAGCCTCTTCATACTGCTTTTCCGGTGAATCCTGATCCTGGAACACGTCGGGCAGGCGCATGGTGCGCACCTTCAGGCCGTTGTCGGTCAGGCCTTCGTCGGTGGCGAAGGTCAGCACATGCGCGCCAAGACCGCCGATGGCGCCTTCTTCGACTGTCACCACGACATCATGCGTGCGCATCAGGCGCGCGATCATGTCGGTGTCGAGCGGCTTGGCAAAGCGCAGGTCGGCAACGGTTGTTGACAGGCCCTTGGCTTCCAGCGTGTCGGCAGCCTTCTTCGCTTCCTCAAGCCGCGCGCCCAGCGAAAGGATCGCCACCTTGCTACCCTCGCGCACGATGCGGCCTTTGCCGATTTCGAGCTTTTGCGGGACTTCGGGCAGCGGCACGCCGACGCCGTTGCCGCGCGGATAGCGGAAGGCGATCGGGCCTTCGTCATATTCGGCTGCGGTGTAGGTCATGTGGACCAGTTCCGCTTCATCAGCGGCGGCCATCACTACCATGTTGGGCAGCGTCGCCAGATAGGTGATGTCGAACGATCCGGCATGGGTGCAGCCGTCCGCACCGACCAATCCGGCACGGTCAATCGCGAAACGGACCGGCAGGTTCTGAATCGCGACATCGTGCACGACCTGATCGTAGGCGCGCTGCAGGAAAGTCGAATAGATCGCGGCGAACGGTCGCATGCCTTGCGCCGCAAGTCCGGCGGCAAAGGTTACCCCGTGCTGCTCGGCGATGCCGACGTCGAAGCTGCGATCCGGGTGGCGCTTGGCAAAGCGATCAACGCCCGTGCCAGACGGCATGGCCGCCGTGATCGCGCAAATGCGGCTGTCGGTGTCTGCCAGATCGGCCAGAGTGTCGCCAAACACGTTCTGATAGGCGGGCGGACCGTCGGCGCTCTTCTTCTTTTCGCCGGTGATCACGTCAAATTTGGGCACGCCGTGATATTTGTCGGCGCTTTCCTCGGCGAACTTGTAGCCCTTGCCCTTGGTCGTGACAACGTGGATCAGCACCGGCCCTTCGGAAGTGTCGCGCACATTCTCAAGCACCGGGATAAGGTGATCGAGATTGTGCCCGTCGATCGGCCCGACGTAGTAGAAGCCGAGTTCCTCGAACAGGGTTCCGCCCGTCACCATGCCGCGCGAATATTCCTCGGCCCGGCGCAGCCCTTCGTGCATGCGGCGGCTCATTTTCTTGACCGCACGCGAAGCGAGGCTGCGCAGGCCAAGATATTCGCTGGAGGACACCATCCGGGCGAGATAGGCGGACAGCCCGCCCACCGGCGGAGCAATCGACATATCGTTATCGTTCAGGATCACGACGAGGCGATTACCGGCAGCCGCCGCATTGTTCATCGCTTCATAGGCCATGCCGGCGCTCATCGCGCCGTCGCCGATCACGGCGATCCCGCGACCGGGCTTGTTGTTCAGCTTGTTGGCTATGGCAAAGCCGAGCGCAGCCGAGATCGAAGTGGACGAGTGCGCCGCACCGAACGGATCGTATTCGCTTTCAGCACGCTTGGTGAAGCCCGAAAGGCCCCCGCCCTGGCGCAGCGTGCGGATACGATCACGACGTCCGGTGATGATCTTGTGCGGGTAGCATTGGTGGCCCACGTCCCACACCAGCTTGTCGTCCGGCGTGTTGAAGACATAGTGGATCGCAACCGTCAACTCGACGACGCCAAGGCCGGAGCCAAGGTGGCCGCCAGAGGTGCTGACCGCGTCGAGCATTTCGGCGCGCAGTTCGTCGGACAATTGGCGCAGCTGTTCCGGTTTCAGCTTGCGGAGCTCTTCAGGTGTCGGGACCTGATCGAGCAATGGAGTTTCAGGCGGTCGATTCATAATGTCAGGCCTACACCTTTGCGAAGGCAGTGTCGATAAACCCTTGAACCGCGCCGAAACGCGGCTCTCGGAATGGATTGGAATAATGGAGGGGAAGTCGCGTCAGGCGCAGGTTTCGCAGAGACCGCGAATTTCCAGCACCGGGCGTTCAGGCTTGAACCCCTTGGAAGCGGCAAGCGCCCGGATCGTCTTGCTGACGGTTTCGTCATCGACATGCTTGGCTTCGCCGCATTCGTCACAGACGAGGAATATGCAGTCATGTTCGCAACCAGGGTGCGAATTGGCGAGATAGGCATTCGCGCTTTCGACCCGCATCGAAAGATTGTTCGCCACGAACAGGTCTAGGATACGGTAGATGCTGTTGGGCGCGACGCGCTTGCCGCGCTGGGCGGAAAGATTATCGGCGATGTCATAGGCCGAAACCGGCCGTTCGTGCTTTGCCAGTTCGGCAAACACCGCCTCGCGCATGCTCGTCCATTGTTCGCCGGAGGCAATCAGTGCGTCGCGCGCCGCAGCGATCAGTTCGGCTCCGCTGTGCTCTTCATGAGCGTGATGATGATGTGTCGCCATGCGGCCAATATAAGCGGCAGTGGCGCGGAACGCCAGACGCTCAGGCCCGCTCAGCCGTCGCGCAGAAACTCGGGCCGGAAGTCTGCCGGGAACATGACTTTCAGCGCGTCAACCTTGGGCTTGTCCCAGCGCAGGATGTACCCGTGGCTCGGATTTTTGGCCATGAAATCCTGATGATAGCGCTCCGCCGGATAGAAAGTGCGCTGCGCCTCGATCCGGGTCACTATCGGTTTATCCCAGATGCCTGAACGCTCCATCTGTGCCAGATAGGCTTCGGCCACGGCGCGCTGTTCGGCGCTGGTTGGGATAATCGCGCTGCGGTAATGGGTGCCTACATCCGGCCCCTGACGGTTGCGCAGGGTCGGGTCGGCAACCACCGAAAAGAAAATGCGCAGCAGTTCGTCATAGCGGATGACGTAAGGATCGTATGTCATTTGCACCGATTCCGCATGGGCCGTTCCGCCGGCGATGATGCGGTTGTAGCTGGCGGTCGCGGCAGAGCCGCCGTGATATCCCGATACGGCGGACTTCACACCCTTCACATGGCTGAACACGCCTTCGACGCCCCAGAAACAACCGCCGGCGAAAATCGCCGTCTTCAACCCGGCGCCCTCCCTTGCGGTGCGCTGCGCAGCCGGAGCATTGACCGGCTTTTCCAGCGCCAGCGCGGGCGAGGGCAGCGAGGTGAATGCGAAGCCCGCGGCAGCCAGCGCCGCTGCGGCGAAGGGAAGGGCCAACTTCATTGCGCCACCTCAAGGGGTGCGATCTGGAATTCGGGCGACGGCTGCGGCGCCTCAAGCGGCTGGGCCGCACGGGCGGGCGTTTCGATATTGCCGCCCCACTGGTCGATTGTGGCCACCGCTACGATGAGCGAGCCGGCGACAAAGCCGATGCCGAAATTGCGAAACAGGTCAGAGGACAAAAGGTTCATGGCGCTCTCGCGGCGGTGATTTCTTCGGGGCTGCAACGGCGGTTAAAAGCGGCGCGATTGCGCCACAATGAACAGCCCTGTCTTGCGACAGTTCGTTACTTTTACCGATTCAGTTACGTCCACCGGCGCCAAAAGATGCGCGAGAGCGGGTCAGGCCGCGCGATCAATGCCGGAAGTGGCGCATCCCCGTGAACACCATCGCAAGGCCAGCCTCGTCCGCTGCGGCGATCACTTCGTCATCGCGGATCGAGCCGCCCGGCTGGATCACCGCGGTAGCGCCCGCCTCGGCTGCGGCGATCAGGCCGTCGGCAAAGGGGAAGAACGCATCCGATGCAACCGCGCTGCCCTGTGTCCGGGGCACATCCCAGCCATAGGTTTCAGCCGCCTCGCGCGCCTTGATCGCAGCGATGCGCGCGGAATCGCGGCGGTTCATCTGGCCTGCGCCAATCCCCGCGGTCGCTCCGTCCTTGGCGTAGACGATCGCGTTCGATTTGACGTGGCGGGCGACGGTCCATGCGAACAGGCAGTCCTTCAGCTCCTGCTCGGTCGGCTCACGCTTGGTGACGACCTTCAGATCCGCCTCGGCAACCGCGCCATTGTCGCGCGACTGGATCAGCACGCCGCCCGCTATCGTCTTGAGCGCCAGTCCCGGACGCCGCGCATTGGGCAGCGCGCCGCATTCGAGCAAGCGCAGGTTCTTTTTCCTCGCAAAGATTTCGCGCGCCTCGGCACTGACGCTGGGGGCGATCACGACTTCGGTGAAGATGCTGGCGATGGCCTCTGCGGTGTCGCCATCAAGTTCGGTGTTGACCGCGACGATACCGCCAAAGGCCGAAACGCTGTCGCATTGCAGCGCATCGTTCCACGCGTCGAGCAGCGATCCGCCTTGCGCCACGCCGCAAGGATTGGCGTGCTTGACGATGACAACCGCCGGATCCTGCCCGGCAAACTCCGCCGCCAGTTCAAGCGCCGCATCGGCATCGTTGAGGTTGTTGTAGGACAATTCCTTGCCTTGAAGCTGCTGGGCCTGCGGCACACCGGCCGTGCCAACCGCTTGCGGAACGTAGATCGCGGCCGCTTGATGCGGGTTTTCGCCATAGCGCAGCGTGTCGGCGCGCTTGAAGGCGAGCGGCAAGGTGTCGGGAAACAGCGTCGGCTCGTCACTCGCGGCGGGCGAGAAGGCGAACCAGCTGGCGATGGCAGCGTCATAGGCGGCGGTGCGGGCATAGGCCTTGCCCGCCATGCGGGTGCGGAACGCCTGGGTGGTTGCACCGGCATTCGCGTCCATTTCCTCGACCAGCGTGGCATAGTCTGCCGGATCGGTGAGAATGGTGACGAACCCGTGGTTCTTCGCAGCGGATCGCACCATAGAAGGCCCGCCGATGTCGATATTCTCGATCACTTCGGCGCGGTCGGCACCTTTGGCAACGGTCGCCTCGAACGGATACAGGTTCACCACCACCAGATCGATCGCGCCGATATCATGCGCCTGCATCGCGGCGACGTGTTCATTATTGTCGCGCAGAGCCAGCAGGCCGCCGTGCACCTTGGGGTGCAGGGTCTTGACCCGTCCGTCCATCATTTCGGGAAAGCCGGTGAGGTCGGACACGTCACGCACATCCAGCCCGGCCTCGCGCAGCGTGCGCGCCGTGCCCCCGGTGCTCACCAGCTCGACTCCGCGCGCGGCCAGCGCCGCGCCAAGCTCTGCCAAACCGGTCTTGTCGGACACCGAAAGCAGTGCCCGCTTGATTGTCGCCTGTGTCATTTGTGGTGTTACCCCATTTTCTTGAGGAGCCAGGAGAATTGGCCTCCGCCGCGCGATGTCAGCCCCTCTATCACCAATTGTTCGGTTGCGTGAGGGCGTCCGTCACCGTCTACCCACAGGCTGTCCTCGCAGCTGAGCACGACCTCGGCATCGGCTGCAGCATCGCCGCGCAGGCGGAATTGCCACAGGCGACCGTCAGGCGTCAGCAGGCTGGCCCCGCGCTTGTCCTCGGTCAGATGCGCTTCGACGCCCCGGCCCAGATGGAACCGGATCGCGAACCCGACCTTGCCCCTCTTGCCCTTGCGCGAGGCGGGAAGGAGGATGTCCTCGCCAGCCAGTTCGGTTCCGTCGCTGCGCAGTGTCAGGATGCGATTATGCGTCAGGCCGAACCGCGCGGCATAGCCATCGTGGCTGGCTTCAACCCGCATCGCTTCGCGACCGTTCTGTTCGATCAGGCGGCGCTCCACCTCTACCGTTTCCGCACCCCGGCCAAGCTTGCCGTGGAGCAGGACGGCGGTGCTGTTGGCATCATCCAGAACGAGAGTGGAATGCGCCGCTGTTGCCCGCAAAGCCTGTCCGATGCGCGAAGGCACCTGCCCGCCTGCCATGGCCGCGCCGCCACAATTGACGATCAGGCGCGATGGGCCGTCCGACATCTCGAATGCCAGTGTCGAGGCGCAGCCACAACGAGTGTGGCGAGCACGAGGCGGAGGGCCCGCGTCGAACTGCACCGTGGTCTGCCCGCCGCGCAGGCGTTGAAAGCCCCAATGCTGCGGATCGTTGAGCGGACGGGTACGAATGCCCGATGCGACGATCAATGCGGCCACGCGGTCGGCCGAGATTGCGCCTTGCCCTTGCCAGTTGCCCAGCCCGCCGTCGCCATGGCGCAGGGCCAGCAGAGGCGGCACCAGCAGTTCGCGCATGACCCAGAGGGCTTCGGGCGCTTCGCGATCCACCGCCTCATAACAGGCGATCAGATCAGTCAGGATGCGGATTGCGTCCATTTGCGCCGCCGGACAACGCGACAGCGTGCCGCCGTCTTCCGCCACCAGTTCGCCCAGCGCGCGGATCAATGCGGCTTCGCCATACAGGCGACGCGGCCTGCCTTCGGGCAGCAACAGGCCCGCAGCGGTAACGGCGACCCATCCCGCCACCTGTGCCAACCCCGCGCCGCTGCGCAGCGCCTTGCGATCGAGCCAATGCGCGGTTTCCTCGATCGCTTCAAGCAAGCGTGGCTTGAGCGTTCCGTCCTGACCAGCCAGAACCAGCGGAGCGTGCACCAGCCAGGCCATCAGCCGCAGGCCGGTGTTCTCCACATCCCACGCAGGGCCCTTGCCGGGGTGGGGATTGGCATCAAGCCAGCGTGCCGTGATCCGCTCGGCAATCGGGAGACAATCCTCACGCGGCGCGCTTGCGGCGAGATCGGTCAGCCACGAAAAGCTGTGCGCCATCCGTTCAAGACCGGGGCTGAGCCGCGCGCCCGGCTCCAGATCAAGCTGCCCGATCGGCTGTTTCACCCCATGTGCAAGGAAGTGCCCGGCGCGCAAGGCGATGCCCGCCGCACGATCACCAGTGACCGGGCTGTTGACCGTGGCCAGCACCCGGATCGGCGATGGCCGCCGGAACGGCGCTGCCAATGCATGCCCGGGAACGCCCATGCGATAGGCCAGCCGGATCAGCGCCTCACCCGGCTTGGTGCGGGGTGCGATGACATCGGTCAGCGCAAGAGCGCGGGATGTTGCGATCGGTTCTGCTGGGAATGCCGGAACGCTATCATCGCGCAGGACTTCTTCGGATTCGCCCAAGGCGATAGCCGAACGATCATCGCTCGATTCCAGCGCCTCGGCTTCACCCCCCTTGGCATGGCCGAACAGGGTTTCCATCATTCGCCCCCCTTGAGCGCCGCGATATTGGCGGCGTAGCAATCCGGACCGCCCTTGAAGGTGGCCGATCCGGCGACCAGCACGTCCGCACCCGCTTCGACACACAGCCGCGCTGTCTCGGCATTGACGCCGCCGTCCACTTCGAGATGGATTTCACGCCCGGTCGCCTCGATCATCGCGCGGATGCGGCGGATCTTTTCCAGCTGCGAATGGATGAAGCTTTGCCCGCCAAAACCCGGGTTTACGCTCATCACCAGCACCAGATCTACAAGATCCATGAGATTGTCGAGCACCTCCACCGGCGTGCCTGGATTGATCACCGCGCCTGCCTTCTTGCCCAGCGCCCGGATCGCCTGAAGCGTCCTGTGGACATGCGGCCCGGCTTCGGGATGGACGGTGATGATGTCCGCCCCCGCCTCGGCAAAGGCTTCGAGATAGGGGTCAACCGGTGAGATCATCAGGTGGACGTCAAAGGTCTTGGCGGTGTGCGGACGCAAGGCCTTGACCACATCGGGGCCAATCGTGAGATTGGGCACGAAATGGCCGTCCATAACGTCGATATGGATCCAGTCGGCACCAGCGGCATCGACAGCGCGCACTTCCTCGCCCAACCGCGCGAAGTCGGCGGAAAGGATCGAAGGAGAGATCAAGGGTGCTGGCATGGTTAACAAACGCGCCTTTTCGTTTGCATTTCGCCTTACGGCAGGCGCGAATCACGCAGCAAGCATCGCGCACTGGCTTTTCCCCCGTGGACTTGCGTAGAAACCCTCGGTTTTGGCGCGATCAAGGCATCGGATGAGCGCACCTTGACCAGCCAGTTCAGCCGCAATTCAGCCCGAAAACGGCAATAAGGGTTTAAATCAAAGAGCTGTTCCGTTCTATTTTGGGGGCGGAGAACGGCTCCCGGAAAAGGTTTCAGGAACTGCTACACATGACCACTTCGAATGCGAAGATGCGACATTTTGCCAGCGGAGCGATGGCGGTTGCAGCCCTTGCGCTTGGCGCCGCCGTGCCCATGCAGACTGCGCTTGCCCAGGCCGCTTCGACCGGGGACTATCGCAACATCATTTCGAACAACATGCGCTCCTGCGCGCCCGGTGCAGGCCCGGCGGTGCGGGTGACGATCAACGGCGTCAAGAATTCATCGGGCAAAGTCCGGGTGCAAGTCTATAACGGGACCAAGGCCGACTGGCTGGAAAGCGGACGCTGGCTCAACCGGATCGAAATGCCCGCACGCGAAGGGCGCATGACGGTGTGCATGCCCGTCCCGTCCAGCGGACCCTACGCCATTGCCGTGCGCCACGATGTCAACGGCAACGGATCGACTGATATCCGGACCGATGGCGGCGCGATGTCGAACGATCCTTCGATCAGCATCTTCAACCTTGGCCGTCCGGGGATCGAAAAAACCCGCTTCAACGTCGGCCAAGGGGTCGAAACCATCAACGTCACAATGCGGTATTTCGGCTGAAATCCCGCTTCAGCGCGGATTCTTGCGATGCTTGCGCAGGTCCCACAGCACCTTCGGAGCTGACAGGATCGGGTGACGTTCCCTGAACGGGGTGATCTCCACCGGCATCCCTGTGTGCCGTTCGATCTTCCACGCAGCGTAACGCGCCGCGCCTTCGAAAGTGGTGCTGGCCTTTGCCAGACGGGCGAAATTCAAAGGCTTGCCCAGACGCTGGCGCCGCTTCCACCAGGTCCGGATGCGGCGCTGCTCACTCGCGGCGAGGCTGGGCGAGATGCGCTCGCCCTCGCGGCGGAACGAAACCCCGGCTGCCGCAAGGGCAAGCGGTAGTAACCCGGCGAAATGGCCTTGATTGACGGTGAGAATATCGTTCTCACGCCCCGGCTTTTCGACCCTGAATTCCGCCTTGTAAGTCGCGCGAAACAGCGCCCGCCAGTAATCCTCCGCAGTCCCGGTGACGGGGCCGATGGCGACGGCAAGCCGGGCTGCAGTCATCGCCGCAGCGGCAATCGCTTCTTCGACCTGTTGTCGTGCCGCAGCGTCCGCAGACCAAACCAGAGCGCTGGGCTGCACGAAGCGCGCCCAGATGGTGGTGTCGGCAAGCTCGCCTGCTGCAGCCTCGACAAAGGTCGAAAGCGCCATTGTCGCTACCTTGGCGCGCAGGGTCTGCCCCTCGTGCGACCTTTCGTGATAGCTCACCCGCGGCCAGATGCGCTCGCGCTGCTCACCGGGCAGAAGTACGTAGAAATCAAGCACCCCTTCAAGCGATCGGGTGCGCAGGTTCGAGCCGTAAAACAGGACCGCCAATGCCCCCTGTTCGCTTGCGAGCACCTCGGCGAAGGCACGCACGGCGGGGTCGATCGGCGCATCAAGGCTCGCCGCGATCCGCGACGCCAGTGTTTCGTGATGGTCTGGGGTTTCGGCCATGGGCCGGGCCTTGGCCTCAAGGAGTTACGAATTCAAGTTCCGGCCCCTGCGCGATCCGGTATTTCCCGGCGGGGAAGGCTTCGCCATCGAAGATGAACTGGTCATCGATATCGAGCGTGAATTGCGGCGTGCTGACCTGGTGGATACCGTTTTCGCGCTGGCGCTTCGACACCTTGCCGCGCAGGACAGCAGGCACCATCATCGTCGCGCGCCGCGGAATCTGATCGAGCGCGACCAGCTTCAACCCCTTGCAAAGATTGCCGAACGGCCTGATCCCGGCAGGCAGGCTCTCCAGCGTGGTGGCAAACAGCAGCTGGCGCCATTCCGGATCGCCCTGCCCGCTGTGCTCCATCGGCGCTTCGGCGCTGCCAAGCGCAATCTTCATCCGCGCACCCCGGCGCCACGGATTGGCGCGCGAGGCGAACAGCCACTGCAGGAACCCCCACATGACCGTGACCGCAACCGCCATCGAATTGAAGGCGCCCAGCCGGTGCGCGCTCTGGCCGGCCTGGGTCGCAGTGGTGAATGCCCCGGCCCCCAGAATGAAGCCCAGCACCCGGCTGCTTGCATCGTCACCGGCAAGCGAAATCTCTATCGGGCGGCGAATGGTGCGGTTGCCATTTTCCATCGCGTCGATCGCGTTCTGCAGCGTCCAGTCGGTAGGAACACAGAGATCCACTGTCAGGGCGTTGGTCTTGCCTTTGGGCAGCACGGCAATCGCGGGCCAGTGATCGCCGAAAATCCCGGCGCCGCAGGTAAGCACATCGCGCACCGTCCCATCGCCGCCATTGATTACCAGCAGATCGATCTCGCGTTCGGCCAGTTCGGCCAGCGCCGAGGGAAGCTGCGATCGGTCACCCGGTTGCGCAATATGGACATGCGGACTGATGCCACAGTCGAAGTCTGCACCCTGATTGCGGTGACTGCGCGGATTATAGATCACGCCGACGCGCGGCGCCTCGCCCGGCTCGCGCTGGCGGCGCGAGCGCGAAACCGCACCTTCGCGGGCGTCCACCCGCGGCAGTTGTGCAAATTCGTAAATAGGCGTCGCCATCAGCATCCTTTAGTTTGCCACCGGGCATAATTCCACCGCGATGTTGACTTCAAGTTGCAATATTCGCGCGGCGTCGCTGCGGAGTTACAACCGAATCAGCGCCTAGCTGACGGGTGGCCGCGCCGGATGGGGGCCGGATCGTCGCAGCGCATTCGGACTGGTTTCGCGGCAGATCGACGCTAATCTCGCCCCATGTTGACAGAATCGCTGCTCCAATCCGCCAGCCAGCTCGCCCCGCAGGTCATTGCATTGCGCCGTGCGATCCATGCCGAACCTGAATTGGGCCTCCACTGCCCGATGACGATGGCGAAGGTGCGCGAAGCTTTGGCCGATTTGCCGCTCGAATGGCAATCGGGTCCTTCAACCACAGGTGCGGTGGCGACCTTGAAAGGCGGCAAGGCCGGCGAGGGATCGCCCCGCGTGTTGCTGCGCGGCGATATGGATGCGCTGCCGATGGACGAAAAGACCGACCTCGATTTCGCCTCCACCATTCCGGGGCGGATGCACGCCTGCGGGCATGATACGCATACGGCGATGCTGGCGGGGGCGGCGCGGCTGTTGGCGGCAAAGCGCGAGGAGCTGGCCGGCACGGTCGATTTCATGTTCCAGCCGGGCGAAGAAGGGCACCATGGCGCGCGGTTCATGCTGGAGGACGGACTTATCGATCCACTGCCGGATGCCGCCTTTGCCCTGCATATCATGCCCAACGCCCAGTTCGGCGTGCTCGCCGGGCGCGCCGGGCCGCTGATGGCTGCCGCCGACCAGTTTACCATCACCGTGCGCGGCAAGGGCGGCCATGCCTCCATGCCGCATGACTGCGCTGATCCCATCCCCGCCGCCGCCGCCATCATCGGCGCGATCCAGGCGATGGTCACACGGCGCTTCAACGCGGCCAGCGCTGTCGTCATCACCGTGGCCCGCATCGCCGCCGGAACCACTTTCAATGTGGTCCCCGATGATGCCGTTCTGCAAGGAACAATTCGGACCTTGTCGGCCGAGCACCGGGAAAAGGTGCATGCCCTTTTGCGGGAGACCGCAGCACAGACGGCGCTCGGTTTTGGGGTGGAGGCGGAATGCGAAATCGTTCCGGGCTTCCCCGTCACCGTCTGCGACGAACGCGCGGTGCGCCTCGGAGCCAAGGTCGCGCGCGAAATTGCCGGAGCGCAGGGATGGCGCGATCTGCCCGCACCGATCATGGGAGCGGAAGACTTCTCCTACATCCTGGAGAAGGTGCCGGGAGCGATGTTCTTCCTCGGTGTAGCTCCCGACGGCAACAATTGGAGCCAGTGCTGCGCAATCCATTCGCCGCGCATGCATGTCGATGAAGGCGCTTTGCCGCGCGGCGTAGCCATGCTGGCCGGATGCGCGCTCGAATTCATCGAAAACGGCTTTGCAGATAGCTCTGGACAGTGATGATTGGCAGCACCGGCTATCGGGGGCCTCGGCAATGGAACACGACCCCACATGCCTCTGGGAGCGAGGCGATCCTGCAGGTAAAATTCAAGCTCAAACCGCAAAGATTGCGGGGTTTTGACAACCGTCAGCGAGCTGTGATGAATGATGAAATGGTGCCCAAAAGAGGACTCGAGGGCCTCTTTCAAGTACCTGATTTAATTCGAGTTGCGCCAGGGATTCACAGAGTTGGCCCCCAAATTGGCCCCCGCAAGATATTCTCTTACTGGGTTCGAGGCCCATTTCTACTAAGCTAGCGATGAATTCAGCGCAATCTTTCGAAAAAGAACTTCTCAATTTTATATACCCTGATTCGAGATAGCAAGGGCGCTTAATTTTGGGAGAGAGGCGTGACTACCAATGACTGTCGTGAAGCTGTCGTGCTTGCCGAAGAAAACGCTTCCGAGACCAAGAAGCTAGAGTCGGCCCAGCTATTGAAAGCCCGAGAGGCCCTTGAGCTCCTTCACAACTATTTTGGAGGGCGCCAAGCAACGAAAAAGCTCTTGGCTGATATGATAGCGGATGGGGAGCTTGACGCGTATGCTCGCTTCCATTGGACGACAGATAAGCGGGCTATTCGGCCAATCTGGAAAGCTGGCCCTCCCGAGGGGGCGATCGAGCGCAAGAAGATCAAGCCTGGCGTGTTCTCAGGAAGTTCAGTTCTCGACAATGACATCAAGAGGTGGAAATGGCGGCGCGGCCTATTTCACGTGACGCACGTTAAAAGCGGCGGTTCAATTTGTCGCTTTTTCTACAAGGACGTTAGGTTCGAGCGGGCGGCTATCGAGACCATTCTTGAGAATCAAAAAGCCGCATTTCGAGAGCTTTATAAAGGGGGGCGACGCTTCGACGAAACCCGATGGGGCACGTGACGTGCTCCCCTGATTGTTACCAGTCAGAGGTAGAGTCTGGCTCCTTCATGATGGTTGTTTGATGGGATGGCAACGTGTCTGGGGGCATGCCCCCAGACACGTTGGCCGGCGATCTCGGCGGGGGTCTTCCCGCCCAGTTTCGAGTGTGGCCTGACCGTGTTGTAATCGTGTCGCCAGGCGGCCAGCACGAACCGGGCATGGGCCAGCGAGGTGAACAGCGTCTCGTTGAGGCATTCGTCGCGCAGGCGGCCATTGAAGCTCTCCACGAAGCCGTTCTGCATTGGCTTTCCCGGTGCGATGTAGTGCCACTCGACCCTGCGCTCCTGCGACCAGCGCAGGATGGCCGACGAGGTCAGTTCGGTGCCATTGTCGCTGACCACCGTATGCGGCTTTCCCCGGATGCCGATAAGGCTGGTCAGTTCCCGCGCTACCCGAGCACCCGACAGCGACGTATCGGCCACCAGCGCCAGGCACTCGCGCGTGTAGTCATCGACCACGCACAGGATACGGAAGCGCCGACCGCAGATCAGGCTGTCGGAGACGAAGTCGAGCGACCAACGCTGGTTCGGGCCGTCCGGCAGCACCATCGGCCTGCGCGTGCCCAAGGCCCTTTTCCGGCCGCCACGGCGACGCACGCGCAGCCCCTCCTCCCGGTAGATGCGCAGCAGCTTCTTGTGGTTGGGCCTGATGCCTTCCCGCGCCAGAAGGTAGCCCAGGCGGCGATAGCCGAACCGGCGGCGTTCCGCCGCCAGCTCGCGCAGCCGTTGCCGCAGCGCCCCGTCATCTGGCCTTGTAGGCTCGTAACGGATTACCCTGCGGCTCACACCAACCAGTGCACACGCCCGACGCTCGCTCACCCCGTGATGCTCCCGGGCATAGGCGACGGCTTCCCGCTTGGCGCCGGGCGTTACCATTTTTTTGATGCCAGATCCTTCAGCACCGCGTTGTCCAACATCGCCTCGGCCAGCAGCTTCTTCAGCCGCGAGTTCTCCTCCTCGAGCGATCGCAGCCGCCGGGCCTCGGACACCTCGAGCCCGCCGAACTTAGACTTCCACTTGTAGAACGTCGCCGAGCTGATCCCGTGGCGGCGGCAGACCTCAGTCGTCGCCATGCCCGCTTCCTGCTCCTTCAAGATCGCAATGATCTGCTCTTCGTTGAACCTGCTTCGCTTCATATCGTCCGACTCCTTGCGTCAGACTCTACCAAAAAGCGGTCACATTTCAGGGGAGCACGTCAAGCGGTCCGCAATGTCACGGTTCGCCCATCGACTTCGATGACCGCAATTCTCCACATGCAACTGGCCCCCTATCCAAATTGTTGCACTTTGAGCAGCTAGATTTCTTACCCTGCGCCCTATTGTTTGGATTCACCCAATACGTTCATGAATAAAGAACCTGCCAAAGGCAACTCAAGGCTGGACGCTGATCGAGGTGGTGTGGCGTGCAAGCCTTATCGCAGCCGGCATTAGCGCCACGGCTCGCACGACTCAGCGCTGAAGCCAGTTCACAAATGCACGCAAACCGCGACTAGTATACATCAACGCTGACCGAGCAAGCTTGCGGCCCTTCTCACGCGCCAACTCTTGCCAGCTCTGCCCTGCCTTACTTGGTTCAGCTGGGGGCCGCGCGAGTATGTATCCTCCCGATGGCTTTCTCGCCTCATCACTGCCAAGTTTGTGCTGCGTGTACCGATCGAGAGTGTCGCTAAATTGTGTGAGCAGCCTGACTGCTTGATCGACCGGCTTGACACCATGCTTGCCAAGCTCGTCCAACTTGCTCCGTAGTTGCCTTGGTTCCGTTATCCGTTGCGGCAAACGATTCGCCTGAGCTTCAAGAGCTTCCAATTCCAACTTGCTGCGCTCGAATTGCATCAGTTCGCAGCCTCGATTGCAGCGGCCTCAACGTCCTCTTCACTTGCAGGCGAAAGCAGGAAGCGAAAATCGACCCGGCGATTCTGAGCGCGTTCCGCCGCATTGGGCTGCTCGGATTTTGCAACGCGACGAGTATCGGCATAAGCGCTCGCACCTAGCAAAGTGGCACTCCCATTCGCATTCGGCAGCTCTTTCAATGCCCCGTCTGCGTTAATCATATAATTGTACGTCGCGATCGCCCTGGCGGATGACAGCTCCCAGTTGCTTCGAAACTGCGGGGTATTGATTGCGAGGTCGTCCGTGTGTCCTTCGATATATACAGCTTCCAAAATTGCTGCAGTGTTTTCTGCGCACGAAGCAGCGTCGCGCTCAGAACCGAAACAAGGCAATTCTTCGCCAAGCGCGTCAGCAATAATATCGAGTGCACCACGCGCTCTTTCACCCAAGAATGCTTGCCCGGGAGCGAACAACACACCCTCAGGCAACCGCAGAACGCCTTCCCCGGGAATCACTTCAGCTTCATATCCAGCCTCGCACAAATCAGCCCGTATGCGTTCGAGCAAGCTGGTTCTCATCTCAACTCGCTCGGTTAGCTTGTCTTCGAGTTTGTCTACGGAGTCCTGAAATATGAGCGAGTACGTCATGAGGAGAACAATGAATATGAAAAGCAAGCCAACGAGAAGGTCGTTGAGCGAGATAAAGTACGTGTCTTGATGCTGTGCGTGATTTGCCTTGCCAGACATTATTCCGCGGCCTCTGACATGCTGCCACGTCCTTCGTAGCGACGTATTGTTTGATCCAACCGGTCCACTGCTTGGGCCAAGTTTTTATCGAATGTGCTTGTGATTTGATCAGCCTGTTCGCCGAACACTCTCAAACCCGCCTCTATCTTTGAGAATACTGAGCCGAGCGATTGGTCCAGGGTTTTCATTTCCTGCTCAATCGTGGTCACCGAAGCCGCGAACTGTCTTGCTGCCTCCGCCGCTCGTTCGCGCGTGTCATCGCCTACGCTTTCAAGCGTTGCGATCTCAGACACGCTTCTATCCAAAGCATTCGCAGCTGTTTCGAGTTTGGCTGCGACTTCATCCATCTTCGGCAAATGTGTTGTTCCATCGCGCATTATGTCGGCCATCGATTTAAGCTGAGAAATCGTCTCGTCAGTCGTAAGTTGGATGGCTTCCAACCGCTCTCCAAACGCGTCCTGCGTACCGCCCAGTTCGTCTGTGAGTTTTGAAAGTGAAGCGCTGACGCCGGCCCAGCTTTTTGAGCTTGTCTGCATCAGCTTCGCTGTGTCCTCGAGAACTTTCTGCAACGAGCTGGTGGCTCCACCAAATGTGGATTCCACATTCTTTGCAGAGACCGCCATAGCTTCCGAGAATTTTTCGCTTGAAGCTTCGATTTTTTCCGGAACCTGCTCGACAGCTTTTGAAACTGCTTCCAAGAGTTCAGCCATGCGGCGGCTATGTTCGCGTGCCGCACTCCCAAGTTCCTTCGAGAATGTTTCGACCATGTGTCGCATGGTATTCTCGCTGATCTCTCCCATCGTCTCTGCCATCTTGGCGATTTCCTGAGCGACCGGACGCAAGGCATCATGCAGGCTCGTCTTCAAACGCTCATCCAGTTCTGAAGCAATCGCACGCGCTAGATCTTCGTTGCGATCCTCAAGAAACTTCGTTTGGACCACCAGCTCACGCCGAGTCTCCTCGGCGACTTGCTCCTGAGAGATAGGAACGACCAAGCTATCAACACGCTGCGCAAATTGATCGATGGCAGGATGCAATTCGGCCAACTTCTGGTTCTTAAAATGAGTGAATGCGAGCGCAGAGAATATGGCAGCAATCGAAGTCACAAACTTCATCGCTGAAGCCGACATCAGGGCGATGAGAGACTCTTTGGCGGTTTCAATATCGCCGTCGAGCCCCGAACTGGCGATAAACAGCGATAGCGCCAAGCCCACGAACGTAAAAAACAGGCCCAAGCCGACAAGCTGATTTGGTATTGCTTCATGGCGCCGCAGTTGAATATCCGGCGCATAGAGCAAGTCATAATTAAAGTAGTCCGACGCCGGCTTGGGAGAACCAATCACCCCTCGCTCATCAGAGCGAACCACTTGGCGGCTATATGCGCGCCAACTAGGCCCGAGGATATTGACCATGGCGAGCAAGTTGCTCTTCTGATCAAATTCGATGTAAAAATCTTTCCCGGAATGCACATCGCCTAGATGCGCCTGAGCATTCTCCAAGCTATGTGACAAATCCTCGAGATCGCGCATCATTTTCTTGGTTCTAGAGACACCATAAACGACAATCCCGAGCGCAATGGCAATAGCTGCAATCGTAAGGCTTATACTCAATACGTCTTGGTACATTCCTCGTCCTGAGCCCTAAGGCCCAGCCCCTATTTAGATATGCTGGCTATTTCCTCTGATGCCCCGATAAAGGCATCTTGAATTTAGTTGACATAGAGCGCTTTAAAGTGCCAGCCAGAATCGACTGAGCAAGTGGGGGATGAAGTGAGATTTCCTGAAATGGCCCAGCTGTTTGCTGGCTTGTCAGCAATACGGCGGACCAGTGTGATAGTGGCTTCCGCGTTAGCTTTGCAAGCTTGCGGCGATGGGGCCGATCCAGGTGGAAACGGTGAAATTACCGCGCCTTCTGCTACAACATGCCTGCCAAGAAATTCCACCTTAGCGGCTGTCAAATCCGATGAAGTCCTCAGGGCTTCCAATTTTACGGTCTATATTGATCGCTCTCAGAGCATGGCGGGCTTCAATCGCGGCGCCACTCAGGAACTGCGGCCAATGGGGGACTTGCTTGCGCTAATTGGTGAACGGGCAAGCGATTATGAGAACGCCGAATTCTACGCGTTCGGCAAAGAGATCAAGGAAATTCCGGCCAGCCAACTTGCGAGTTTCGGCGGCACAGCTCCATTCGATTGTCAGTCTTGTGACAACCAGGAAAGTCGCCTCGACAATGTTTTGAAGGCCGCGACCACGGCGGGGAAAGATACGGTAAGCCTGATCATCACTGATTTATGGCTAGATAATCGATCTCTAACATCCAGCCCGCAAATTGCTTTGGGACAGCCTCTTCGCCAAGCGCTGCAAGATGGTATGTCCATAGGGGTAATCGGCATTTTGGCACCGTTCAATGGCGCCGTATATGATGTCCCTGGTGTAGGGACCTACAGGGGCGCCAAGGAGCTGCCATTATTCGTGCTGGCGATCGGACCCGAAGAGGATATTTCCAATTTCCAGATCAATCTGAAGCAGTCGGGTAGTTCCTCCTTCTCGTCGGATCGGATGAACTACTCGCTGTTCTCAAAGGAGCCCAACAACCCAGTGATCCCTGCTCAGCTCAGGGCGATAGGTGCGGGCGCTTCCAGAAACCTGATCTCCGAAGATCAAGCATTGCGAGGGGTCGAACAATACCTGCTGCAGCTTGGGGTCGCAGACGCCCAGAGCGGTCGTTTGGGGAAGACGATACAGCTAAACAATACCTTGCGCGAGGGCCTGGTTTGGTGGGGTGGTCTCGCTGAGTTCACGAATGCTTGGCAACTCAGGGCTGATGCGGATTTGGAAGCCTGTGGTGCGGACACTTGGACAGAGATAGGCGGCATTCGCGGGCTCTGGGAGCTGCGGCCAGACGGCGAGCAAGCCACATTTTCTTTTGGTCCGGAAATCCAGGGGCAACTGCTGCCTGGCAACGTTTATTATCTCGAGACCCACGTGGGCTCCAGCCCACTTGCCGTCCCAAACAAGGCGAACCAATGGATGAGAGACTGGTCGCTCGACGCAGAGAATGCGCGTCAGCTTGTCGACACTCAGGAGCCCGCATTCAAGACGCTAAACTTGAGTGAACTGACCACCATCCTCGAAAACGAACTTAGTCGCGCAACCGGCGCCAGTCGGAAAGCTGCCTCTTTTGGTTTTCTATTGAGAGTTGAACGATAGATGAAAGACCTGGCTAAAGGGCTAATCGCTCCCGTTTTCCTTTTCCTCCTGCTATTTCTCGCGGGTTGGCTTGTGATAGATCAGGCGGCAAGTACGGCCACCATACTTGATCCGGCCGTCACCGCGGGCCCATCCTCTGATGGGGGAGGCTCTGATCCATTTGCAATTGATGCAGTGGGCCCCAATGATGGCCAAATTCAACTCTACCTAGCGAACATCGCCGATGGCCTTTTTCAGTGGATTATAATCATCACTGCGGCAGGTGCTCTTTGCACCATCTTGTGGTTCCTAATGGCCACCCTCGTACAGCGCAAAGTGGTTGGACCAGCAGGTCAATCAGATGCTTTCGTGCATTGGGTGGGGGCTCTTCTCGGCTACCTTGTAATTTGCGCGGGCGCCTATTTCGCTGTGATTGAACCGTTGAATGTGGACGAGTTCATGGATGACGCCATATTTTGGGGCTTTGTTGGCTCATCAGCGATCATTGGCGCATTTGTGTACTGGTTGGCCACATCAATAGCTGCTTCGCCGGTCATGAAGCCTTCTGTCCCATTTGCCGCTCGCCTTTGGCGATATTGAGGTCCCTATGTCTAAGAACATCGTGATAGGAATCGGGGGCACCGGCGCGAAAGTTGTCGAGGCCATTCTACATGCTACGGCGATTGGCCTAGGCCCATCGAATCTAACTGTGGGCCTAGTTGACCAAGACCAAAGTAATGGCAACGTAAGCCGCACTCGAGAAGCACTGCAGTTGATCAATCGGGCACGCAAGCAGTGGCGAACCTCGGGCTCCCCGCACTTCATTGGTGATGGCGACCTGCTGAAAGCCAGAGTCGATGCACTGGGATCAGGCCTATGGGTCCCACACCCCGAAACTAAAGCCTCTCTGGTGCAGCTCCTCGGGCACCTCGGAAAAGACGGGGCGGCATTGGACTTGCTTTTTGCTCAGGGTCCTCTGGAACAACAGATGCGCCTGGATGAGGGTTACCGAGGACGCGCTCATATCGGTTCTGCGGCGATCACGTCTGCCGCAGCCGATTCCCCGAAGTTTTGGAGGGACCTAGAAGAAGAAATCGCAAACGCGAAAGGTGGGGACGAAGTTCGAATTCTTCTTGTTGGCTCCGTATTTGGTGGCACAGGCGCGGCAGGCTTCCCGACGATAAGTCGTTTAGTTCGCCGCATTATCGATCTGGCCGGATTGGATAGAAACATTCACGTTGGCGGCATTCTAATGCTGCCTTACTTCCGCTTCTCGGCACCCGAAGACGTTGACGCAAATGTGGCGAGAACAGAAGATCTACTCCCTCAAACGCGAGGTGCTTTGCGATACTATCACTCCCTTTTAGAGCGTGAGAGAATCTTCGACGAACTCTTCCTAGTTGGATGGAATCCTCCTTTCGACTTAGGATACCATCAGCCTGGTACGGGTGAGCAACGGAACCCCGCACTACTCCCAGAAGTTCTTGCCGCGCTCGGTGCGGCTCGCTTCCTAACGTCAAGTCACGCCCCCACCGGAGAAATTCTGGTCAGCGCACGGGAATCCGCCAACCGCGTAGGGTGGAGCGATTTGCCCAGCCCGAACGCCAAGTTTCCTGATCTGCCATATGAAATGGTTGCCCGACATCTCCGGTTCGCAGCTGCTTGGAAACTGTGGCAACCGATCCTGCGGCGAGAGAAATGGAAAGACGAGTACAGTTCTCACAATTGGTTCAAGAAGCAGCGCCTGACGGAAGTTGACTTCAGCAATGAGCCTGGATCCGCAAATCTGGCTTCGCTCGATGACTACCTCGACGCTTCAGTGAATTGGCTCGCAACGATGAAGGCTTATGCCGACAGGCAAGACTTGGGGTGGTCGTTGTGGAATACCGATCCTCTTGTCGATGGGGAGGCGAACTTCGATTCCCCGACCAACCCAGTACGACTTCGCACCCAATTGAGCGACGGTGATTTGCATTCGGGCTACGCTAAATTGGTTGATAGTTTGGGTGGCGCTGAGCCGTTATCAGATGCCTCACATCTTCACTATCGAATGAACACAGACGCAGTTTCTGGCCAGTTTGAAGGGTTGGGCCAGTTTATTGGATCCCTCCATGATTTTTGTAGCGTCCGAGAACAGAAGGGAGCTTTGTAATGCCTTTCTACAACCTCCCGCCTGTCACTACCGAGGGGCTTGCTGAGCCCAAATCGAAGGGTGACTGGGCTGCAGTCTCCAGCTTGAACGCGCTTGCGCGCTCACTACGCTTGGACAAAGCCCCGATTAGGACGGATGAATTAAAGAGTATCCCGGATGCTTGGGCTCAGGCTCAACTGACTACCGACGCTTTCTTCGATCTCGACCATGATGCCCATCAGGATGTGATATCACAGTGGCGGGGGCTGCTCGCAACTTTCGCCCTCCAGCCTAGATACAGCGCTGAGTATTCCCTCGAACTAACATCATTGGACCTCGATAATCCGGCAACGCCAAGCGGACTTGCAAGAGTACTAAAAGCGCTCTTGCCGAAACCTTCAAAATCGCTTGATCTGCCTTGGACCCGTCTGGGCGTGGTCGGATTTATTGATCGCGCTTCGGGGTCCAAAGGTGCGACACCCTTCGCTTTTCTTTCGCCTAGTATCCTTGTCGCACCTGGACGCATGGCGTCCCGCGTCTCGAAACCGTCAGTGCCGTGGCTGGCTAGCGGGCTTTGTGATCCACTAAAAGCCAATGGAGTGACAGCCCAGGAATTCGCGATCCTTAGCGACTACCTTAAAAATCTCAGTCGCGCGATTGAGGAAAGGTCCGCTCCCAATATTGAGCGGAAGTACCGCGACGAGCTTTTGAGACAGATTGGGGAGTTTCAAGGTGAAGCCGCTGGCCGCGCTATCGGAGATTTCCAACTTAGATCAACAACACTTGACTATGCTTGGCCCGATCCTTTCTTCCAAGTGTTGGGACGCACCAAGGTTCTAGACTCAGGAGGGATTGCTCCGACACAGAGCGAATGTCTTGTTGCGACAGCTCGGGGAAAAGCGAGCGCGCTTTACGATGGTATCATCCTAGTCGACGAGAAGATCGCAGAAACTCTAGGCAAGGATGCGTCCGAAGTCGCGGTTTGGAAACAGTATACGCTTCGTGACGCAGTTTCGCCCGCGACGCTCAACCAAATCAAATCGGAAGCACTTGCCGACGGTTATCTGGTGCTGGTCAACGATGATATCTTCACTACTCGGATGGTCCGATTGGATGAGGGAGCAGAGGTCCCAGCGAATCCTTCGTCGCTCAGGAACGAGCTTCTGCCTGTCACCCCGATTGCCCTATTGTTAGAAAATTGGTCAGATGACGCGCAGTTTTCCCAGAATGGAGAGGATTACAAGTTCTCTTTGCAGGTCGAGCTGGTTAATTCTCGAGCGCGTCATCGGGTTTCCCGAACCTTCGCCACCAAAGACATCCATACCGTTCCTCCGCCGAGCGATCTTGCAATCTGGCCCAACTTCTCTGCTCCGGAATGGCCGTGGACGTTTCTTCGCTTCCAGTACAACAAACGCAGTGACTTAATGACGCGCTTCGCTGCATCATCTGACTTCGTAGCTGCGATTTGTGAATTTCCAGATCCGCAAACTAGGCGTCGAAAGTTGTCTGATTGGGCATCCGATGATCTATTGATCGATCAAAGCCTCAAGGCGAAGGACATTAGCGCCGAAAAAGATGAAGCTGGCCACCTGATCTTGGAGAGGTTCCGTTTTCGAAACGATGCTCAAGTAGTTGGTGAGCAACATCGACTGCCGCACGGCGTGCAGGCAATTTTCTTCGCTATGCGCGACGAAGAGCGGAACCGAGATGTGCCTGTTGGATGTGTGCGAGTTCGCCAGGACGAGGTTTCGCAGAAGGTCGAGCCGGCCGTGGTGGCTTTTGACTTCGGTACAACCAACACAATTGCCTATAGCCGCAAGGGAGCTGAACCAGCAAAACGCATCTCATTTGATGATCGCGTATTACTCCCGATCAAGACTGAGGATGGGAAATCTCAAGTTGCCGGGACATACACCGATTTCTTCCCGGTCAATGATCATGAGACCCCCGTTCCGACAATAGCGAAGAAGCGCGAGTTTGGGGGTGGGGCGCTACCAAGTGAAATCCGAGATGCGTTGAACCACGGCTCTGAGCAATTCGGATTTTCTCACATGGTCTTCTTCATGCCGAGAGGAGGGACAACCGACAGTCCAGAGTTCATGCTCAGCCAGATTAACAGCGGTCTTTTGGATTTTGATATTAAGTGGGGAGAGACTAAATCTGGTCGAGCCCTGGTCCAATCATTCCTGAAGCAGCTCATGATCATGGTGGCGGCCGAGCTGCGCGGCCAAGGGATCATGTCCAACAAGATAAACTGGCGGTTTTCATTCCCTCAAGCGTTTAGCACTGAGCACAAGCGGGCCTTCCAACAGATCATCCGTGGCGCGTGGGAGAGCCTGTCACGTGAGGGCGCCGATGGCGGAGCTGACCATGACAGTATAAGGTTTAGCACCGAGGCTGAAGCTGCGATGAAGTATTTCACGCTGGATCCTGAACAGCAGCGATTGGGGGTCGGGCGGCTTGTGATCATGCTCGATGTCGGCGGCGGAACCACCGACATCGCCATCTGGAAAGATCAAGCTCTGATCTGGGAAGGTTCGGCTAGAGTTGCAGGGACCCACTTCTTCAATTCTTACCTGGCTGAGAACCTCGAAATTCTGGAAGCGATTGACCGTGATGCTGTGCAGGCCTTCAAGGCTTCACTTGCCGCTCAAGAGGTTCCCGATCGGAGCTACCGCGCCCGGCAGCTTGTTGAGCTAATCATTGCAAGACGGGACTTTGCCGATCGTTTCGATCGGGCATACCCGTTGCATTCGGGTGAACCTGCCTGGGCAGGCTTAAGACAGGTCGCCAAGACTGCGCTTGGAGGACTCCACCACTATCTGGGCTTGGTCCTTATGGTGCTGAAGGACCGCCAGTTGATCGATGAAAAAGATATCGCGGAGCTAACTGTAGCACTTGGCGGACGGGGCTCTACTATCTTCCGGCAGTTCGTTTCCGATGGCGACTCTAGCGATCTACAAGACGTCACCAAGATGATTGGAATGGTGCGGGAAGACCTTGCTTCTCCAAGATCGATTGAACCTCGCTTCTCGAAGCTTCCCAAAGAAGAAGTTGCCCGCGGACTATTGCTGGAAGCAGATGCAAGTTCGCTCAATCACGCCGACGCAGTGTTCGAGCCGGCCGGGTTAGCTTTCCATGCAGAGGGGACGGGCTCTCAGATCTCTTTTACACCTACAGACGACATCGCGACGCTTCCGTACGGCGCAAACATAAAGGACGTTGATTTGGGGGAGCTCAAAACTTTCCTGAGCAACCTCAATGTTGCCTGCGGACTGTTGGTCGACATTAACGACCAACCTGCGGCGAGTTCCATCCAATTGAGGACGCGTTCCTATTTAAACACTCAGTTGTCCAAACTCCCTCCTGAAGATCGAGATCTTCACGAAGGGCAGGATTTGGAGGCTCCATTCATCACCTCCCTTCGATTCCTTATTGAGACCATGAGTCAAAATGTCTCTGACAGAGATAATGAGCTCAGGGTCCGGGAGCGCTTGTGATGTCCCTGCTCACAATCCTTACGTCGATAATTCTCGTCCTAGCCGCTGGTTGGCTGTTGTTTCTAACCCTCAAGCTAGGTGCGCTAGATTCGGAAGTTGAGGAAAGCAACACCAAGCTTCGCAAGCTCGACAAGAAATTGATGCAAGACAACCGACAAAGGTACAACAACTTACACTCTCGTATTGCTGAATTGGAGGATAAGCTCCAGTCTCTTCGACAGGAATCAACTGCGGCAAGATATCAACTCGCAAAGGCAGAAGCTGTACTCCCACGGGAGAACCCAACGCCGACGTGTTCAACAGTCGACAACGGAGCGCACGATATTCAGGGAGACGGTGATGTTCAGGGTGCACGTCAGTTCCAAGATCAACTACTTGCGGACTACAACGACCTTGCCTCAGAATTTACGGGAGTGCGACGAGATAACTTCGTGAGGAAATATTCTCCTGTCGCGGTCACCCACGATGCTGGGCGAGTTGTTGAGCAGGAGAACGGACAATTTTGGCTGGTTCGAACTGCGCGAAACACTGACTGCATTCTCGTTCCGATCGGTAAGATCGCGAGAGAGTGGGAGAAGTTGTACCGATCGATGAATGGGCTCACTGCCAAGCAAACTTTTGGCGACGTATTTGAGCTCGTACCGGGTGGAAATTTCAGGGTTCTTGAGCCCGCCCTCGCCGATCCGCTATCACACGGTGGGGCAATCAAACAGTTAGGTAAGCTTCAAGGAATATAAGAGTTCAATGTTCTCTCTCATACTTTTCCTAGGCCAAGTCATTGTAATTCCTGCAGGCGAAATTTTCACGTGCACCCCTACTCACGTTTGGGATGGAGATGGCCCGGTTTGGTGCGAAGAGGGGCCGAGGCTTCGCCTAGCAGGCATCGCGGCCCGTGAAACTGATGGAACGTGTAAGTCCAATCAGCCATGTCCTCGTGCGACAGCTGATCAGGCGCGCGACGCCTTGGTTTCCCTGCTCGGTCAACCTGTAGGTAGGACGCCTCAGGGCCATATCCGAATTAAAGGGCCAGCCCTATCGTGCAGGAGTACAGGAAGCGCAGGCGGCAATCGGACAGGTGCCTGGTGTAACTCTCCAGTCTCGGGGGACATTTCCTGCCAGATGGTTCGGTCTGGGACTGCGCTCAAGTGGGATCGATATTGGCTGAACCATCGGTGTTGACGGTTCAGGGCAGTCGCTCTTTCTTCAGATCATCAAGATAGTCGGACCACCATTGAGCCATCTCGACCCTTTCAGCCCAATGTTCTCCACGGTGATAAATACCTCGTATTGCATTCGTGTCTCTATGGGCCAACGCGCGTTCGATTGCGTCCGCACTCCATCGACCACTTTCGTTTAACAACGTTGACGCTGTCGAGCGGAAGCCGTGTCCAGTCATTTCGCTGCCCTGGTAGCCTAAGCGCCGTAAGCTTTGATTGATTGTATTCTCGCTTATTGGCCGCCCTCTCGCGTGAAGCGATGCGAAAACGAACCCCTTAAAGTCGGTTTCCGCCCCTAGTTCATTCAGCATGGCACATACTTGTTTCGAGAGCGGGACCCGGTGAGGCTTTCGAGCCTTCATTCTGCCTTCCGGAATCGTCCATTCGGCCTTCCTCAAATTGAATTCTGCCCAATCGGCGAGGCGAAGCTCACCGGGTCGAACGAAGACGTGTGGCAAGATCTTCAGAGCGTAACGACTTGCCGGAAACCCATCGAACTGATCGATTCCGCGCAGAAGTTTACCGAGTTCGGCGGGATCCGTAATTGCAGCATAGTGAGTCACAACCGGAGCGACGAGCGCCCCTCGCAGAGGGTGCGCCGGGTCCGAGCTGCAGCGCCCCGTTATCACCCCATACTGGAACACTCTACTGGCGAACGATCGCGTTTTCCTTGCGCTTTCACGATGTCCACGTTTCTCGATTTTCTTGAGCGCACTAAGAACCTCCATTGACGACACCTCATCAATCGGACGCCGACCGATCGCAGGGGATAGGAGAGAGAGAAACCAACGCGATTTCTTGATGGTCGACGGGGCAAGCCCCTCTTGCTCACGTTTAGAAATGAACTCTTTGGCGACATCCTGAAACGAGTTTTGCTCGCGAAATTGAGCTGCGAGCTTTGCTTCGCGCCGCTGCTGCACTGGATTCTCGCCGCGCAACATCGCAAGTTTCGTCATGTCTCGCTTTTCACGGGCCTCTTTGAGTGTGACCAACGGATAGGGACCGTAAGAAAGCTTCTGCTCTCGGCCGTCGATTCGGAGCCTATGCTTCCATAGCTTCGAACCATTCTTACGAACGAGCAGGTGAAGGCCTCCACCATCAGTTAGCTTGCAGTCTTTATCCTTTGGTTTTGCGTGGGAAATTTGCGCGTTGGTCAGCTTCATGTGGGCCCCACTTTCCAAAATCGCATCAATTCGGCCGAAAACTCAAGGCGAGGCCCCCTTTTTGGTCCATTGGAGCCCCGAATTTAGGCGGTCGATGCCGAACCCCAGCAACCAGCTGAGGTTTAGAAAATGGCAGGATATCGACGATTTAGCAACCAATCGCGAACGTTCGCGATTAAGGTAATGGTGCCCAGAAGAGGACTCGAACCTCCACGCCCTTGCGAGCGCCGCCACCTGAAGACGGTGCGTCTACCAATTCCGCCATCTGGGCACACGGCCGCCCGGTCAATTGTCGCGGGCGGCGGGTAGGAGCGGGCCGATAGCGATCTCGGGCGCGCTCTGTCAATGGGTATCTTTGGGCCGCGTCGCGCCTCGGCGGCCCGTTTGCAGCGAGGAGCCTTGAAACGGGATCAGACGAGATCGGCGAACTCGGCCTCTACGAACAGGCGATGATTCTGCGCGCGATCGAGGAGGGGCGGTTTCTGCTGGTGGGCGCCGATGCCGAGACAAGGAGCGAATTCCAGCTGATCGCGGGCACCAACCGCAATCTGATGACGGAAGTGGCAGCGGGCAATTTCCGCGAAGACCTGTTCGCGCGGCTCAATCTCTGGACCTTTTCCCTGCCCGGCCTTGCCGAACGGCGCGAGGATATTGCCCCGAATCTAGACTATGAGCTGGAGCGATTTGCCGAACGCGAAGGCGTGCGTGTCACCTTCAACAGGGAGGCTCGGACGCGCTATCTCGCCTTTGCCGAAAGCCCGTCCGCCCGGTGGCAGGGCAATTTCCGCGATCTCGCCGCCAGCGTGACCCGCATGGCGACTCTGTGCCCCACCGGCAGGATCGACAGCGCGGCGGTGGATTTCGAGACGCAGCGCCTCGCGCGGCTGTGGTCGGGCGAGGCGGCAGAGGGCGGGCAATTGGAGGAACTCATCGGCCAGGACCGGATGGCGCTGATCGATCCGTTTGATCGCGTGCAGCTGGACTATGTGATCGAGGTCTGCCGCAAGTCAGCCAGCCTGTCCGAAGCCGGCCGCACCCTGTTCGCCGCCTCGCGCAAACAGCGCAAATCCACCAACGGCGCCGATCGCCTGCGCAAATATCTCGCCAGATTCGACCTCGATTGGAACGCCATCCCGCAATAGACAGCAAGCCCCCGGCAAGGGAGCGAGGCCGCTTCAGTTACTGCCATGGAAGAGCTGGCGCACCCGACAGGATTCGAACCTGTGACCTCTGCCTTCGGAGGGCAGCGCTCTATCCAGCTGAGCTACGGGTGCTTGCAGTGGCGGGGATGATTGCCGCCGGGAAGCGCGCTTAGCAAGCCTGATCGGCGCGCGCCAGTCGAATTTGGCCAGTCGAATTTGGCCGGACATCAGAGGTGTAGTGTTTAACCAATCGGCAAGGGCATCAGGCCTAGGCTCCTCTCATGTCAGCGATGTCACCCGAAGCGATGCGCGAAATGCGCAAGATCGCAGGCGGATCGGATGATCCGGTCAGCACCATGTCGCGGCGCTGGGATGCGCTGCACGAGACCGCAAACCAGCTCGCGCAGATGGCACATCTTTCGCCGGACCGGCATTTGCCCACGACCGACGCATTCTCAGCAATGCTGGACCACGCGACCGGTTGGCAGCGCGAAGTGGCTGCGCAGGGGATCGATGACATTGACGCGATGATGCAGCCGGGCATGGCGGCGCTGACCACGCTGGTGCAGCGCGGACAGGATGCGACTGCCCCCGCGCTGGCGCTGTGGTGTGAATTCCATCATGCGCGTGACGGGGTTCTTTCGGCGGTCCGGCCCTACCCCGCCTGATCCGGCTTCGCATCCGCTTGACCTTGTTCGCCCTATGTTCCAATCATGGGCGATGTCGATCACACATTCTGCCGCGCTTGATTCGCACGCCGCTGGCGCCACTGCTGCGGATGTGGCGCGGGGCATTGCCCGGCTGTTCGCCCGCAACGATATCTGGTGCCTTGCCGAAGTCCCGCTGAAGAACGGCCGCCGCGCCGATCTGATGGGTGTCGATGCCAAGGGGCTGGTGGTGATCGTCGAGATAAAGGTCGCGCGCGGTGATCTCTTGGGCGATGCGAAGTGGCCTGACTACCTCGACTATTGCGACCGGTTTTTCTGGGGAGTTCCACCCGATCTTGATCGTGCGCCATTGGATGGGGAGGCATTCCGCCCGGATGCCTGCGGAGTGATCGTGGCGGATGGCTATGACGGGGAAATCCTGCGCCACGCCCCGCTCGATCCGCTCGCAGCGGCAAGGCGCAAGGTGCAGGTGGAGCATCTGGCGCGAATCGCGATGCGGCGACACACCGCGCTGATCGATCCGCATTGCGCCGGTTTTGCGGGCGATTGACCAGCCCCGCAGCGAAGCTGTGGGCCATCCGCGCTTTCCTTGCGGTCACGGGTGGGACATAAGACCCTGATGTTTAGCCCCGATCTTCCGCTCTGGCTTGCCTTTCTGGTGACCGGCGGCGCGATGACCGTTATGGTGATCATCCGGTATTTTGCATCAAGCGGGCTGTTCGCATGGATGACGCAGCGACTCCGCCCGGGCCTGTATGCGGGGCAGGGAAAACAGATCAGGGAAGAAATTCGCTGGTCGCTGATCGCTGCGATATTTTACGGCGCGCCCACGGGCCTCATCTTCTGGGGCTGGCGCCATCACGGCTGGACACAGATGTATATCGATGCCGCCGAATGGCCGCTTTGGTACATCCCGGTGTCGATCTTCGTCTATCTGTTCGCGCAGGACAGCTGGTTCTACTGGACCCACCGCGCGATGCACTGGCCGCGCCTGTTCCGCATCGCACATGCCGTGCACCATCACAGCAAGCCCCCCACCGCCTGGACCGCGATGAGCTTTCACCCGGTGGAATCGCTGATCGGGGCGATTGTCATCCCGGTGATGGTGTTCGTCGTCCCGATCCACATCGGCGCGCTGGGCGTGGTGCTGGCAATCGCGACCGTGATGGGGGTCACCAATCACATGGGGTGGGAGATTTTCCCGCGCCGCTTCGTTCATTCTGCGTTGGGACATTGGGTGATAACCGCCAGCCATCACGAACGGCATCACGAGGAATATCGATGCAATTTCGGCCTGTATTTCCGTTTCTGGGATCACCTGTGCGGAACCGATCGCGGCTTTTCCCGGCGCTTCGAGAAGGCGGGGGCAAGCGCATGATGCGGTTTGTCATGCTCGCGCTTGGTGCAGGCACGGCGGGGCTCGCCGCTCCGGCTGCGGCCGGAACGGTCACCATCACGGTGACGGACCTGCGGAACAGCGAAGGGGTGGTGCGCGCCTGCATGACCACGGTCGAAAGCGTGTTTCCGCGCTGCGCCAAGGATCCCAATTCGTATCGCACTGTCGTCCCCGCGGGCGAAACGGTCACGATCCGGTTCAACAATGTGCGGCCGGGCGAATATGCCATCGCGCTGCTGCATGACGAAAACGAGGACGGGAAGGCCAATCGCGTCCTCGGCATGGCTCCGCGCGAAGGATACGGCTTTTCGCGCGATGCCCCTGTGCGCATGGCTCCACCCGAATGGGACGACGCGGTCTTCACCGTCGGCACGGCATCGCAGCGCGTGACCATCAAGATGCGCTATTTCCTCTAGCGCCAACTGCCCCTTGCGCCGGGCCTCAGCTCGAGGTTTCCGACAACTTTCCGGCGCAACTTAACGCAATGTTTACCACGTCGCGCCAGAACCGCAGGCGAACATGCGTCAATCAAGGGGCACAGGCCGATAATGGACACTCTGCGGGGCACTTTCGACACCGGCATTCCGGCTGACGACAGTCAGGACTGGGATGACGTCACCACGCCACCCGAAGAGGAAAGGGTGCGCGAACTGCCGCCCGAGGCAATCGGCCAGGACGAGCGCCGGATGCAGGTGCGCGCCTACAACCATTGGGCCGGGCTGCTGGGCGATGCCAACTTCCCCTCGATCGAGGAGTTGGAGCCGCACAATCTCGACGATTTCGGCCCGAACAGCGTGCTGCTCGATTTCACCGCCGGGATCGAAGACCCGGTTGTGCAATTCCTTGGCACCAAGCTCGCAGCCGAATGCGGCGGCACCGGGCATATCGCCCGGCTGTCTGACGTTCCGCCGCGCTCGCTCCTGAGCCGCATCACCGATCACTACATGCAGATCCTCGCCAACCAAGCGCCGATCGGGTTCGAAGCCGAATTCGTGAACCAGCAAGGCGCCTCGATCCTGTATCGCGGCATTCTGCTGCCGTTTTCCAGCGATGGCGAAACCATCGACTTCATCTACGGGGTGATCAACTGGAAAGAGATGGCCGATCCCGCCGCGGCTGACGAATTGCTGCTCGAAATCGACCAGGCTCTGGCCACCGACGGTGTGGAAGAGGTCGAAACCGAAGCGGAAGACCAGCCGCACCGCCACCACGCCGATCCCTTGACCGAATGGGCGGATTCGCCCGCGCACGAAGCCACCGCCGTGGATGTGCCGCAAACCAACCCGCAGTCGGACAACATCTCCTCCATGCGCGAACCCTGGTTCGACGGTGAGGATGAAGACGAAGACGATCTGCCGCTGCCCGATTTCGGCCAGTATTCGCTCGACGATCCCGAAGTTGATGAATTCGGCGAAGAGATCGAGGATGAGGACGACGACGGCGCATCCTACAGCTTTGCCTCGCTGGCCGATTACATCGAAGCCCCGGCCAAGAAGGCCATCGATCTCGATGCCGAACATTTCGACCCTGAAGATTACCGGGTAGAAGAACCGGCGCCAGCCGCGCCGGTATCGCCGGAGCCCGTGGCGCCCGAACCCGCAGCGGTCGAGCCGGCCATCCACGCCGATTTCGGCGATGACGCCGATGATCGCGCTGATGGCGATGGTGAAGACGTGTTCGAACTGGCCGAGGCACTTTCGACCGATGCCGGGCTTTACGATTGTCTCGCTTCGGCGCGCGAACTCGCACAGACCGCACGCGCTTCGGAAGATCGCAGCCGTCAGGCGCTTTATGCCGCAGTCGGCCGGGCCTATGATTTCTCGCTCGCTGCCGCGGACGAACCCGATGCCTATGCCGAACTGATCGAAGACAGCGGCCTCACGATCCAGGATCGCGCGCCGATGACGCCGATCGTCAAGCTCGTCTTCGGGCAGGATTACGACAAGACGCGCCTTACCGAATACGCCGCCGTGCTTGCCCACGCGCACCGGCTGGAACTGGAACGCGGTTCGCTGGCGGATTACCTCGCCCAGGCGGACGGCGGGCTGAAGGGCGTGGTCAACGCCGAACGCCGCCTGCGCCGTGAAGAAAGCGGAAAGGAAGTCGAAGCCGAAGGCGATATCCGCGCCCAGCTCGCCAAGAAGCTGCGCCAGCTTGAGGAAATCATGCTGGAATCGCTCGAAGGCGAAGGCCCGGAATTCTCGCTGGTGATGATCCGCCGCGATGATGCGGGCCGGGTCGCGCTGATCGGCGAGATTGCCGACGACGTGTCGCTGATCGAACGCGCAGGCAAGAAGCTGGTCGGCTGATAGCCGCCAGCGCGACGCTGAAACCGCGTCGCTACAGTGTGAATCACTTGGCCTCGCGCGCTGGGAAAGCTAGGCGCAGGCTCCATGCCTGTCGGCCCTTTCTCCCGGCGCAAGCCCTTGCGCGTCCAGCCCTTCTTCGGTTTTCGCAACACCGATAGATTGCTGGTCAACGCGCGCGCGCTCCGATCCCGCGCACCGGTGTTCGTGAAGCGCAGTTTCTGGCGCGATTTCAGGACGATGGCGGGAATCTACCTGTCGCAGGAAGTGCCCGGTCTGGTGGTGGATCTGGAATATGCCCTGCCCGGCGGACGGGTGCTGCGGCAATCGGCCACGACAGGACCGGAAGGCTACGTCAGCTTTGACCTGCCGCTTTCCCCGGGCAACCCGACGGCGGAGCGGACCCGCTGGGAGAAGGCCGTGCTAAGATGGCGGGACAGCGATGAAAACGCATCGTTCGAAACCGATGTCTGGATCCTGACACCGGGCAGCCAGACGCGTGTAGGCATCATCTCGGACATCGACGACACGATCCTTGAAACCGGGGTGACCGGGGGCGTTCGTTCGCTTGTCCGCAACTGGAAACGCGTGATGGCGCAAATGCCTAGCGACCGGGTCCCGGTGCCGGGGGCATCATCCTTGCTTGCGGCCTTGGGGGGCGCGCCTGCGGACAACACCGATCTGGCCTCGCCCATCGATTCCGCCACGCCGGAGGCCCGCGTGCGGCCGGTGTTCTACGTCTCTTCCAGTCCTTGGAACCTCTTTTCCTATCTCGTCACCTTCAAGCGCGAGCGCGGCCTGCCGCTGGGGCCGGTGATGCTGCGCGACTGGGGCTTCAACCGCGAGACGCTGGGATCGGAGGGGCACGGATCGCACAAGAAAGAGGCGATCCAGCGCATCCTGAAGACATTCCCGCATTTGCAATTCGCGCTGATCGGGGACGACACACAAAAGGATCTGACGGCATTCGGTCGGATCGCGCGCGAGTTTCCGGGGCGAATTGCCGCAGTCTTCATCCGCGCGGTAACCGGCGCACCACTCAACAACGAAGAATTGCATGCGCTGGACACCTTTGAGCGGCTGGGCGTTCCCTACTGGTCGGGCAGCGACTATGCGGAGGCCAAGCGGTTCCTGCGCAGCGCCGGGCTCGATCTCGAAGGCGGGGTCAAAAGCCTCGTACGGACCGCGAGCAGGGGAGAATGAGGAGAGTGCGGATGATCTGGTGGATACTGGGCGGGATCGCGCTTGTGGTGCTGGTCGCCGGGGTCGGGCTGCAGATGGCGATCGCGCGCAACGGGCCTGCAGTGCTGAGCGCTGTCGATCGTATTTCGGGTGGGCCGCGCGATGCGGAGGTGAAAGCTCGGATTTCCACCGGAAGCCATCCGCAACAGCAGTTGATAGTTTGGGGACCGGCACGACCCGACCCGGCCGAAGCGCCGCTCCCGGTGCTGTTATTCACGCATGGCGGAAGCTGGAGAAGTGGAAACCCGGTCGATTATGGATTTATCGCCCGTGCATTTGTGCCGGAAGGGTTCATTGTGGTGCTGGTTGGATATCGTCTGGGCGTGGACGGCGTCTATCCGGCTATGCTTGAGGACACGGCCAACGCTATCGCATGGACCCATGCCGAAATCGCGGCCTATGGCGGCGACCCGGATCGGATCGTCGTCGCGGGTCATTCCGCCGGGGCCTACAATGTCGTGATGACGACGCTGGAGGAACAATGGCTGGCGCGGCGCGGTCTTTCGCCCCAGGTAGTGAACGGGGTGATCGGTCTGGCTGGGCCCTATGATTTCCTCCCGCTCGACAGCGAATCGACCATCGCCAGCTTCGGCCATCTCGCAGACCCCGCGATCAGCCAGCCGGTGGAACATCTCCGCCCTGATGCCCCGCAGATGCTGCTGATCCATGGCGCAGAGGACACGCTGGTCCGCCCGCGCAACACCCATGTCCTGACGGAACGGTTGAAACAGGCCGGAGGTCATGCGCTGAGCGTGGTTATCCCCGAGATGGAGCACAATGACCCGCTGATTTCGCTGGCTGAGCCGTGGCGTTCGCGCAG
Source organism: Erythrobacter aurantius (assembly GCF_023823125.1). Taxonomy (NCBI): domain Bacteria; kingdom Pseudomonadati; phylum Pseudomonadota; class Alphaproteobacteria; order Sphingomonadales; family Erythrobacteraceae; genus Erythrobacter; species Erythrobacter aurantius. The sequence continues at coordinate 511,765 of NZ_CP090949.1, read as the reverse complement.
GGATATCGTCGGGCTGGTGGCCGGTTTCGCCCATGCGGTTTCCACGCGGCAAGGCGAGGCTGGGGAAACTTCAGTTCCCGTTCAGGCCCGAACGCGTTAGCATCCCCGCCACATGCGCCCTCTTCGCTCCCTTTTCGCCTTCACGCTTGCCCTGTTTGCGGCGAGCGCTCTCGCCATCCAGCCTGCCGCGGCACAATCGATCCTGCGCGATGCGGAGACGGAAGAGCTGCTGCGCGACATGGCCTATCCGCTGATCGAGGCGTCCGAGCTGGAGCCCGAAAGCGTCGAGATCGTGCTGATCAACGATCCCTCGATCAACGCCTTCGTCGCCGGGGGGCAGGTCGTCTATGTCCATGCCGGACTGCTCAATGCCGCCGACACCGCCAATGAAGTGCAGGGCGTGATCGCGCACGAGCTGGGACACATCACCGCCGGACACGTCGTCCGCTTCGAAGAGCGCACCCGTCAGGCGCAGGGGATCACGATCCTTTCGCTGCTGCTGGGTGTAGGCGCGGCGCTCGCAGGTGCGGGCGATGCCGCATTCGGCGCGCTGATGGCCGGACAACAGGCCGCGCTCGGCAGCTTTCTTGCCTTCAATCGCAATCAGGAAGCCGCGACCGACCTTGCCGGTGCGCGCTATCTTTCGGGCGCCGGGATTTCGGGCCGGGGGATGATCTCCTTCTTCGAAAAGCTGCGCAATTTCGAAATCCGCCGCGGTTACAGCCAGGCCGACGAAGCCGCCTATGGCCGCACCCACCCGCTTTCGGGCGATCGTATCCAGACCTTGCGCAATCTGCTGGCTGAGGACCCGGCCTGGGAAGCACCGGACGATCCCGAATTGCAGGCACGGTTCGAAGCGGTTCAGGCCAAGCTTTACGGCTACCTCGCCGAACCGCAGCGCACCTTCCAGCAATATCCCGAAAGCAACACCAGCATCCCGGCCCGCTATGCCCGCGCCTATGCCTATCACAAGGACGCGCAGGTCGAAAAAGCACTGGCGGAAACCGAGGCGTTGCTGGCGATCAACCCGGTGAACCCGTATTTCCTCGAACTGGAAGGCCAGATCCTGCTGGAATCGGGCCGCCCGGAAGAGGCGCTCAAGCCGCTGCGCAAGGCGACCGACCTCACCCGCAACCAGCCGCTGATCGCAGGCATGTTCGGCCATGCGCTGATCGCGACGGAGAATACCGACAATTACGCCGAAGCGGAGCGCGTGCTGCGCGCGGCGGTGGCGCGTGACAGGCTCAATCCCTTCGCATGGTATCAGTTGGGCGTTGTCTATGCGGAGCGCGGCGACATTCCCCGCGCACGGCTGGCCAGCGCCGAACAACAGGTGATGAGCCGCCGCTTCCCCGAAGCATTGCGCAACGCCCAGGCCGCAGAGGCTGGCTTGCCGCTGGGTTCGCCGGACTGGATTCGCGCACAGGATATTGCGCTTCAGGCCCGCGCCGAACTGGAACGCATCCGCGACAGCCGCTAGGGCCTGCCATCATGGAAACAAGCTTTCGCAACACCTTGCTGATCGCGCTGCTAGCGCTTGTGTTCGGATTTCTCGGCGCGGCGACGTGGTCCTATGCCGGGCTCGCCGACAATCGCACGCGGGCCTATCTGCTCGACAATCCCTCGATCCTGCAGGAAGTAGCCGAAGCGCTGGCCGCAGAGCAGGCGCGCGAGCGGCTATCGGCGCTGGGTGACGAACTCTATGCGCCCTTCCCCGGCGCGGTGCTCGGCAATCCCGAAGGGTCGAAAGTGCTGGTCGAATTCACCGACTACAATTGCCCCTATTGCGAAGCCAGCCTTGCTGATGTGCAGCGCCTGGTCGAAGAAGACCCCGATCTGAAAGTCGTGATGCGCGAATGGCCCATCTTCGAAGGCAGCGAAGGCGCGGCGCGCATGGCGCTGGCAGCCGGGATGCAGGGCAAGTATCGCGAATTCCACGAAAAGATGTTCGAACTCGGCCCCACCAACCCTTCCGCAGTCGAAGCGGCTGCGCAGGCCTCAGGGCTCGATATGGAACGCGCCCGCACCGACGCGGCGAGCGAGGCGGTATCAGTGGAACTGGTGCGCAACCTCACCTTTGCCCAGTCGCTCGGCTTTTCCGGCACCCCCGCCTTCATCGCCCGGCAGACCCCGCTTGCGGGTGCGGTAGGGTATGAAAGGCTGAAGGAAGCGCTCGACAAACCGGTGGACTGATGCGCGTTTTGGCCGCCATCGCCTGTGCCTGTCTGGGCCTGCCCGCGGCTGCGGCCGGGCTTGCGTCCGACATCAACTGGGACCGGGTGGACCTTCCCAGCGAGCGCGCGGCGATCGAGCGGTTTCAGGCGTTCGACCAGCGGTTGCAGGACGTGGGCTGGAAACTGGTGCGCGGCAATGCGGCGTTTTGTGACCGCGTGATCCCCTCAATCGGCCTGCAATTGCAGGACCTCGCCAGCTATGGCGCGCCCGAAGTGGCACGCGCGGCGCTTGGCATGGAGGGCGATTTTGCGGTGCAGACGGCGGCGCGCGGCTCACCTGCGGGCCTGAGCGGGGAATTCCCCGGCAATCGGGAAGTCACCCGGCTTGCCCGCATGGACCCAAACCAGTGGGAAGCAGGCGAGAGGCTGTATTGGCAAAGGCTGGCCAAGGCGCATGATCATGTCGATGCGATGCTGGCCGAACACGGCGGGATCGAAGTGGGCTTTGCCAATGGCGAAAGCGTCAAAGTCGGCGCGGTCGATGTCTGCGCCACCCGCTTTGAACTGATGGGCGAAGGCAGCCGCGCCGTCGCCGATGGCAACCGGGTGGTGATCGGGATCGATTTTCCCGGATTCTCCTATCCCGAAGAAGTGTTCGCGGGAGTTGTCGCGCATGAACTGGCGCACAATCTGCTGGGGCACAGCGCATGGCTTGATCGCAACGGGCGCGGGCGGCGCAATGTCCGCAAGACCGAGCGCGAGGCCGACCGGCTGATGCCGTGGATCATGGCCAATGCGGGCTATGACCCGGTTTTTGCCCAACGCTTCATGGAGCAATGGGGGCCGCGCCATGATGGCGGCCTGCTGCGCAATCGCTCGCACGACGGGTGGGACGAACGCGCCGAATTCATCGCCGAGGAAATCCCCACGATCCGCGCGCTGATCGAAAGCGAAGGTGCGGCTGACTGGCGGACCCATTTCCGCCGGGAAATCGACCCGCAAAAGGGGCTTTAGGCTGGGACGCAAACCCGCGCTGCCTGCGACGGACGGTTCGCCGCTTGCGTTCGTTCCGCCATGCGAAACGCGTTTGAACCTGCAAGAATTGCAAAACTGCGCTAAATGACATCAATATGGCGGTAATGCGCATCGAACCGGCTCCTTTTTTCGCGAGCAAGAACCGCGCCTTCTGGAACCTGCAACTGGCGGGCTGGGGCGGGTCTTTCCTGCTGCGCGTGCTGAACACGGTCGCCAACGGCCTGCCTTACAACCAGCTGATCCTGATCCTGATCACCACCATCACCGGATTTTCGATCAGCCTGATCCTGTCGGTGATCTATCGCCAGCTGATCCAGCGCAGCCCGGTGGTGACATGGGGCGGAACGGTGATCGTGCTGTTCCTGGCTGTCACCGTTCACGCGGGCATAGAGGCGTGGGTGCAAGGCCTGTATTACGGCGGCACCCGCGAAACCAGCTTCGTCCAGCGTTTCGTCGGGATCACCTATATTCCGCTGACGCTGCTGGGAGGGTGGAGCGCGCTGTATTACGCGATCAACTTCTTCCTGACGGTGGAGCGGCAGGCAGACCGGCTCGAACGATTGGAAGCGCAGGCGACTGCGGCCCAATTGGCGATGCTGCGGTATCAGCTCAATCCGCATTTCCTGTTCAACACGCTGAATTCGATCAGCACGCTGGTGCTGCTCAAGCAGACCGGTCCGGCCAACGCCATGCTGACGCGGCTGTCCGGCTTCTTGCGACACACGCTGATTACCGAGCCGGGCAGCCAGGTGACGCTGGAGCAGGAGATCGAGACGCTGCAGCTCTATCTCGATATCGAGCGGATGCGGTTCGAAGAACGGCTGCGCACCCATTTCGAGATCGACGACGCAGCGCTCAAGGCGCGCCTCCCTTCGATGCTGCTGCAACCGCTGGTGGAAAACGCGATCAAATACGCCGTCAGCCCGCAGGAAGAAGGCGCGCGCATTTCGTTGACAGCGCGGGTCGTGGGCCAGCGTTTGCGCATTTCGGTGGAGGACACCGGACCGGGGATCGACGGGCCGGTGCAATTGTCGATGCTTGAAGAGCGCGATGGCGTCATCGGACGCCCGGTTTCCACCGGGGTTGGGCTGGCCAATATCCGCAACCGGCTGATGCAGGGCTATGGCGATGATCACCTGTTCGAAACCCGCTCGCAGCCGGGCGGCGGCTTCACCGTCCTGATCGAAATCCCCTATGAAACCGGCGAAGAACCCGCAGGCGCAACCACGCCGGAACAGTCCCAGTCAAAATCCCCGCTCACAGAACCCGATGCGTCACCCCCTTCTGACGCGTCCACGGGCAATGTGATCAACCTCAACCCCCAACGTGCTATCGGAAATATCCCATGACCATCCGGACAATCCTCGTCGATGACGAGAAACTCGCCATTCAGGGCCTGCAATTGCGGCTTGAGGCGTTTGACGATGTCGAAGTGATCGACACCTGCTCCAACGGCCGCGAGGCGATCCGCAAGATCAAGACGGAAAAGCCCGATCTCGTCTTTCTCGACATCCAGATGCCCGGCTTCGACGGCTTTTCCGTGGTCAAGGGCGTGATGGAGATCGAGCCGCCGCTGTTCGTCTTCGTAACCGCATTCGAGGAACACGCGATCCGCGCGTTCGAAGCCAACGCCGTCAACTACCTGATGAAGCCGGTGGACGAGGACAAGCTGGCGGACACGATCGAACGCGTGCGCCAACGCCTTGCCGAGAAGAAAAGCGCCGAGGATGCCGAACAACTCCTCGACGTGCTGGCCGAAGTCGCGCCGGATCGCGTCGCCGATTTCGGCGGCGATGCGAGCGAAAGCGCCGACCGCTTCGAAAAGCTGATCAATGTGAAGGACCGTGGCCAGATCTTCCGCGTGGAAGTCGACAGCATCGAACATATCGAGGCGGCGGGCGATTACATGTGCATCTACACCGGCGACAATTCGCTGATCCTGCGCGAGACGATGAAGGACCTCGAACGGCGGCTCGACCCGCGCAAGTTCCAGCGCGTCCACCGCTCCACCATCGTCAACCTCGATCAGGTGCGGCAGGTGAAGCCGCACACCAATGGCGAATGCTTCCTGGTGCTGGATTCCGGCGCCGAGGTGAAGGTGAGCAGGTCGTACCGTGATGTTGTCGCACGGTTTGTGCATTGATTGTGTTGCACAACCTCGGGTAGCGCTGCGCAATGAAGAAAGGTCACGGCCTCAAGCGCGCGCTACCGGTTGTTGGGCGATCAGAGTTGGAGTTACTTCCAACTGGTGCCTTGCTTGCAAGACTGAAGCGTTTGCGCTGGTGTGAGGACGGGCCAGAATGCTCCGATCTTCTTCCCGATGAAATTGCATTGGTAAGCGGGCAAATTCTCTTCAAATGTGATCCGCACTGGCAGACGGCCTATTCGGACGTAAAGGAGGTTCTCGCCACCCGCGATCATATCGAAAGAAAGATAGGCTAAAAGCGTGACCTTCACCCTCCCCGGCTTCGACCTCGACAAGTTCCTTCGCGAAACCCTTGCCGAAGACCTCGGTGACGGGCTTCCGGGCGGGGGCAGTGACGTCACTTCGGAAAGCGTGATCCCCGCCGATGCGCGCTTTTCGGGCGTGATGGACAGCCGCGACGCGATTGTCGTCGCGGGGCTCCCGTTGGCCGAGGCGTTTTTCCGCCATCTCGATCCCGATTGCGCGATCGAATGCCTTGTCAGCGATAGCGACGCGGTGGCGGCGGGCACCGATCTGATGCGGATCGAGGGCAAGGCCCGCGCGCTGCTGACGGCGGAGCGGAGCGCATTGAACATCGTCCAGCACCTTTCCGGCATTGCCACCATGACGCGCGAGTATGTCACGGCGATGCGGCTGGGATCGGACAGTTGCACCCTGCTCGACACACGCAAGACCTTGCCGGGGCTGCGCCATCTGGAAAAATACGCGACCCGGATGGGCGGCGCGCAGAACCACCGGATGGGATTGTGGGACGCGGCGATGATCAAGGACAATCACGTCGCTGTCGCCGGAAGCGTCGGCGAAGCGGTGCGCCGCGCGCGCGATGCCGGGGTGAAGCCGATCATCTGCGAGGTTGACCGGCTCGACCAGATCGAACCCGCGATTGCCGCCGGCGCGCACCACCTGCTGCTCGACAACATGTCGCCCGAAACGCTGAAAGAGGCCGTCGCGCTGGTTGCCGGCCGCACCGCGACCGAGGCAAGCGGAGGCATCAACCTCGATACCATCGCGGCCAAGGCGGCAAGCGGGGTGGATTATTGCAGCGTCGGCCGCCTTACCCAAAGCGCGCCTGCAGCAGACGTTGGACTGGACTTCGCGCTGGTATGAAGTGGCGAAAAGGGCCGAGGCCGTGGTCGATCAGGCTGTTCGCCCTCGCCTTCCTTTTCGCCGCCATGTGGCGCCTGCTCGATCACCTGCTGAACCCGCTTTCGGCGTGGTTTCTCTATTCCGAGCGGTTCCCACAAATCGAATGGACCGGCGATCTCGTGATTGTCGCCAGCTCCGCCGAATTCACCATCGCCTTGATTCCGATCGTCTGGATATTCGGCCTCGGCAGCCGGGTGGCGCGCTGGCTTGTCACGCTTTTCGGCATTTACAAGCTGCTCCCCTACTCGTGGAGCCTCGAGCTCATCCTGTTCAGCATTGAAAACAATCCCTTGCTGCTGGTGCCTTTCCTTGCCACCGTGCTGGCGCTGGTCATGCTTTATGTCCCGGCTTCCGGCCGCTGGTTTCACAGATCAAGGGAGGTCGCCCCTGAAACCTTTGCCTAGCCTCCTCGCCTTAGCAGCGCTCGTCCTGCCCTCGCTTGCCCACGCGCAGGCTTACCAATGCCGCGCGCCCAATGTCTCCACTGTCCCGCAAATCTCGCCCGACAGCCGCCCGCGCAGCGTGCCGACCACCGGCTACACCATGGCGCTGAGCTGGAGCCCCGAGTTCTGCCGTACGCGCGAAGGATCGCGCAGCCATGCGGTGCAGTGTTCGGGCGATAACGGCAGCTTCGGCCTCGTCGTGCACGGGTTGTGGCCGCAAGGCGCGCGCAGCTGGCCGCAGTGGTGCCCTTCCGCCGCCCCCGTCACCCCCCGCATCGCGCGCGAGAACCTGTGCATGATGCCCAGCACCCGCCTGATCGCGCGGCAATGGGCCAAGCACGGCAGCTGCATGACGAAGCGGCCCGAAACCTATTTCGCCGTCACACGCGTGCTGTGGGAATCCTTGCGCATCCCCGATTACGACCGGATCAGCCGCGAGGAAGGCCTTACCGCAGGCCGCATCCGTCAGGCCTTCGCCGATGCCAATCCGGGCTGGAGCGCAGCCCAGATCGGCGTGAAGCTGAACGAGCGCGGCTGGCTGGAGGAATTGCGCCTTTGCTACGGCCCCCGTTTCCGCCCGACCCGCTGCGACGATCGCCGCTATGGCGCACGCGACAATGCGAGCGCGAAGATCTGGCGGGGTCTCTGAGGCAGATTTGACCTCGATCAATGGCGGCGCTGCAAGGTGCATGGTAATTTGCCGCCATGATAGAATTCGAACAGATCGCACCCCACGCCCACCGCATCACCGTGATGGCCGAATTCCGGCAGGCGGATGCACAGGCGCTGGCGGGTTTCGTCAAGGAGCAGCAAGCAAAAGGCGGCGGTGGCAACCTGCTGATCGACCTGACCGCCATGGCAGGGTTTTCATGGTCGGCGGTGGCCGAGGAAATGGTGCATTTCCCGTTGCTGCTCAAATGGGCTTACGGCCTTGACCGGATAGCCATCGTCTCGGACGAGGAATGGGTCAGGACCTCGGCCCGGCTCGAAAGCGCGCTGCTGCCCGGCATCAGCTATCAGGTCTATGACGATGACGAAGCCGAAACCGCGCGCGCATGGGTGCTGGAGCAGGTTGAAAATCCGCACACCGGCGCGTTTCACGAAATCGACGTCAGCGACCCGAAAATCGCCGCCTACGAGCTGTCCGGCAGGCTCGACCGCGAGGAATCGGAGAAAGGCGTCGCGATGGTGCGCGCCAAGTTCGATCTCGAAGGCTGCACGCGGCTGCTGCTGGTCATCCGCAACTGGCACGGGTTTGATCTTGACCGGCTGCTGAGCGGCGAAGTGCTGAACGGCAAGCTGGAAATCGCCCGCAAGATGGAGCGTTACGCCATTGTCGGCGGCCCGAAATGGATCCGCACCTATGCCGAATTCACCTCCAATTTCTTCTCGGGCGAAATCCGGGGCTTCGAACTGGAGGATCAGGCCAAGGCCATCGCCTGGCTGAGCGAATAGGCGTTACCGCCGCTCCCTGAAGAACCCGCGCAGCAATTCCGCCGCCTCGCTTTCGCCCATGCCCGAATAGACTTCGGGCGCGTGCAGGCATTGCGCCTGTTCGAACACACGGGCGCCATGCTCCACCGCCCCGCCCTTGGGATCGCCGGCGGCGTAGTACAGGCGAGCGATGCGAGCGTGGCTGATCGCGCCTGCGCACATCGCGCAAGGCTCCAGCGTGACGTAGAGATCGCAATCGGTCAGCCGATCATCCCCCAGTGCCGCTGCTGCCTGCCGGATCGCGCGCATTTCGGCATGGCCTGTGGGGTCGGGCGGGTTGCGGGTCGCATTGGCGGCAATCGCGATCACTTCGCCCCCCTTGACCACCACCGCGCCGACAGGCACTTCGCCCGCTGCGGCGGCCTTGGCTGCGGCGTCGAGCGCGGCCTGCATCGGGGCGGGGATCGGCAGTCTGGTCATGCTGCGTCACCGCTAGGGCGGGTGAAGGCACGAATCAATTGACGATTCGCTGCAGCCCCGCTATGCGGCGCGCTTTCCGGGACACCCTCGCATGTGGGCCGCTGGACCAGCGGAGCGCCCGTCACTGTTAACAAGACGAGAGATATCATGTCGCGGATTTGCGAACTCACCGGCAAGGGCCGCCAGGTTGGCCACAATGTGAGCCACGCCAACAACAAGACCAAGCGCGTGTTCCTGCCCAACCTGCAGAACGTCACGCTGATGAGCGAGAAGCTCGAGCGCAGCTTCAAGTTCCGCGTTTCGACGCACGGTCTGCGTTCGGTCGAGCACAATGGCGGGCTCGACAACTGGCTGCTCAAGACCAGCGACGACAAGCTTTCGGCCAACGCGCTGAAGGTGAAGCGCGAGCTGAAGAAGGCTGTCGCCGCAGCCTGATCCGCCATTCGGCGAAATCAATGCGATGAAGGCGTGGCGGTATCCGCTCACGCCTTTTTTGCGTTTCAGTCTGACTGTTTGCCCGGATCGAACACCAGCTTAGCCACCAGGGTGCGCTGGAACACCGAGACATTGTCGTCCGAAATGATCCAGACGGCGATCGTGCCGTCATCCTGTTCGCGCACCGCCAGCCCTTCGTAATTCTCAGGCGGCAGCACACCGTCAAACCGCAGCACAACACGCGGCACCCAGGCTTCGGTCGAGCCGGGCTGGGGCGGGTCCGCGATCGCCAGCAATCCGGCAAAGGGCGGCAAACCCCAGACAAGATTGCGCATCAGCAGCAGCACGCGGCCATCAGGCAATTGCGCCATGTCGGTTACGGCGTAGCTTTCAGCCGGGTTTTCAAAGGGAATGCGGCGCGCCTTGCCCCCTTCGATCGGATCACCCGCCCAGATCATCGCGTAGGAACGCCCTTCGGGAATGGCGATAAAGCGCCCGTCGGACAAGCGCAGCATGGCTTCCAGCCCGCTGTTCTTGCTCCATTCGACTTCCTCTCCCAGCATCCTGACGCCATCGGGGACGCTGGCGATGGTGAAGCGGTGGATGGCATGGGTGTATTCATAGCCGAGCCAGTAATCCCCCGTCGCCGGATCGCGGGTGGCGGACTCGATATCCCACAGCAGCCAGTTCAACGGCTCTTCGGCCAATGCCTGAAGCGAGATCACGCGGGCTGCCGGATCCTGATCGGGCGTGTCGGGGGTGGGAAAGGTGAAGCGATAGCCACGATCGGAAAAGGCGCGCAGGTTCTTGTCACCCAGCGTGAAGAGCGCGGAATAGCCTCCGAACTTCCGGCTCGGCCCGGTCGAATATTGCCACACGCCCTCAACCCGCCAATCAGGCAATGGGGTTTGTGCGGCTCCGGCAATGCGGGCCATGACGATGTCTCTTGGCACTTCGCGCGGGACTTCGGTGCGGAGCCATGTGCCGGGCGCACAAAGCGCGGCGACGGCAAGCGCCGCGAACAAGCGCCGGTACCGGATCACCTCAGTTCATCGGCCCCACGAACAACAGCGGATCGAGCCGCGCATCGTTCCACATGAGGCTCCAGTGCAGATGCGGCCCGGTGGCCCGGCCCGATGCGCCGACATCGCCGATATGCTGGCCCTGCCGCACCGCCTGCCCCTCTTCGACGACGATCCGGCTGGCGTGCAGAAAGGCGCTGTTGAGGCCATGCCCGTGATCGATGATGATCAGATTGCCTTCGAGGCTGAATCCGTTGCGCGCCAGCACCACCACGCCATCGGCGGGCGCGACAAAGGGCACGCCATTGCCCGGCGCGATGTCGAGCCCCGAATGATAGCTGCCCGGCTCGCCCGCATAGATGCGCTGGCGGCCGAAACGTCCCGAAATCCTGCCCTTCACTGGACAGATGAAGTCCTGCCGCCAGCCGTCCGCGCCGGTTTCCCGTTCGCGCGCGGCCTTGATCGCGAGCCATTCCGGTTCGCGCTTGGCCCACCATGCCTCGCTGCTGCCGCCTGTGCGGCGCGCGACATTGACCCGTTCGATCTGCCATTCACGCGGCGACACGCTGAGCGTTTCGCTAAGGGTCCGCCCGCCCTCAAGCGTCGCGGTGAGCGCGAGTTCGCCAGGGCTGTCGCGATCGAAGGCGGCGAAAAAGGTTCCGTCCGGTGCCAGATCGAGCGTCTGCCCGCCCAGCTCGGCAGCGACTGTGCCTTCGGGCACGCGGCCCCGGATGAAACCACCCTGGGTCATGGCGCCGCCGTGGGCAAAACGGGTCTGCTGGCGCATCGGCGCGGCGGAGGATGGCGCTGCGGTATCGTCAGCTGCGGGTTCGGGGTCGCGCGCGGTCGCCGCACCCGCTCCCCAATAGCCGACCAGACCGATCAGTCCGATGGCGGCAAGGGCGAGAGGGGCAGTCCTGATCGCGCGACCGGCCATCACGTCACCCGCCTGCGTTCAGCGGCTGAACCTCGCCAAGCAGGCGGCGCGTGGCGATTTCGGCGGTGGCGTAGGCCTCCTGATGCTCGGCGCTCCAATAGCGGAGCTCTTCGAGCGGGATGGCCTCTCCCGTGACCGCGCACAGGACATGCTGGCCGGGGCGCAGGACGCGGAAGGCGGAGGGGCCGTAGTAGAGCTTGGCGGCTTTATCGCTGGACGACATCAACATGGGTGTGACCTTAGCACGGATGGCTAGCCGAACAAATCGTCTTGGCGCGGAGGAGGCGCAGCGGGCCGTGGTTTGCGTGGGGTCTTGGGAGGCGGAACTGTGTCACCGACGGTGACTCCAAGTTCCCCATCGCGGAATTGCAGGGTCAGCGCTGCCTCGGCGGCGGCCTGCGCCTTGGCCGTCAGCGCCTTGCCCTGCGCATCGCGCACGATGGCGTAACCGCGTTCGAGCGGCTTTTCCGGGTGCAGCTGGCTCGCCAGCCGAACTAGCGCCGCGAGCTTTTCACGCGAGGCGTCGATCGGGCGCTGCACCAAAGCCGGCGTCAGCCGGACGCGCTCCAACCGCTCACGCCGCTGCGACAGCGCACCGGTGAGCAGCCGGGGCGAAAGCCGCGATGATACGCCGACCAGTTCCTCCCGCCCCTGCCGCGCACGATCGGTCAGCCCCCGCCGCAGGCGTTCGGACAGATCGTCGAGCCGCTGCGCCTGCGGTTGCAACAAGGCTTCGGCGCGCGGCATCCGGCGGACCCGCGCTTCCAGCCGCTCGCGCCCCAATTCGACCGGGCGATGCACCGCGCGGCGTTGGCGGTTGGCGAAATCGGCGAGCGTCGCGACAAGATCGGCGCGCACCGGCACCGCCATTTCTGCCGCCGCCGTCGGAGTGGGCGCGCGCTGGTCTGCGGCGTAGTCGGCCAGGGTTGTATCGGTTTCGTGACCCACAGCAGAAATAACCGGAATGGTACATTCGGCAATCGCTCGGACGACGACTTCCTCGTTGAAGCTCCACAGGTCCTCGATCGAGCCGCCGCCGCGCGCGACGATCACGACATCGGGCCGCGCCACCGGGCCACCCGGCTCAAGTCCCGAAAATCCGCGGATTGCGCCCGCAACCTGCTCCGCCGCACCCTGCCCCTGCACCAGCACCGGCCACACCACCACATGGCTGGGGAAACGATCCGCAAGCCGGTGAAGAATGTCGCGGATAACCGATCCGGTTGGCGAAGTGACCACCCCGATAGTCCGCGGCAGATATGGCAAGCGCCGTTTGCGCGACGCGGAAAACAGCCCCTCCGCCTCCAGCCGCTGGCGCGTTTTCTCCAGCAGAGCGAGCAACGCGCCCTCGCCCGCGATCTCGAGGCTGTCGATCACGATCTGGTATTTCGAACGCCCCGGATAGGTCGTCAGCTTGCCGGTCGCGATCACTTCCAGCCCGTCTTCGGGCACGAAAGCGAGCCGCCCGGCATTGCCGCGCCACATCACCCCGTCGATCACCGCGCCATCATCCTTCAGCGCGCAATACATGTGGCCCGACGCCGCGCGCTTCACCCCAGAAAGCTCCCCGCGCAGGCGGACATGGCCGAACCGGTCCTCCACCGTGCGCTTGAGCAGGTTCGAAATCTCGGTGATCGACAGCGGCTGGGCGTTGTCGCCCTCGCTCACCCGCGCTACCAGCCCGTCAGTATCGGAAGGTGGATAGGGAGCGCGCGCCATGAATGTCCTGTTGCTGGGTTCGGGAGGCCGTGAACATGCTTTAGCATGGAAGCTCGCGCAAGCGCCCAGCGTGACGCGGCTTTACGCTGCCCCCGGACATCCCGGCATTGCCGAAGAGGCGGAATTGGTGGCGCTTGACGCCACCGATCACGCTGCGGTGATCGCCTTTTGTCAGAGCAAGGGCATCGATATGGTGGTGATCGGGCCGGAGGCTCCGCTGGTGGACGGCCTCGCCGATTCGCTGCGGGCCGAGGGTATTCCGGCATTCGGCCCGTCCAAGGCCGCAGCCCAGCTCGAAGGGTCAAAAGGCTTCACCAAGGACCTGTGCGCCCGCGCCAATATCCCCACCGGCGGCTATGTCCGCACCCGCTCTATCGAGGAGGCCGACCGCGCATTGACGCAGTTCACCGCGCCTTACGTGCTCAAGGCCGATGGCCTTGCCGCGGGCAAGGGCGTGGTGATCGCCGAAAGCATCGAACAGGCGGAAATCGCGCTGGCCGACATGTTCGGCGGCTGGTTCGGGGAAGCCGGGGCCGAAGTCGTGATCGAGGAATTCCTGCACGGCGAGGAGGCCAGCTTCTTCGCGATCACCGACGGCACCACCGTCATCCCCTTCGGCACGGCGCAGGATCACAAGCAGGTGGGCGAAGGCGACACCGGCCCCAACACCGGCGGCATGGGCGCCTATTCCCCCGCCCCGGTGCTGACGCAGGAATTGCAGGACCGGGTGATGGCAGAGATCATCCGCCCCACGGTCGACACGATGCGCGCCGAAGGCATGCCCTATTCGGGCGTGCTCTATGCCGGGCTGATGCTGACCGCAGAGGGCCCGAAGCTGATCGAATACAACTGCCGTTTCGGCGATCCCGAATGTCAGGTGCTGATGATGCGGTATCAGGGCGATCTGGCGGAAATGATGCTGTCTTGCGCGAAGGGGGAACTTGACGAAACCCCACCCGCCTTCGCGCCCGACACCGCATTGACGGTGGTGATGGCGGCGAAGGGTTATCCCGGCACCCCCGAAAAGGGCGGCACGATTGTTCTGGGAGACTCCGAGGCCAACGGCGCAAAGGTCTTCCACGCGGGCACAGCGATGAAGGACGGAGTGCTAACCGCCAACGGCGGCCGCGTGCTCAACGTGACCGCGACCGGCGCCAACGTGACGCAGGCGCAGGCCAAGGCCTATGAGGCGCTCGACAGGGTCGACTTCGCAACCGGATTCTGCCGCCGCGACATCGGCTGGAAAGAAGTGGCGCGGGAAGCAGCGGACGCAGGCTGACGCAAGAATTGAGCGGTTATTCGAACGCAGCAGCGCGCATTGGCTGCTTTGCTAATTGTCCAGAAAAAGCTGCCGTTCGGGAAACGACCCCGGAGCGGACGTTCAATTTCTCTCACGCACTCAGAATAACTCATTCAAGAGTTGATATGTCTCAAGCTTGCGCCGGTCGCCTTCGCCGGCGCCGTAGCGCATAAGAAATCGCGCTTGGGCTTCCGCCCCATAAACAGCCAGATCTCTCCAGCAAATTGCAAGGTCGTGATACCGATCAGCCAGCCCCGCGCCGCCGACATCAATGCATCCCGTGATCCCGCCATCTTTCATCAGGACGTTATCCAGCGAGAAATCACCGTGGGTTACGACAAGGTCAGGCTCTAGAGGCAGCTGGGCCTGAATGGCCTTCCACACATCTTCTGCAGACCATCCCTGCTGCTCTTGGTCAAAATCCGCTTCATTCACCAGTCCGGCATCAATCCGCGCGCGGCCCTCCTAGCCGCGCGTCGAAGGGACATTCAACGGCTGGCAACGCATGGACCAGGCGGAGGAAATCAGCGAGGGCGTTGATGACAATGCCGAGGTCATCAGGGTTTTCATCGAGCAAGGCTCGCGCGCTTTTGCCTGCCAGCGCCTTTGTCATGAGCCAGCATTCATTTTGGGTGGCGACGAACCTGATAATCTCGGGAACCGGCAGGCGGGAGTGTAGCCACCGGAGCCGGATCATCTCGTCTGACACCATGTCGCCGAGCGCACCCTTGCCGTGTTTCAGGTAGGCAACCGTTTGTCCCTCGCGATCATCAAGACGCAGCACCCCGCAGCCGGATTCTCCGACCGGTGAGGGGGTGGCGATCCAAGACCCAATGAGCTGTTCGAATATTCCGGAGCTGTCGGCGGTCATTCAACTGGAATATGAGCGGCACAACTCATTGGCAATGCGCTCTCAATTGCCAGCGAGGTAGATCGATGGGTTGCACAAAGCGGCCCTTCTGGAATCCACCCACATCCCGTCATTCCCGATACTTGCATCCCCCCGAAAGCGGTCGTCCGGTCGACCCTGTATCGCAAGCTTCGCAAAAAATTGATCTCGATCAATTACACTTGGCGGCGCGTGTGTAGAAGGGGTGGCATGACAGTCCGTGACGCCTCGCTCGCCCTGACCTTTTTCGCGCTGCTGGCCACCGCCGCGTGTGACACCATGCCTGCGCCCGAGCCGCAGGTGGCGGCGTCAGCACGAGCGCAGCCATCGGCCTTTATCGAGGCGGCGTGCGGTGGGTGCCATGCGGTGGAGCCGCCGTTCCTTTCGCCTAATCCGCAGGCCCCCAGTTTCGAAGCCATCGCCAATCGCAAGGGCGTGACCGATGAAACGCTGGGTGACTGGTTGGCCGATGCGCACAATTACCCCGAAGTCATGGATTTCGATCTGGAGCCCCACCATATCGAGGAAGTCGCCGCCTATATGGTGACACTGCGGCGCGAGGATTACGTTCCCGCTGAATGACTTAGCGGCGTTTGCCGCCCGCGGTTTGTGCAACACCCTCCTTTAGGCTAATCTCGGGCTCCGGGCCGCGCTGAAAAGGGGGATTTCAGTGCCGTATCGTCACGCTCATTATTTCGTCGGTTTCGTCCTGCTGGTCATCATGGTCGGCTTCTGGGCGAGCTATTTTTCGGTCGTGAAGGCCGTTCCGCTGGCATTTCATGTCCACGCCGTTTCGTCGATGACATGGCTGGGGCTGCTGATCGCGCAGCACCTTTCGATCCACAAACGGATGAATGCGCTGCACAAGCAGATGGGCCTTGCCAGCTTTGCCCTGTTTCCGTTCCTGATTCTTGGCTTTGTCATGATCATCAACGTCTCGGCGAAGGGGTTCGCGGCGGGAGACAATCCGTTCTACACCTATATCGCCCCGGCTTTCGGAACGGCGATGTGGGTGGCGATCGCCGCCTATCTGACGTTGTTCTACCTCGCGCTGAAACATCGCCGGAATGTGCGGCTGCACGCCGGATACATGCTGGCAACGCCATCGATCCTGTTTGAATCGCCGTTCGGACGGTTCATGGACCTGCTGTTTCCCGCGTGGAACTTTATCGGCAGCGAAGGCCCGCACGCGATCCTTGATACCATCGCCATATCGGACGGGATCGCGATCGTGTTCGCGATGACGCTGTATTTCATGGATCGCAAGCATGGCGCCCCGTGGCTGGTGGCCTCGGGATTCATGGCGGTGCAGGCGGTGCTGACATGGTTCACCCCGCAGATGCCGTTCATGGCCGATCTGTTCGCGGCCTATGCCACCATTCCCGAAGCGGTGACGCTGGTGGTCGGGCTGGCATTGGGCGCGGCGGCAGCGTGGTTTGGCTGGGAAGCCGGAAAGCCGCCCGCGCGAAAGCCCGCAGTCGCCTGAGAATTTTCCTACCGGGGCCGTGCGCGATACGATGCGCGCGGCTCTTTCAAATCGTCGAACCAGAAAGCCTGTCTGGAGGGTGACACTTTGGCATATGCAAAGGTGACAATTTGCGTGCCGAAAACGCGACGCTTTCCCGTGTTCGGATGACACTTTGCGCAGGTCAGGTGACAGTTTTGCGCGAAAGGTGACAGTTTTCGGCCCAAGAGTGACACAGCGGGGTTTTTAATCCCTGGACAGTGTTCCACCTGTTCCAGCCTGTAGGGAATCAGGGATGACCTGGACGCGCTACCGCTTCGCTGCTTGAGCGAGTCCTTGTTCGCGCTACCGCTTCGCTACTTGAGCGAGCCCTTGTTCGCGCTACTGCTTCGCTACTTGAGCGCGGTGTATCGGCCCCAAATGGGCCGCAAGGGCGACCGCCCGCCCGCAGCGGGCGCAGCTATGCTGCGCGTCCAGCGAGGAAGGCCCCGCGGATGCGGGGCCGCAACACTAGAGGCGCTCAGCCATCAACGCCTGCATGTCCGCTTCGGGACGCGGGCCGTAGTGCGAGATCACCTCGGCAGCCGCAATCGCCCCGCGCTTGAGGCACTGCGCCAGCGGCTCGCCGCGCGCGTAACCGGCAAGGAAGCCGGCCGCGAACTGGTCGCCCGCGCCCGTCGTATCGACGACCTTGGGAACCGGAGCGGCGGCGACGACAGCGCGTTCGCCATGCGCATCGGCCACCGCGCCCTTCTCGCTGCGGGTGGCGACCAGCACCGGAACCTTGGGCGAGATCGCATCGAAGCCGGCTTCGAAGTCAGCCTCTCCCGTCAGCGTCGCCAGCTCGCTCTCGTTGACGAACAGGATGTCGATCAGCCCGTCGTCGATCATGGCGCGGAAGTCGTCGCCATGGCGATCAATCACGAAGCTCTCCGACGCGGTGAAGGCGACCTTGCGACCGGCGGCGCGGGCCACTTCGATCGCGCGGCGCATGGCCCGGCGCGGCTCTTCGGGGTCCCACAGATAGCCTTCGAGATAGAGGATCGCGGCGCTGGCGATCAGCTCTTCGTCCAGCGCGGCGGCGGGCAGATACTGGCCCGCGCCAAGGAAGGTGTTCATCGTGCGCTCGCCATCGGGGGTGACGAAGATCAGCACGCGGCCCGTCGCAGGCTCGCGTTCACGCGCGGGAGTGTCGAAGTCGATCCCGGTGGCGCGCATGTCGTGGCGGAACACCTTGCCCAGCTGATCGTCCGCGACCTGCCCGATGAAAGCGCATTGCAGGCCGAGGGTGGAAAGCCCGGCGAGGGTGTTCGCCGCCGATCCGCCCGACACCTCGCGCGCGGGCGGCATGGCTTCGTAGAGTTCGTCCGCGCGGGCTTCGTCGATCAGGGTCATCCCGCCGCGATTGAGCTGCAGCTCCTCGATCAGGCTTTCATCGCAGGACGCGATCACGTCGACCACGGCATTGCCGATGGCGATGACATCATAACGGGGCTCGGGCGCAGTATCGGACAAGGGTAGGCTTCCTGTTGCTGGCAAAGGATGCGCAGCGCCTAGCCCGATGCGGGGAAGAGGCCAAGTGCTGTTTGACAAGACGGCGCGGTGATCACATCTCCCGGCGATGCGTGCCGTGATCCATGCCCTTGCCCAAGCCTTGGCCCAATTGACCGATCGGGCGGTGCTGATGGTGCTGCTCAAATCGGTGCTGGCAACCGTCCTTGCCTTTGTCGCGCTGGGCATAGGGCTGTACTTTGCGCTGGTATGGGCTCTGGGCAGTTGGGCGGGGGAAGGCAGCGGATTGGCCGGGGCGGCGGCGGCGGTGCTGATCGCGGGGCTGGCGTTCTGGTTCCTGTTCCGAGTGGTCGCCGTGGCGGTCTTGCAGTTCTTCGCCGACGAAGTGGTGATCGCGGTCGAGAAACAGCATTACCCCGCCCGCGCTGCGGAAGCCCGGCCCCTGCCGTTCCGGCGCGATCTCGCCAATTCGCTTAGGGGAATCGGGCGCACGCTCGGCTTCAACCTGCTGGCCTTGCCCGTGGCCGGAGTGCTGTTGGTGACCGTTTTTGGCGCGGCGCTGGTGTTCCTTGCCGTGAACGCATGGCTGCTCGGGCGGGAGCTTACCGACATGGCATGGCTGCGGCATTGCGGTGCCAGGGATGCGCAAAACCCGGTGAGCCGCAGCGAGCGGCTGTTGCTGGGCGGCGCGATCGCGGGGATAATGCTGGTCCCCGGCCTCAACCTGATTGCACCGGTGCTGGGGGCGGCTGCGGGAACCCATCTGACGATGCGCTCGCTGCCTTTCGCCACGGAGCCTTGTGATGCCTAGGATGATCGTCCTGTTCAGCGCCCTCATGCTGGCCTCGGCTTGCTCGGTTGCCCCCAGTGGCACCGGGGTCGGCACCGTATCCTCAGCCCCGAGACCCGCCACACCTGCCTTTCGCGCGCCCGCCGTGATGGGGACAGCGGGACTTGAAGGCATCATCGGGGAGCGCGCAGGGTCGCTGGTCCGCCGGTTTGGCGAAGCGCGGATTGACCTTGCCGAAGGCGATGCGCGCAAACTGCAATTCACCTCGGATCGCTGTGTGCTGGACGTGTTCCTTTACCCCCTGCAATCGAACGCCGAACCGGTCGCAACCCACGTCGTCGCCCGCGAACGCAAGGGCGGAGGCGAGACGGATCGGGCCCGGTGCATCGGCGATATCGAGCGGGCGGCGGGGCGGCGGTAACCCGGTCTTAAGCACATTCGTGCCATGAAACGTCCGAATTCAAGGGACCCATGGGCTTATGACCACGCACTTCACCGAACTGGCGCAACGCGCCGCTGCCGACGGGCAGGTTACCTCGCAGGAAGTCCTTGCGCTGCGGCGCCAAGGCTGGGGCGACGGGATCATCGTCCGCGAAGAGGCCGAGGCGCTGTTCGCGCTGAACAACGCGCTCGACGTCCGCGACGAGGAATGGTGCGACTTCTTCGTCGAGGCGATCGGTGAATTCGTGCTCAACGGCACCCCGCCGCGCCTGCAATGCGACGACAAGGAAGCGCAGTGGCTGATCGCGCAGGTCGATCATGACGGCAAGCTCGAAAGCACGGTCGAACTCGAAACGATCGTACGGATCATCGAACGGGCCGAAAACGTGCCGGTGGTTCTCAAGAACTATGTGCTTGAACAGGTCGAACGCGAGGTACTGACGGGGGTGGGGCCAACGCGCTGCGGCGGCGAGCTTTCGGCCAGCCACATCACCTCCGCCGAAGCGCAGATCCTGCGCCGCGTGGTATTCGCCAGCGGCGGCCACGGCCCTGCGGCGGTGACGCGCTTTGACGCGGAAATGCTTTTCCGGCTCAAGGACGAAACCCTGGCCGAGGAAAACGCGCCCGAATGGGATGAACTGTTCCTCGACGGTGTCAGCAACTATCTCAAGGGCTTCGCACTTCAAAATGCGCAGCTTGATCACGACCGGGCAAGGGAATTGCAGGCCTTCATCGCCGACAGCAGGCCCAATGTCGGTCGCTTCATGGGCCAGATGGCCCGCGAGCTGCCTCAGGCGCGCAACCACTTCGGCAAGGTTTTCGCAAAGCGTGACACCGCGCCCAGCTACATTGAACAGGCCATTGCCGGCGAAGCCATGACCGATCACGAACAGGAATGGCTCGACAAGATGATCGGCGCCGATGGCGAGGTGGACGAGCTGGAGCGACGCCTGCTTGCACGGATCATCGAAGAGGGCGAGTGAGCGCGAGCGCGGAGAAATTTCTCCGGGCCAAGGCGCGCCAGCGGCGCTGCCTGTGGGCGTAGAACACCTTCGCAAACCCTGCGATCAATGGGGTGAGCAATCCGGCATCCACATGCACCGTATCGGTGTAGCGGGTGCACGTTCCATCACCCGCAGGCTCGATCGTAATCCAGTGATCCCATCGCCGGATCAGCAGGCTATAGCCGTTGTCCCGGACAAACCGGGAATTTCCCTCCGGTTCGGGTAATGTGATAACGATGGCCTGCCAACCAAGCGGGATTACTCCAAACAGGAACATCCAAGCTCGATATTCGCCTTCGGTCCAGATTTCGGGAAACTCTTGCCTCGCAACAGGCAAGAAACGGATCAGCGGAGCAGCGATGTGCTGCAGAAGTCGGGTTGTCTGGACATGCTGCCAGGCATCGTCCGGACTGCAATCAAGTTCGGTCGTAAGCGAAACCCGCCTCGCCATTACACCATGAAGCTCTCGCCGCAGCCGCACGCGCCCTTGGCATTGGGGTTCTCGAATACGAAGCCGGCGGTGAAATCGTCCTCGACCCAGTCCATCGTCGAGCCGACCAGATACAGCACGCTCGCCCCGTCGATGTAGAAGGTGCCACCGGGGGTTTCGATCTTTTCGTCGAACTTCGCCTCTTCGGTGACGTAATCGACCGAATAGGCCAACCCCGAACAACCCCGGCGCGGAGTGGATAGCTTTACCCCGATGGCATCTTCGGGCGCCTTGCTCATCAATTCGGCAATGCGAGCCTCTGCGCCTTGCGTCAGGGTGACAGCGGCGGGGCGTTCACGGGTGGTTGCAGTCATCACAGCATCCCCAGTTCAAGCCGTGCTTCGTCGGACATCTTTTCGGGACTCCACGGCGGATCCCATACCAGCGCAACCTCGGCATCGCGAATGCCGGGTACGGAGGAGGCGCGCAGTTCGACTTCGCCCGGCATGGTCTCTGCCACGGGGCAATGCGGCGTCGTCAGCGTCATGGTGATCGTGACATCGGCTTCATCGTCGACTTCGACCCCGTAGATCAGGCCGAGATCATAAATGTTTACCGGAATTTCCGGATCGTAGATTTCCTTCAGCGCCTCCACGACAGCCGCCTGCAGATCGCCCCCCGCGCCGCCTACCGGAGCGTCGGCAGTCTTCGCAGCCAGAAAGCCGTCGAGATAGTCGCGCTGGCGCGGCTTCTCCTCGGCATCGGGATCGACCGCATCGGTCACCCGTGCACGCGGCGGCTTCTGCGCCAATTCGTCATTGGGCGCGGGCGCGGCGACAAATTCGCTATCGTCCTGTGGTTTGTTCATTGGCTCGTGCCTCTTCCAAAAATTCGCCTTGTCCGGGCAATCCCTTCCAGCAAGGCGTCAATGTCCGCATCGGTCGAATAAAGTCCGAAGCTCGCTCGCGCGGTGGCAGGGATGTCGAAATGATCCATCAACGGCTGCGCACAATGGTGGCCTGCGCGGATCGCAACATTCGATTCATCAAGGATCGTGCCGAGATCGTGCGGATGAATGCCGTCGATCAGAAAGCTGACGATCCCCGCACTGTCGGCAGGGCCGAACAACCGCACATCATTCATCGAAGAAAGTTCTCGGCGAAGGCGGGCAACCAGCTTCGTTTCCGCCGCGTGCATCGCGTCAAGCCCGATTTCGCTGACGTAATCGGCTGCGGCGGCGAAAGCGATGGCTTCGGTGATCGCCGGGGTGCCTGCCTCGAACCGTTGCGGCGGGACGCCATAGGTTGTCTTGGCAAAGGTCACGCGATCGATCATCGCGCCTCCGCCTTCCCATGGCGGCATGTCGGCAAGGATCTCCCCACGCGCCCAAAGCGCGCCGATCCCTGTCGGACCGTAAAGCTTGTGCGCGCTGAAGACGTAGAAGTCGCAATCGAGCGCAGCCACGTCGACGGGCATGTGCGGCACCGCCTGACACCCGTCGAGCAGCAGTTTCGCGCCCACCTTGTGCGCCAGCGCCGCTGCGCGTTTGGCATCCAGCGCGCTGCCCAGCACATTGGAGACATGCGCCAGCGCGACAAGCTTGTGCCGTTCGGTCAGCATGGCTTCGGCCGCGTCGAGATCGATGCAGTGATCCTGCGTCAACGGGCAAACGTCGATCACGGCCCCGGTCTGCTCGGCAATCATCTGCCACGGGACGATGTTGGAATGGTGTTCAAGCTGCGACAGCAGGATGCGATCACCGGGCTTCAGATTGACCCTGCCCCAGCTGTTGGCGATTAGATTGATGGCCTCAGTCGCGCCACGGGTGAAGACGATTTCGCTCTCTGCGCCGCCGATCAGTTGCGCAATCCGCCGCCGAGCGGCTTCATAGGCCAGCGTCATTTCGGCAGATCGCGAATAGACGCCGCGATGGACGGTGGCGTAATCCTCGCCCAGCGCGCGCGCCATCGCATCGATCACGACGCGCGGTTTTTGCGCGGTTGCGGCGGTATCGAGGTAATGCCAGGGCGCACCCTCGCGCGTCACGAGGCCGGGGAAATCGGCGCGCAGATCGCGATCGAGGGCCGCCGGAGCGTTCACAGCGATGCGCCCTCCAGCGCCGTCAGTGCCGCGTCGAGCAGGCGTTCATGCTCGGATTCATCGTCCAGTTCGACGAAGGCGTCACCGATAAAAGCCTGCACCAACAGCCGCTGCGCCATTTCGGGCGAGAGGCCGCGTGCCGCCATGTAGAAACGGGCGCTTTCATCCAGCTGGCCGACGGTTGCACCATGCGCGCATTTCACATCGTCGGCGAAGATTTCGAGCTGCGGCACGGCGTTGGCGCTGGCTCCGGCTTCAAGCAGCAAGCCCTTGAAATCCTGCGCCGCGTCGGTCTTTTGGGCGTGCCGCGCGACCTTGATTTCGCCGAGGAAATTGCCCGTGCCCGTGCCCCAATGGACGCTGCGCACGGTCTGGTTGCTGGTTGCGCCGGGCTGGGCATGGATGGTGGTGGTGACGAATTCGCGCACCGCATCGCCACCGCCGATTGTGACGCCGCCGAATTCGAAATGCGCGCCTTTGCCCAGCGTCACTTCGATCTCGAGCCGTGTGTAGTCATTGCCAGCGTTGGTGGCGAAAAGTTCCGCCCGCGTGCCTTCACCCAGATTCAGGCGAATGCGGCGCAGTTCGGGCGCGTCACTGCCGATCACTAGGCAGTGGCGAAAGGTCTCGCCATCGGCGACGTCGATCTCTGCCCATTGGGAGAGGGCGCTGACACCGATCCGCGAAACCGCGTCCATATCGGCATAGCGCCACGCCTCGTCACGGCGGGTAGGGAGGACGGCCGTATCAGGCATCAGCCATCACCGCGTCATAGCCCTCTTCCTCAAGCCGCAGCGCAAGCTCCGGCCCGCCGGTTTCGACGATGCGGCCAGCTGCAAGAATGCTCACCCGGTCGGGCTTCACCACGTCCAGCAGCCGCTGGTAGTGCGTGATCAGCAGCACGCCCTTGTCCGGTGCGCGCATGATCGAGTTGATGCCCTCACCCACGATGCGCAGCGCATCGATATCAAGGCCGGAATCGGTCTCGTCCAACACCGCGAAAGAGGGGTTGAGAATGCCCATCTGCACCATTTCGGCGCGCTTCTTTTCGCCGCCGGAAAAGCCGACGTTCACCTGCCGCTTGAGCATTTCCATGTCCATTTTCAGCAGCGCGGCCTTTTCCTTCGCCAGCTTCAGGAAATCCCCGCCAGACAGCGGCTCTTCTCCGCGATAGCGACGTTGCGCATTCAGCGCCTCACGCAGGAACTGGACGTTGGATACACCCGGAATTTCGACCGGATACTGGAAGCCGAGGAACAGGCCCGTGGCGGCGCGTTCGTGCGGGTCGAGCGCGAACAGGTCTTCACCCTTGAACTCGACGGAGCCTCCGGTGACTTCATAGCCCGGCTTGCCGCCAAGGACGTGCGCAAGCGTCGATTTGCCCGCGCCGTTGGGGCCCATGATGGCGTGAACTTCGCCGGCGGCGACTTCAAGGCTCAATCCCTTGAGGATCGGCTTGCCGTCGACTTCGGCCTGGAGATTATCAATCTTGAGCACCGGATGCCTCCTCGCGTGCCTGTGTGCGTTGTTCCTGCGCGGCTTCGGCCGCAGCGGCGGTGGCGTCGGTGCGCGCTTTCACGACCGATGCATCGCGCAATTCGAGTACGAGGCCCTTGGGGCGTTCCGCCTGATATTGCTCTTCCGCCTGCTGGGCACTGCGCAGGGTGAAGGTGAACTGGTTGTCGAGATCGGCGCCGCGCGCGACGTGGATCCGGCCGATATGTTCGAAGACTTCGCGGATATCGGCGGGGGAATAGTCCGAGTATTCGGCGCGCCCTGCTAGCATGCGGTTTGCGCCTTCCTGCGCTTCCTCGAAAGCTTCCGTGCAGGTTTCGACATCGCGGCGATGCTGCTGCTCGAAATCGGCCTGGCCCGTCACGCGGCGCGTCTGCCTCGTCAGGCAGCGGCGATAATCTTCGACGAAGGGCTGGATCACGCGCGGGTATTCGAGCGTCCATGTCTCGGGCGCATCATTGGCGACAGCGACAGGCGCCTGACCAACGCCCTGCAGGGCGATGAAGGGGGAAAGGATGAGGGATAGGCTGTTCATTCGGCTTCGTTTCCGTTGCTGGGGCCTGATGGACGGGGTTGGCGGTGTTCGCTTCTTGCTTTGCGTTTGTCCTCGATCCGCATGCGCATTCCGGCGGTGATCCGCTGAAGCACGGGATCGATGTTTTCGAGAATGTCGGTCGCCTTGATCCGCATCACCCGGATGCCGACGGCTTCGAGGCTCTTGTCGCGGCGCTTTGCCAGCGTTTCGTCCTGATCTTCCTCGTCGATCATGATCGCCATCCCGAGATTGTGGCAGTTGAAGTCGACGATGGCGCTGCCGACGACGGCAAAGCGCTTGAAAGTGTAGCGGCCAAGGTTTGCCTTGGCGAAACGCTCGGCCAGCGCCTTGTTCGCGGGCGAAGCAAATCGCTTCATCTCGCGCGCACGATCATGCAATTCGTCGAGGCGCTTCTCGGAAATCTTCCACCCGCGCCCCTTCTTGTTGAGGGCGGGGGCGGTGTCGGAAGTTTCCTTGAGGCCAAGGGTTTTGCGGTCAGTCATGCATGCGCTTCGCCGAATAAGTGGTCACTGCAATCGCGATGGCCACGATTGGAAGAAGGTAGAATATCGCTAGGTCGAGGACATTGTGCGTACCCGGAAGTGGCACTCGCCAAGCGCCATACCCCTTGGCAATCCAAGGGGCGCTCAGAAGCCAGACCAGAAAGAAAACAAGGGCTAGAGCGTACCTCACCCCACACTCCCCTCAAGCGAGATCGCGAGCAGCTTCTGCGCCTCGACGGCAAATTCCATCGGCAGCTCTTTCAGAACATCCTTGGCAAAGCCGTTGACGATCAGCGCCACGGCCTCTTCTTCGTCCAGCCCGCGCTGCATGGCGTAGAACAGCTGTTCGTCGCTGATCTTGCTGGTGGTCGCCTCGTGCTCGATCTGCGCGCCGGGGTTTTTCACCTCGATATAGGGCACGGTGTGCGCCCCGCATTCGTCACCGAGCAGCAGGCTGTCGCACTGAGTGAAATTGCGAACGCCGGTTGCAGTCGGGGCCACGCGGACGAGGCCGCGATAGGTGTTGTTCGACTTGCCTGCGCTGATCCCCTTGGAAATGATCGTCGAGCGCGATCCCTTGCCGTTGTGGATCATCTTGGTGCCAGTGTCGGCCTGCTGATAGTTGTTGGTGACGGCGACCGAGTAGAACTCGCCCACGCTGTTTTCGCCGTTGAGCACGCAGGAGGGATATTTCCACGTCACCGCAGAGCCGGTTTCCACCTGCGTCCAGCTGATCTTGCTCCTGTCGCCCTGACACAGCCCGCGCTTCGTCACGAAATTGTAGATCCCGCCCTTGCCCTCGGAATTGCCGGGGTACCAGTTCTGCACGGTCGAATACTTGATCTCGGCATCTTCCATCGCGACCAGCTCGACCACCGCAGCGTGGAGCTGGTTCTCATCGCGCATCGGCGCGGTGCAGCCTTCGAGATAGGAGACGTAGGCGCCCTTTTCCGCGATGATCAGTGTGCGTTCGAACTGGCCCGTGTTTTCGGCGTTGATGCGGAAATAGGTCGAAAGCTCCATCGGGCAGCGAACGCCTTCGGGGACGTAGACGAATGTGCCGTCGGAAAAGACAGCGCAATTGAGCGCCGCGAAGTAATTGTCGCGCACCGGCACGACGCGGCCCAGCCATTTCTTCACCAGTTCGGGGTGTTCCTTCACCGCCTCGCTGATCGAGAGGAAGATCACGCCTGCCTTCTTCAGCTCCTCGCGGAAAGTGGTGGCGACGCTCACGCTGTCGAAAACGGCATCCACCGCCACCTTGCGCGCGCCTTCGACCCCGGCGAGCACTTCCTGCTCCGCCACGGGAATACCCAGCTTGTCGTAAACCGCTTTGATCTCGGGATCGAGTTCATCGAGCGATTTCAGCGTCGGCTTCTTCTTGGGCGCGGCGTAGTAATAGGCGTCCTGATAGTCGATCGGCGGATAGCCGACCTTGGCCCAGTCGGGCTCCTCCATTTCCTGCCACAGGCGAAACGCCTTCAGCCGCCAGTCGAGCATCCATTCGGGCTCGCCCTTCTTGGCGCTGATGAAGCGAACGGTGTCCTCGTTCAGCCCCTTTTCCGCGAATTCGGTTTCGATGTCAGCAGACCAGCCATGTTCGTATTCGGCGGCGGCGGCGGCTGCTTCCTTGGCATCTCTGTCGATATCGGATTGCAGATCGAGATTGTCGGTCATGCCGCGTGCTCTCTTACGGAATGGGAGGGATTGGGTCGGGTTTGATTGCGCAAATGGTCCAGCGTGATTTCCGCCAGCGCGCTGCGCAGCTTGGTGTTGATGATCGGCCAATGCGGCTTCATCGAACAACCGCTTTCGAAATCGCAATCGCCGTGGTCAATGCAGGCGGTGAGCGCAATCGGGCCTTCGACCGCTTCGACGATATCGGCAACGGTGATAGCCGCCGCCGGCCGGCCAAGCTGCAAGCCGCCACCGACACCGCGTACCGAGCGCAACAGGCCCGCCGCGGTCAGTTTGGAAACGAGCCGCTGGACGGTGGGGACAGGCAGGCCCGATTCTCCTGCCAGTTCAGCCGCGCTCACCCGGCCGTTGCCGCAATGCGAAGCGGCCTGGCACATCGTGATGACGGCGTAGTCGGCGAGGTTGGAAAGGCGCATGGTTTCCTGGTTGCGCTCGCTTGTTGCGAGCCATTCTTAAATCAGACTGATTCTGTCGGATTTGAAATACGCGCTGAATTGTCCGATTTCAAGGAAAGTCTGACGGCGTGCCACGACTATCGCCCGATCACTCTGAAAGATCCCGGCTTTTCGAGATTCTGCATGCGAAGCATCGTCTGGAACAAGGGTTCGTCAGCCTTGCGCATTTGCGACGGGGTGTAGCCGCAATAGCGCCGGATTTCCCGGATCATGTGCGGTTGATCGTGAAAGGCCTCGGCAATTTCGGCAGCGCCTTCGTCGGACAGTTCGGGATGCGCAAGCAATTCAGCGGCGCGCACGGCCCGCATCTTTCGCGCAAGGGCCGCTGGCGGAAGACCGAAATATTGAGTGATCAGGCGTTCCGCCTGACGCCGGGAAAAGGCGAGCTGATCGAACAACCGGTCCAGATCGGGATTGAGCGAAGAGCCCAGCCACGCAAGCGTTTGCTCAATCAACTGCTCATGCGGCGGCGGCACCGCTTTCAACCTCGGACGAATAAAGCGGATCAATGCCTCGCACGCCCCCTCTCCCGACAATTCGCCGCTTCGATACTGTCTCACCAGCGAAGCCGCGAGCTGATCAATTTCCGGGCCAATCAATTCGCTTGCCCGGGTGAACCGATCGAGGAACCGGTGAGCCGGGCAACCCACAAGTGCTGCCCAGCCCAAGGGCGAAAGTGAAACACCAAAGGCATGCCAGGGGCCCTGAATGCGAAAAGGGGCTGCAAGCCGAAAACCGGGATAGACCACCGGGCTGGCATCAACGATATCGCGCCGATCCCCGAAGGTGATCGAACCGCTGCCATGAGGGGTCACGAACAATTGGCCCAAGGCGCCGGGGTGGCGATCGACAATGTCCCTTTCGTTCCATTCGAAATGAAACAGGGCCAGGATGTGCCGCTGGAGGTCTGCCGGCGGATCGAAATAATTGAGGGTGAAGCGCGGATCGTGCTGGCGGGGCGACGCGGGTTGGGACGGATTGGTCGACCTGGTGCGACCCGTCGGCCGATCCGTCCCCAGCACCTCAGCTTCAGGCGCTGCAGAGCCGCGCGCGTCCGGCCCTTCGCGTGTTCGATATCCCGCTGTAGTCATGGGGCATTGTATACCAGCGACATCTGGTGTTGGAACGCCTTTCACGTTCGGCGGCGCACCGCTGTTACGCGGCGCCTATTCGAGCGGCTTCCGCAGGATCTTCGCACCTTCGCCATGCGCTTCGGGATAGAGCGATTCATGCGCGATTGATCCGTCGTTCAACCCGGTCGGCGTTCGACCGGTGTATCGACGGATATCGCGGATGAGATGGGCCTGGTCGAAATAGCTGTTGCGAATTTCGTCGCGCATTGGCTGCGGCAGCGCCGGGTTCGCAAGCAACATCGCCGCCCGGATGGCCCGATAGCGTTTGATCAACCGGGTCGGGGATACGCCAAAGAAGCGCTTTGACAGACGCTGCGCCGTACGCGGCGACATCGCCGCGTCCCGATAGAAATGGTCGATCGAAGGGGAAAGGCCGCTTGAAAGCCACTCCATCGTCCGGTGGACGAACTGCACATGATCAGACCGGATTGCACCGCGTCGCGCCCTTAGCGTTTCGGAAATCGCCTCAAAGATCGTATCGCAGCCGATCTTGCCCGCACCATATTCATCAGCCAGGTTTTCGAGCCGCGCGATGGTATCCGCGTCCATGATATCGCGGGCAGGCAGCATGCAATTGTTGAGCTGGTCAACCGGAGCGTTGGCAAGGCACTGCCAGCCCAGTGGCGTGAGTGAAGCCCCGACAAGCAGCAGCGGGCCGCTGACCTTGACTGGCATTGCCTGCATCAACGGGGCAGTGAATGTTACCTGTTGCACTTGCCCGATTTCGCCGGACCCTGCGGCAATATGCGACCTACCCCGGATGTACACCAACAGCTGTGCCGAATATGCCGGCATCATTTCATCAAGCGTCTCTTCATCTGTACGAATGACAAAGAAGGTGTTGATGTAGTCCGCCAGATCCGGAGGCGGGGCCTGAAGATCGAAATCGACCGGAACAAAGGTCGATATGCTTAGATTGTCATCCTGAACGGGGCGCTTCATGGATTAGTTGCCGCGCTTTCCCTCAACCCAGCTCACGACATTCTCTTCAAGAATCGACAACGGCACCGGGCCGCTGGTGAGCACGACATCGTGAAACTCGCGGATGTCGAATTCGGAACCCAATTCTTTCCGGGCCATTTCCCGCAGTTCCATGATCTTGAGCTTTCCGATCATGTATGCGGTCGCCTGACCTGGCGTGGTGATGTAACGCTCGATCGCTCGAACAATGTCGCCTTCGGGATTGGGTGTGTTGTCCTTGAGGTACTGAATCGCCTCTTCGCGGCTCCACCGTTTTGAATGGATGCCGGTGTCGACGACCAGACGACACGCACGCCACAATTCCATGCCGAGCCTGCCGAAGTCGGAATAGGGATCGGTATAGAAACCCATGTCCTTGCCCAGCTCTTCGGAATAAAGGCCCCAGCCTTCGGTGTAGGCCGTCCATCCGCCGAACCGCCGGAAGGGAGGCAGTTCGCCCAGCTCGGTCTGCAAGGCACGTTGCAAATGGTGTCCGGGCAGGCCTTCGTGATAGGCAAGCGCTTCAAGCTCGTTCTTCGACATGTCGCGAAGATTGTAGAGATTGACGTAATAGGTTCCCGGACGCGAGCCGTCTGCCGACGGGCTCTGGTAGAAAGCCTTGCCCGCGCTCTTCTCGCGGAAAGCCTCCACCGGTTTGATGATCATGGGAGCCTTTGGCAGCACGCCGAAATATTCGGGCAGCTTCTCGGTTATCCGGTCCAGCGCGGCCTGTGCGTCAGCAAGATATTCCTCGCGCGTGGTGTAGTAGAATTGATCGTCAGTGCGGGTGAATTCGAAGAAATCCTGCAAACTGCCCTCAAACCCGACCTTGGCCATGATGGCGCGCATTTCCGAATGGATCCGGGCAACCTCCCGCAGGCCGATGTCGTGGATCTCGTCCGCCGTCAGGTCTGTGGTGGTATAGCTTTGCAGCAAGGCGGCGTAATATTCCTCGCCATTGGGCAGGCGCCAGATACCGTCGTCTGTCGGCGCCATGGCCTGCTGGCGCCGCATCTCTTCGAGCAGGCGCTGATACGCCGGTCGCGCCGAACTGTTCCACGCTTCACGCGCCATCTGGAGAAGCGCAATGACTTCGCTGTTCTCGGCCTCGGTGCTGGCTGGCAGGTCCGGCGTGAGCGGGGCGAGCTTGCCGTCGAAATCTTCGAGAACGGCGTTGTTGTCCCCAGCGGCAATCAACGCCTCGAGATCGGCAATCACATACGGATAGACCCAGTCCGGCGGCATGATGCCCTTGTCCGCCCGCTCACGCGCCTGGCTCGTCAGCGCGTCAAGCTGGGGGCCGATCCCCTCGATACGGGAGACATAGGCTTCGGCATCAGTGATCGTGCTGACGCGGTGGATGTTGATAAGGAATGCCGGAATGCTCGTATGCGCGCCGCGGCGATGATCGAACAAGAATTCATATTCGCGGAACGGATGCAGCGAGGCGCGCCTGGCGGCGGTCAGTTCAAACAGCCGGTAAGACAGCGCGTCCTGCGACGACAGCGCATCGACATCATACTGTTCGCGCATCTGGCGGGCGGTGTCCTGCAACAGGTCGAAATCGCGCTGCTCGGCTTCTTCGGACGGATCATTCCATTTCCCGTAATCGGCATCGCGAATGCCTCGGTAAGCCTTGCCAAGCGGAGAAAGGGCGAGATTGGCTTCGTCATAGCGATCAAACAGATCATTGATCGATGTATCGGCCTTGGGCGCGGCCACCGGCTCCGAAGCAACTGTCGCGACCGGCGACTGATTGGCGGTCGAACAGCCCGCAAGCGCGAGTGCGACCAGCGATGTCGCAACGGCCCGACCGACATGAGATGGATTGCGACGCATAGTTGACCTCATTCTCTTTTTCCCAAGCGGGCGCGATATCAACCACCCATTGGCCACAATGCAAGGGTTTGATTGAGGTGCCCGGCAAGGAGAAAAATTTTTGGCGCAAG
The DNA here is from genome assembly GCF_023823125.1 of Erythrobacter aurantius. Classification (NCBI taxonomy): domain Bacteria; kingdom Pseudomonadati; phylum Pseudomonadota; class Alphaproteobacteria; order Sphingomonadales; family Erythrobacteraceae; genus Erythrobacter; species Erythrobacter aurantius. Next base: position 480,055 of record NZ_CP090949.1, on the reverse strand, counting down.
CGATTTGAGGGGATCGAAGCTGATGCTGTCGGCCTGCGACTCGCTCGCCGCATAAGCCCTCGAGTCGCCAAATGCGGTCGACGCGCCCGACCGCGCCAGCCAGCTCTGACTCAGCGCAATCCAGCTTTGTTTTTGATTTTGCGAAAAAAAGGGCGGCCCAGCACATCATCGTGCATGGCCGCCCATTTGAGTTGAGGAACTCTTCGCATTGCTGCTCCGAGCCCTTCGGGTCGCAAGAATGGTTTAGACCCACCCTCTCCGGAAAAATTGTATGCAAACGACAACTGGCTTTAAGCTCTGATTCTAACAGGAAATTTCATGATTCACCCTTACCGCTCGGTAGGTCGTAATGGCTGTCCCGAGAGCTCGGCATCCCTCGACAATTGCCGGCGACTGGGACTAGTGGCCGATCCGTCATGAACATGTTCTCTCTCTTCAATCTCGCCCGCCCGGCGATCTTCGCCCTTGACCCGGAAAAAGGGCATCGCCTCGCGATTGCGGCCCTGAAACGAATGCCAGCCAACTCCGCATTCATGCCGCAAGCAAAGCCGGGCCGTCTCGCGGTTGAGGTTGCGGGCCTGACCTTCCCCAACCCGGTCGGCGTGGCAGCCGGGTTCGACAAGGACGCCGAAGTGCCCGATGCACTGTTGGGACTTGGTTTCGGTTTTACCGAGGTGGGGTCGATCACTCCGCTTCCGCAGGCCGGCAATCCGAAACCCCGTCTCTTCCGCCTTGTCGAGGACAAGGCCGTCATCAACCGGATGGGCTTCAACAATTCCGGTGCCGAAGTTGCGCTGAATCGGTTGAAGCAGCGCGAGGGCCGCGGAGGAATCGTCGGCATCAATATCGGCGCGAACAAGGATTCGGACGATCGCAGCGCGGATTACGCGACGATGACGCGGATCATGGCCCCCCTTGCCAGCTATCTCGCAATCAATGTGTCTAGCCCCAATACGCCAGGCCTGCGCGCACTCCAGGACGAAGCGGCGCTTGCCGCGCTCATCGATGGGATCAAGGCGGCATCGCGAGACGCAGTCGGAGAGGGCGGCCCGCCGGTGTTCCTCAAGGTTGCTCCGGATCTCGAGCCTGCTGACATAGACGCGATTGCGCGCATCGCGATCGACAGGAAGCTCGGTGCACTGATCGTTTCGAACACTACGATTTCACGGCCGCCACTGCGCTCGCGCCACGCGGACGAGACAGGAGGTTTGTCAGGCGCTCCCGTGCGCGATCTTGCCCAGCAGCGGCTTCGTGATTTTCGCAAGGCGACAGGTGGGCAAGTGCCGCTGGTCGGCGTCGGCGGCATTGCCACTGCCGAACACGCATGGGACCGCATCAGGGCAGGCGCGAGCCTGGTGCAACTCTATTCGGCCATGGTCTATCACGGCCCTGGTCTCGGCGCACAGATAGCCGGCGGCCTGAAGCGCCTTATGAAACGCGACGGTTTTGGCAGCATCGCCGAGGCTGTGGGTACAGACAGCGACTAAGGGGTGCCGACTAGCACCACGCCTTCGCGGCGGGGGTCGTAGCCGCCATCAACCTTGCCGTCGCGGATAAGCACCCCGTGAACGCCCGAATCCTCGCCCTGACCGGGCGTCACAACGATGCCCCGTTCGGCCAACCCCGCAACAATCGCCGGATCGAACCTTTCGGTTTCCGCGCCATATCGATTGCCGCGCGCGACAAGATTGGGCTGCGCCAGCGCATCCTGCATCGGCATTCCCCAATAGACCGCCGCAACCAGTGTCTTGCCGACATAGGCAGGGATCGAATTGCCGCCCGCTGAGCCGATTGCCCCTGCAAATTGCCCGTCGGCATCGAGCAGAATCAACGGCACCATCGAAGAACGCGGACGCTTGCCCGGTGCGACCGCATTGGGAGCTTCGTCGCCATTGGCCTGTAGCGGGTTGAAGGAGAAATCAGTCAGCTGGTTGTTGAGGAAGAACCCGTCGACCATGCGCCCGCTGCCAAAGATCGATTCAACCGTGGTGGTAATCGAAAGCACATTGCCCTGCGCGTCACGCACGATGAAATGGGACGTCCCCGCAGGTTCGCGCGTCATGTCGGTCACCGCCATCTTAGCACCGGCCGGATTACCCGCCGTAACCGATTCTGCGGCTTTCGCGCCAATCAGCGCGGCACGGGCATCAATATAGGCAGGATCGAGCAAGCCATCGACTGGAACTTCAACGAAATCGCCGTCGCCGAAGTAAGCGTCACGGTCAGCATAGGCGAGACGGCTGGCCTCGGCGAAGAGATACCACGCTTGCGGGTCATCGGGGCCGCGCGTGCCGATATCCGTACGGTCGAGAATGCCGAGCAGCTCGATCATCGCGGCCCCGCTCGACGGTGGAGGAGGGGCGCACACGCGGTAGACTTGCCATGGGCCGCACACCGGCTCACGCTTTACCGGGCGATAGGCCTCGATATCGGCCATCGTCATTGACCCGCCAAGCGGCGCGGCGCGCGTCCGCTGGACGATCTTGGCCGCGGTGCTCCCGCGATAGAGCGCATCGGTACCCTGCGAGGCGAGGCGCTTGAGGAAATCCGCATATTCCGGATTCACCAGACGATCTCCCGCCTGCTTGCGAGTCCCGTCGGGACGCGCAAAGTATGCAGCTGCATCGGGTTGCGAAAGCTGGGGAAACTCGATCCCGAGAAACCGCCCCAGACGCGGTGAGATCACAAAACCTTCTTCGGCAGTACGGATTGGCGCGTCGAACAGGCTGTTCCAGGGCAAAGTTCCGTGTTCCTCATGCAGCATACCCAGTGCCGCGATAGCGCCGGGAACTCCGGTTGCGCGCCCGCTCACAACCGCCTCGCGGAATCCGAGCGGCTCACCAGACTCATTGAGGAACATCGCGCGGCTCGCCTGAGCGGGCGCCGTTTCGCGCCCGTCGTAAATGGTGATCTTGCCCGTTTGCGCATCGTAATAGTTGAGGAAAGCCCCGCCTCCCACCCCTGAGGACTGCGGCTCGACCAGTGATAGCATGGTCTGCACGGCAATCGCTGCATCCGCGGCGCTTCCGCCACGCTTCAGCACATCCATTCCGGCCTGTGCGGCAAGCGGGTTCGCGGCGATTACAAAGGGTTGGACCTCGGCCTTTGCTGCAACCGGTGCAGGCGCGCTGGCAGTGGTTTCAAGAACTGGTGCGCAGGCGGAAAGGGCAATGGCAAGCCCGGCGGTGCAATAGCGTAGGAGCGACATGGCCGCGTTTCTTAGGCATCGCGCCCACCGCTGGCAACGCGCTTTGAAGCGGGCTTGCAAACCTGCTCGGTCTTGCCGCTACGTAAATAGCGCCTTAGTTTAGCTCCAACATAAATTACGCAAGCTCGCCTGTGGCCAGTGGCCATCAAAGGCGGGCGGGAAGAGGAGCCTTTGTCCGTGCACGCCCCCACAACGCCCCCCGCGGCCAATCCCGCCGATGACCGGCTGCTTCAGGACGTCGACCTCGCAAGGAACCTCGTCGAACTGTTCCTCATGCGTGCTGACGAAAAGGGCGCGGCACCCTTCCTTGGCGCGAAACACGACGGCAAGTGGCTGACGCAAAGTTGGGCAGAAGTTGCCGACAAGGTCTGCCTGCTGGCCGAAAGCTTGCGCCGCATCGGCCTCAAGGACGGGGATCGGGTTGCGCTGGTGTCGGAAAACCGGCCCGAATGGTGCATCGCCGACCTTGCCATCATGGCGGCGGGCTGCATTTCGGTCCCGACCTACATCACCAACACCGAACGCGACCACGCGCATATCCTCGACAATTCGGGCGCGCGGGCAGTTATCGTCTCGAACACCAAACTGCTTGCACCGCTGGTGGGCGCGATCGGACGCACGGGGATTGTCGATCACGTGATCGGGATCGAGGATCTGCACCGCCAACAAGCAGGGAGTTTCGAGTATCATCGCTGGGACGATCTGACGGCAGGCGACGCAGCGGCCGCCCGCGCGGCCGTGGATGCCCGGATTGCCGATATCGACCGGAACGACACCGCTTGCCTGATCTACACCAGCGGAACTGGCGGCGCTCCGCGCGGCGTGATGCAGCACCACGGGTCGATCCTGTGCAACGCCGCCGGGGCCGCGGAAATCCTGATCAACGATTTCGGCATCAAGGATGAAAGGTTTCTATCCTTCCTGCCACTCAGCCATGCTTACGAACACACAGGCGGGCAGTATCTGCCAATCGCGGTGGGTGCGGAAATCTTCTATTCCGAAGGACTTGAGAAACTCGCCTCGAACATCGAGGAAACACGGCCGACCATCATGGTTGTCGTGCCGCGCCTGTTCGAAGTGCTGCGCACGCGCATCATGAAGCAGGTCGAAAAGCAGGGCCGGGTCGCCAATTTCATGATGAATGCGGCGCTCAAGATCAGCGAGAAATCCACCGAGGGCAAGACGCGCAAGCGTGACAAGCCACTGAATTTCTTGGTCGAAAAGACGCTTCGGCCGAAAATCCGCCAGAAGTTCGGCGGGCGGATCAAGGCGATGGTTTCAGGTGGCGCTCCGCTCAACCCCGAAGTCGGCAATTTCTTCGAAGCGATGGGTCTCACCATGCTGCAGGGCTATGGTCAGACCGAGGCCGGTCCGGTGATCAGCTGCAACCGGCCCAGCGTCGGGTTGAAGATGGACACCGTCGGCCCGGCCATGCGCGGGGTCGAGGTCAAGATCGCCGAGGATGGCGAAATTCTCGTGCGCGGCGAGCTGGTGATGCACGGTTACTGGCGCAACGATGCCGAAACCGCGCGCACGATTGTCGATGGCTGGCTGCATACGGGCGATATCGGGCACCTTGATGAAAAGGGCCGGATCAAGATCACCGATCGCAAGAAGGACATGATCGTCAACGACAAGGGCGACAATGTCGCGCCGCAGAAGATCGAAGGGATGCTGACGCTACAGCCCGAGGTCGCGCAGGCGATGGTGAGCGGTGACAAGCGGCCCTATGTGGTCGGGCTGATCGTTCCCGACGCCGAATGGGCGCTGGAATGGGCGCGCGCCAATGACGAGAAGTTCGACATGAAGGCGCTGCAGGGCCTGCCCGCTTTCCGGAACGCCGTACGCGCGGCGGTGGACCGCACCAACAAGGACCTGTCGGTGATCGAAAAGGTCCGCCAGTTCGCCTTCGCGGACGAGGCCTTCACGATCGAAAACGAGGAAATGACCCCGAGCATGAAAATCCGTCGCCACAAGATCCGCGACCGCTATCAGGACCGGATCGACGGGCTGTATCGAGGTTAGAGGCTAAACAGCCTTAGCTTTGGTTGCTGCTGCCTTTATCTGACCCAGTTGGTTGTAAATCGAATGCTGGACTCGCTGTAATTCTTCAAGAAGCGCTAGCATTTCCATGGCAGACATGGAGACTGGATCCTTAAGGTCTTCAGATTTTCCGTCGAAAGTCCGGTGGTGAATGATTATGCCGTCAGACCTCGGAACAACCCGCCCGTGTGCAAGAAGAGCTCGTGTTTCGTGGAGTGATTTCCAATCCGAAAGAAGTCTTTTTGCTTTTCGTTCGTGCCCTAGGAAACTGTAGGTATCCAGAGAATTGGCAAGCGCACGGAGGCGATTTGCCGGAGCAGGACTTCTTGCATCCCGGTCCAACGACAAGCCGGCAATGTCGAGCGCGGCAAGACAGTCAGCAATCGAATGTTCGACCCGCGAGAACACCTCGATGCAGCATCCTCGCCACGCGCAGACTGTGACTGACCAATCGCCGGGGAGGCTGATCCCAATGTCACGAGTATCAAAATGGGCTGACATTTCTGCGGGATAGATCGGAAGCCCTTAAGCAATTCTCACTATTTCACGCCGCTTCAACGTCCTCGATATATTCGGGATAGAAGCTAGGCACCTGTTTTGACCACGCGGGTGCGGTGGCGGCGGCTTCGCTGAGCGATTGCAGCAGCACCTTGCGGTGGCCGGGGCGGATCATCGGCAGTGCTGCGGCAGCGCAGAATGCCGCCGGGAGATAGGGCCGCGCCTCAGCGCCGAGCAGACGTTCATAGAGAAAGCGGAAGGCGGAGAAGCTCTCAAGCCGTTCCTGCTCCAGATCGAAGGCTGCCATGCGCACCAGCTTGCCGATGAAGCGCTCGACTTCGGAAGGGGTACCCTCCTGCGGCACCATGGTGCGCAGCAGCTTCAGATCCTGATAGGCGACATACTGGCGCCGGATCGCGACGTTTTCAGCCTCGGTCCGGCCCCACAGCTTGAAGGCATCGCAGCGCGCAAGCCCGATATCGAGGCTACGCTTGATATAGCGCTGCTCGCACGGTTCGAAGCCCGCAAATTCGCGCATTTCACCGATGGTGATGGTCGCGGTGGTGGCCAGTGTCACGATACGTCCTCCTTGATAGGCAGGACGGTTTTCCGCGAACTTGGTTAATACGTAGTAACCATGAGAGGATTTTTACCCCTGAGTCAGATCAATCCGGCGAGCGGGCTGGAAGGATCGGCGTATTTCCTGCGACCCATGCGACCGGCGAGGTAGGCTTCGCGTCCGGCCTCGACCGCCAGCTTCATCGCGCGCGCCATGCGGATCGGGTCTTTCGCCTCGGCGATGGCAGTGTTCATCAGAATGCCGTCGCAGCCCAGCTCCATCCCCACCGCCGCATCGGATGCGGTGCCGACGCCCGCATCGACCAGCACCGGCACCTTCGCGCCTTCGACGATCAGGCGGATCGTGACCTGGTTCTGGATACCAAGGCCCGATCCGATCGGCGCGCCTAGCGGCATGACGGCGACGGCGCCCGCATCCTCCAGCTGCTTTGCCGCAATCGGATCATCGACACAGTAAACCATCGGGTGAAAGCCCTCTTTGGCCAGCACTTCGCAAGCGCGGATCGTTTCCACCATGTTGGGATAGAGCGTGCGTGCCTCGCCCAGCACCTCCAGCTTGACCAGATCCCAACCGCCGGCCTCGCGCGCCAGCCGCAGTGTGCGGATCGCGTCTTCGGCGGTGAAGCATCCAGCGGTGTTGGGCAGATAGGTTATCTTCTTGGGGTCGATGTAATCCGTCAGCATCGGAGCCTTGGGATCGCTGACGTTGACCCGACGTACCGCGACGGTCACGATTTCCGCGCCGCTTGCTTCAACTGCGGCGGCATTCTGCTCGAAATCCTTGTACTTGCCCGTGCCGACGATCAGCCGCGATCGGAACGTGCGCCCGGCCACTGTCCAGGCGTCATCGCTGACGGCTTGATGATCGCCTCCGCCGACGAAATGCACGATTTCCAAACGATCATCCGCACCCAACGGGGCGGATTCAAGCGTCGATCGAGGCACGATTTCACCGTTGCGTTCAACCGCGACCTTTTCTGGCAGTAGATCGAGTTCTCGCACCAGCTGGGCAATGGTTGAAGCGGAGGTCCGGCGCTGTTCGCCGTTGAGGATGATGGATTTCAGCTCGGTCATGCGCAGTGAAATAGGCCACTCACGCGCGCAGGCAACCGTGACTTTTGCAAAAGCGTCAGTGCGAGACGCGCAAATTCCAGATGTGACCCACCGAAACCAGTGCCACTCCAATGATCGTCAGCACCGCTTCCTGTGCGCCATGCGGGGATGCGAGCGCGCCGCCCATGAAGGTCAATCCCATCATCGCGATGACAAAAGGTTCGCGGCGGCGGTGGAGCAGCGCCCCCCAGCCGATGGCGACAGCCGCTATCACAAGGGCGATTGCAAGCGCGAAGCGATGAATCTCTTCGGCAAGGAAGAATTGCGCGCCCACGCCAAGCCCGGAAACCAACAGGATGGTCAGCACACAATGCAAAGCGCACAGCGCTGAAAGCGCTATCCCGGCCTTGTCGAGCCTGCGGCGAATCAGCCGGGGGTTCTGGTGTGCTTCGGTCATGGTCGGTAACGCACATATGTAACGTTATCTCATAGTGCAAGGGTCTGGTTTTGCGTAAAGCGCATTTGTCTTTGCACTGAACGGGCTTGCATGCCGGAGCTTTGCGGCACATTTACTCGGCGGTCATGGCAACAACCGCACCCCTCATGAATGATACCGCGCCGAAGCCGAACGCCGGTGCGCGCCCGCTTGCTCTTGCCCGATGGCTCGAATTCGTGGCGGGTTTCGTTGTCCTGATCGTGTTGGTTGGCGGGATCACGCGGCTCACGGAAAGCGGGCTTTCGATCACGGAATGGAATTTGGCGACGGGCATCCTCCCGCCTTTGTCAAACGAAGCATGGCTGGCCGAGTTCGACAAATACAAGGCGACGCCGGAATACAGGCTTGAAGCCAGCATCGGCGGCATGACCCTCGCCGAATTCCAGTTCATCTATTTCTGGGAATGGTTCCACCGCCTGCTGGCTCGCACCGTCGGATTGGCTTTCGCGCTGCCGCTCGTGTGGTTCTGGGTTAAGGGCGCCATCCCGCAAGGGTTCAAGCCGCGCCTGATCGGGCTGTTGGCCCTTGGTGGTTTGCAGGGGCTGTTCGGCTGGCTGATGGTGCAGTCGGGGCTCGTCGGCGACATGACCGATGTGAGCCATTTCCGCCTGTCGCTGCATTTGCTGACGGCATTGCTGCTGTTGGGCGCCCTCGTCTGGACTGCGCGCGACATGCGCCATCTGGCTAAGGACCCGCATGCGCGCCCGGCGCCGCTGACTAGTGCCTCTTTGGCCGTTGCCGGTGTGTTGTTCGTACAGCTTCTGCTGGGTGCATGGGTCGCGGGCCTCAACGCCGGGCATGCCGCCTACGACTGGCCGACCATGAACGGGCGGTTCCTCCCTGAAGTGAGCTTCCAGCAGGGCTTTTTCTACGCACTGACGCATGATCCCTTTCTGCTGCAATTCCTCCACCGCTGGTGGGCATGGATCGCGGTGGCAGCGCTGGTCTATCTCGCGCGGCGTGTGCGCAAATTCGATCGCTTCGCATCCATTGCGGTGCACAGCGCCTTTGGTGTCATGGTTCTGCTCGGAATTGCGACGGTGATGACGCAGGTGGAACTGTGGGTTGCTGCCGCTCACCAGCTCACCGGCGCCTTGCTGGTCGCCAGCACTGCGTGGGCGATGCATAGCGACGGGCTGGCGCATCGGGTTCCGGATCCAGAACAGGCATGACCGAAGTTCAAGCCGCTCTGGTCTGGTGTCCATGCCCGAACATCGAAGTGGCACGGAAAATTTCAGAGCAACTGTTGCAGGAAAGGCTGATTGCCTGCGCCAATATGTTTCCCGCGATGGAATCCCTGTTTGAGTGGGATGGGGGCCTGAGCCAGGCTTCGGAAGTTGGCGTGTTGTTCAAGACCACCGCTGACAGCCTGGACGCGCTGATAAGTCTGCTTGGCGAACTCCATCCCTATGATACACCGGCCATTCTCGGCTGGACCTGTGATATCGCACATCCAGCGGTTTTGGGTTGGCTGCGCGAAACGGTCGGGCATACCGATTGAAATCGTGATGCAATCGAAGTTGGGAGGATTTTGGGTGACACCGATCTCTCGTCGTGTTTTTTCCGGGTTCGCACTGGGCTTTGCAGGCTGCGCAGGAGTTGGCGGCCTCGGTTCGATGGCTTTCGCCGCAGGACACCTCCGGCTTCCTATTGGCGCGATGCGCCTTTCGCGCGTGCTTGAGCGCACCTTGCGTGATGGTTCCATGGTGACAGTGAGCCGTGTCTGGGAAGTCGCCTTTTCCGAACAAGGCCGAGGCGCGAGGGTGTCAGGGGTCCAGATGGAAGCAAAGGTCGATGCGCCCGCCTCGCTTGCCGCTTTAGCCCGGATCGAAGAGGAGCGATCGACCGCGCAGATGTGGCCGATTCTGCTTTCCGAAGACGGCCGGATCGCCGCGGCAGGGGACAGCAAGAGCGCCGCGGACATCAACGCTGCCCTCGAAGAAGCGGAACGCATGATTGCCCGCAAGCCCATGCCCGGCAATGCACAAGACGTCCGGATGGAATATCTCCGGACCGTGGCCGAAGCCGGGGGTTCGCTGCTCGAGGAAATGCCGCCCGACCTGTTCTTCCCGATCGGCACAAACTCAAGGGTAGAGCGCGAGTTGAGCCTGCCCGGCGGAATCTCGGGCAATTTCGTGGCCATATATGAAGCACGGGCCAGCGCGGCCGGTTGGCTGGATAGCGCCCGCCGCGAAGTCAGCACCAGCGTCGAAGGAAGTGCCCAAAGGGCGGTCGAGATCTGGCGGCTCGATAGCGCCTGAGGCACCTCGCGGCTCCCCCGCAGGCTAGCGCGGTATTATTTTACCTCATGTGAATGCCCCGGTTTTGCTTGACTGAAGCCACTTCTGACGACAAATGCGCCCCACGACAGGCCAGCCCATGCGGGCGGGCCGCGATTCCCTTGCGTTCAACCGGTTCGAACGGCCCGCGACGGGAATGGAATATTCGCAACCCTTTGGTTCAAGGACTAACCAGCCATGAAGGCGCTCAGCAAGCAGACCAAGTCGGTGAAGCCGGCAGAGGTCGAAAAGAAATGGCACCTGATTGATGCAGACGGCCTCGTTGTCGGCCGCGTTGCCTCGATCATCGCCAACATCCTGCGCGGCAAGCACAAGCCGAGCTTCACTCCGCATGTCGATTGCGGCGATCACGTGATCGTGATCAACGTCGACAAGGTAAAGTTCACCGGCAAGAAGTCGACCGACAAGGTCTACTACAAGCACACCGGCCACCCCGGTGGCATCAAGGAAACCACCCCGGCGAAGGTGCTGGAAGGCCGTTTCCCCGAGCGTGTGCTTGAAAAGGCTGTCGAGCGCATGATCCCGCGCGGTCCGCTTGGTCGTGCGCAGATGAAGGCGCTGCACCTCTATTCCGGCACCGAGCATCCGCATGACGGCCAGAAGCCCGAAGTGCTCGACGTTGCTTCCATGAATCGCAAGAACAAGGTCTCCGCATAATGGTCAGCGAAAACACTGGCGAAACCAACACCGTGTCCGATCTGTCGGATCTCAAGGAAATCGCTGGCGACGCGCCTGCCGCAGATGCGGCGGTGGTTGCCCAGAATTCGGCTCCCCTGCGCCAGCAGGAACTTGATGCGCAGGGCCGCGCCTACGCCACCGGCCGCCGCAAGGACGCCGTGGCCCGCGTTTGGCTCAAGCCCGGCACCGGCAAGATCACCGTCAACGGCCGCGATCAGGAAACCTATTTCGCACGCCCGACGCTGCGTCTCATCATCAACCAGCCTTTCGGGATCACCGATCGCACCGGACAGTACGACGTTGTCGCAACGGTCCGCGGCGGCGGCCTTTCGGGTCAGGCTGGCGCGGTGAAGCATGGCATCAGCCAGGCTCTGACCAAGTATGAGCCGGAACTGCGCAGCACCGTGAAGGCCGCCGGGTTCCTTACCCGCGACAGCCGCGTGGTCGAGCGTAAGAAGTATGGCCGTGCCAAGGCACGCCGCAGCTTCCAGTTCTCGAAGCGCTGATTTCAGGCACAGCCTCGAACACGAAAAAGGGCGGTCTTCCTTCGGGAAGGCCGCCTTTTTCCTTTATGGTCGGATCATCGGCTCAGCGTTGCAGCAGCATCAAAGCCCAGGCGAGACTGGTTCCGACAACGAACAGCGGCCACGACCAGAACATCTTGTAATCGCCAATCGCCATCGAATGCACTGCGAGCTGCCCACCCGTTGAGCCCTGCGTTCCAATCACCACGGCCACACAACCTGTTACGAGTGCGGCAACGACCATAGCCTTCAACAAGTCCATCGTACGACCTCCAGCGTGTTTTTCGCCGGAATCATCGCCAATATTCCGTTAACAGCCGTCCGATAAAAAAGGTTAAGCGATCGGCGGCCCATCTTACCGGACGGTATGGGGCAGCTCTCTCAGTTCCACTTCGATTTCGTCAGCCCCCTTCTTGCAGGTGAGGACATTGTACGAAGGCGGCGCCCCGTGCCGCAGCCTTCGCGACAGCGTACCAGCGCCGATGACCTGCGCCCGTGCCCCGCCATCGCCGCGAAAATCGTTGAAGGGTTTGTGGATGTGTCCGCTGAGCACGGCGTTCATTCCAGCCTGCGCCAGCGACGCAAAGGCGGCATCGCCTCCGATGGTCGCATTGGGGCCTTCGACGCTTGGCCCATGCAGCGGATGATGTGCGGTGATGACGACATGGCGTTCGTCGCCACCAAATGGAGCGAGCCGTTCGTGCGCTTCTGCCAACGCGATGGCCGTGATCACTCCATCGGACCATGGCCAGCGCTTCTGGGCCGGGACGGTGGTACGAAGCGGCAGCAAGACGATATCGTCCGTCTCGAACGCCTCGACCGAAACCGCTTCCTTCAGTCGGCGATAGCGGCGATAGGGATCGGTGAACCGTTCAATCGGGCTGTAATAGGGCATGTCGTGATTGCCCGGGTCGATCCAGACCGGTACTCCCAACGATGCAAACCAGTCTGCCGCGGCGGCATATTCCGAATGCTTTGCCCGCTGGGTCAGATCACCGGTGCAGACGAGCAAATCGGGTTGCTCATCCGCGATGGCGCGCGCGACGCTATCAAGTGCGGCGCGATTCTCGATCCCGAAGTGGACATCGCTGATGTGGAACAGGCGCGTCGTCATGGTGTGATTCCCAATGCCTTATCGGACGCAAGCTGCAAGACCAAAGCCGCGCTCAGACGCGTCCGGACAAGATCAGCCAAGCTGATGCGACATTGAGAGCGCTGTAACCTGCATAGACCCATGCCAGTTCGCTCCAGCCATTGGCCACCAGCAGCATCGCCGCCAGTAGCACCAGAAATTCAGCCGCCAGCGTCAGCCTTCCGCCGAGTGACTGGGCAAGACCGGGAAGCTGTTCGACCAGCGGGTGCCCGCTTTCGAGCACGGCACGGTGAAGTGCGAAATTGCCGATTCCCAGCAGGAACATGATGGCGAGCGTAAATATCACTCCAGCAATATGGCGATATCGCTGATCGTTTCAAATCCGCGCTTTGTCGGGCCTGATCATCCCTCGATCTTCTCTGTGGTCGTCAATCGACGGGTTGATGCCGGTTCGTCGAGCACCGGGTGACGGTATCCGGAGGCTGCCTTATCTCTCTAACACAGCAGGGCGGTTGGTATCCCCGGTTCGAAACCCCGATCGAACACCGCCGCACTTGCTGACAGGAGAAGAGAGATGAAAGTTCTTGCACTTGCCACGGCCAGTATTGGCCTTGCCCTTTCCGCGAGCCCAGCTCTGGCCGGTCCCGCTGACTTGCCGACCCAGGTGATCAGCACTGCCGGTCTCGACCTTGATACGCCCGAAGGCCAGCGACTGCTTGATGAGCGGATCAATCGTGCGGCGCGCCAGGTCTGCCAGATCGACGAAATGCCGACCGGCACCCGTATCCGCTCAATGGCGGCACGCGATTGCCTCGCCAAGGCAACCGCGAGCGCCAAGCGCCAGGTAGCGGCGATTGCCGAAAACGAACGGCGCGGCGGCTGAACCGCGTTCCATTCGCTGCCCACTCCCCGAACGAATTGTGGCGCAGTACATTGCGGCTCGAACCCTCATCAGTCCCGGGGTTCGGGCCGCTTCTTTTTTGGGATCTGACAATCAGGTCCAGCGGCAATCAGCCGCACTCGCAGGTCAACGACCAGCCATCGCCTTGACTTTGGAGAGATAGGTTCGTCCGATCCTCAAGGCTTCGCCGTTCTGCAATTCGGCCGACCAGACCCCGAGCCCGTCATGGCGCAAGCCACGGATGTTGTCTCTGCGCAGGATGGTGGATCGGTGGATGCGGATGAACTGTTCCGGATCAAGCCGCGCTTCCAGTCCGGCAATGGTCTGGAGCAGAAGATAGGATCGCGAATCCGATGAAGGATCTTCCGGATCGCCCACATGCAGCCTTACGTAATCGCGCTCGGCATCGATCTGGTGAACTTCGCTCACGGCAATCCGCAGCAATTCCGAACGGTGCGGAACCCATAGCTCTTCGAGCCATTTGCCGGGTGATTCCTTGCGCTCGCCGCGCCGGGCGACAGCGCGTTCGATGGCGCGCTCCAACCGTTCGGCAGAAACGGGTTTCAACACATAATCGATCGCTTCCAGATCGAAGGCCTCGACCGCGAAATGATCATGCGCGGTGACAAAAATTACCGCTGGAGGATCATCCTGCTCGGCAAACTTCCGGGCCACGCCCAATCCGTCAAGCTCGGGCATGGTCATGTCCAGCAGCACCAGATCGGGTTCGAGCTTTTCCGCAAGCCGCAAAGCCGCAGCGCCATCGCTGGCAGTTCCCACGACACGGATCGCCGATAACTCCGCACAAATCACCTGAATGCGCTCAACCGCCAGCGGTTCGTCATCGACGATCAGGGTCCGGAGAGATTGCGATTGGGTTTCTGTGTCAGCCATCGGATTCCATCAATGTTGCGCCGGTCGCGACAGCGGAATGCGGATCTCTGTTTGATAGCCGCCGGGCACGGGCGTGGAACTGAATCCTATGTCGGCGCCGAAACGGGCCTCAAGGCGATCCCGAACATTAGCCAGCCCGATGCCGAATCCGTGCTTTGCCGCGTCGGGTACGCCGGGCCCGTTATCGCTTACCGTGACCACCAGACGATCGAATTCCTCACGCGCGGAAACGGTGATGGTGATCGGGCGGGAAACGGCTGAAACGGCGTATTTGACCGAGTTTTCGACCAGCGGTTGCAGGATCATGCCCGGAACCCGCGCTTTTTCGAGTTCGGTGGGAAGATCGAACACACAGCTCAACCGTTCGGGGAAACGCACCGCTTCTATGTCGAGGTAGAGCCGCTGCAGATCGAACTCGTCCTTCAGGTAAACGTCGCTGGTCGGCTCATCCGCAAGGCTGTGGCGATAAAACCGGCTGATCGTCTGGATCATGCGCTCGGCCCTGTCTGCCTTGCCTGTCATGACGAGGGCCGAAAGCGAGTTCAGAGTGTTGAACAGGAAATGCGGGTTGACCTGATACCGCAAGGATCGAAGTTCGGCGGCTTTGGCGGCCGATCGGAATTGCTGCTCGCGGCGCTCTGCCGCCCGCGCCTGAACGCCTGCAAGCAGGGCGAAATAGGTTGATGCCCAGGCAAGCAGCAGGAAATAGCGGCCCAGCGCAATCTCGAGCACTGCCTTCCACGAATCCTCGCGCAATTCTGCCGGAGCGATGATCAGCGATTCGGAAACTTGCGGCCGGCCTGACCCATCCGGCCCAGGAGCTTCGACCCGAATTCCCTCGGGCAGGTCATAAAGAAGGTTGCCCTGGTCGTCGAAGCGGAAGCCGCGCTCTTCGGCAAAGCGCTGTTCGAGTTCCTGCTGAATGTCCTGGAAAGCGAATTGGTTGATCTGGCCGATGCCGATCGCAACCGGGATGGCGAACAGGCTCGCCGCGCCGATCTTGACCCACAAGGCATGCCGATCGACCAGCCGGAGCAAAGCCCAAAGCGCTATGGTCAGTCCAATGCCGGCAATCGTCACCAGCCCGCGCCGCACCGCCATGTCGATCTGCATGTCGAGATCGAGAATGAAACTGCGGATGCTGATCAGGAAAAAATAGGTGCCCCACAAGAGCACCATCGACAACAGCACCGTGCGAAACGGCACGCTGGCTGGCGCTGTCCTGTCAAGCGCTTCGGGAGTTCGGCTCAGATCCATGGCTGACAAGCGAGATAGCGCGTCATGCCGGAAAGCGCCAATCGGTCGTCGGGCGGAATGCCCGCTTGGTCGAATGATCGGGGGGCGTCAGATCGGTTTGAGCCGCCTTCAGCCCCCTTTCTGCCGCGCTCAGTCGCGCGGTTTGATCATGTCCGCAGGGACGATCCACTGGGCAAACTGCTCTTCGGTGAGCAGGCCGAGTGCAAGCCCAGCTTCTTTCAACGTAGTCCCTTCGGCATGCGCTTTCTTCGCGATTTTCGCCGCGTTGTCATAGCCGATGTGCGGGTTGAGCGCGGTGACGAGCATCAGGCTTTCATTGAGCAGCTTCTCGATGCGGGCCTCGTTGGCCTCGATGCCGGAAACGCAATGCTCGGTGAAGCTGCGCGATGAATCGGCAAGCAGGCGGATCGATTGCAGCACATTGTAGATCATCACCGGCTTGAAGACGTTCAGCTCCATATGCCCGTTCGACCCGGCAACGCTGACGGTCACATGATTGCCCATGACCTGTGCGCAAACCATTGTAATCGCTTCGCATTGGGTGGGGTTTACCTTGCCCGGCATGATCGAAGAGCCGGGTTCGTTGGCGGGCAGCGAGATTTCGCCAAGGCCGCAGCGTGGACCCGAGCCCAGCAGGCGGATGTCATTTGCGATCTTCATCAGGCTGACGGCAACCGAATTCAACGCGCCGGACAATTCCACCAGTGCATCATGCGCGGCGAGCGCTTCGAACTTGTTGGCAGCGGTCACGAAATCATGGCCGGTGATCGCGGCAACATGCTCTGCGAACTTTTCGGCAAAGCCGGCCTTCGAATTGATCCCTGTGCCGACGGCAGTGCCGCCTTGCGCCAGTTCGAGTACGCGGGGCAGGGCATTACGGATCCGGGCGATGCCGTATTCGACCTGCTTGGCGTAGCCCGAGAACTCCTGACCCAGCGTAAGCGGGGTGGCATCCTGCAAATGGGTGCGGCCGATCTTGACGATATGGGCGAACGCCTTGGCCTTTGAATCCAGCGCTGCGTGAAGCTGATCAAGGGCAGGGATCAGGCGATCGATCGTCTCGCTGGCAGCAGCGATGTGCATCGCGGTGGGGAAGGTATCGTTCGAGCTCTGCCCCATGTTGCAGTGATCGTTGGGGTGAACAGGATCCTTCCCGCCGTGAACCCCGGTAAGGATTTGGTTGGCGCGGCTGGCGATTACCTCGTTGGCATTCATATTGGACTGGGTGCCCGAACCCGTCTGCCAGACGCTCAGCGGAAACTGATCCGCCAGAGTGCCGTCGATAACCTCGCTAGCCGCAGCGACAATTGCATCGCCCAGTTTCGGGTCAAGGACACCGAGGTCCATGTTTGCCTTCGCCGCTGACTGCTTCTGAATCCCCAAAGCCTTGATCAGGGGTTCCGGCATGGTTTCCGTGCCGATCGCGAAGTTGGCGAGACTGCGCTGGCTCTGCGCTCCCCAATGGGCATCAACCGGGCAGGCGACTTCGCCAAGCGAATCGGTTTCTATGCGAACCTCACCGATCGCGCCGAAAATTTCCCCGTCGTTGCGTGTTGTCTTGGCAATGTCACTCATCGAAGCCCTCCTGGTATCGGTCGAAACCGCCTCTCGGTTCGCCGATGGTCTGATTATTCGCCCCATATGACGCGGCTTGGTGACAGGTCAAAGGGAAGCTTCACGGATCGCCACGCAAATTGCTTGGAACCGGATTGCCGGATGGCTAGGAAGGGGTTGACGAGCTGTATTGCGATGCCAATACAGTTGGACGGAGTACCGCATGACCAATACCACTTTGACCCGTGACACCAAGGCTGCCCGCAAGGCTATGATCGACAGCCAGCTTCGCACAAGCGGGGTAAACGAGGAATTCATCCTCGCCCGCATGCTCGCTGTCCCGCGTGAGGATTTCCTTCCGGAGGAAAAGGCCGGGCTTGCCTATATCGATCGGTCAGTTTCGCTTTCGGAGGGTGCGCATCTCGCATCGCCCCTGTTTTACGGAAAGCTGCTGCTTGAAGCCGCGCCCCTGCCCGCAGACCGCGCCTTGGTAATCAGCGGCGGCACAGCCTATCTCGAAACGCTGATTGCGCCCTTGGTAAGCGAAGTGACCGCCATTTCGAGCGCTGATGCGGCGCAAGGCAAGTTGCCGAAAGGCGAATATTCGCTGATCCTTGTCGACGGGGCGATCGAAGAATTGCCATCGAGCCTGCCTGCCTGCCTCGTTGAAGGTGGGCGGATCGTTTCGGGCCTCGTTCTGCGTCAGGTCACCCGGCTTGCTTCGGGCCGCAAGATCGCGGGCAAGCTGTCGCTCGAACCTGTCGAAGATCTCGGAATGCCCGTGATTTCCGCCTTCAACAAACCAAAGGGTTGGACCTTTACGTGACATCGACATTCCGCCTGACTGGCGCCGCACGCGCAGCGGCCTCATTGGGAGCTATTGCCCTCGCCGGGCTGGCATTCCCCGCTCAGGCGGAAACCCTTCGCGATGCATTGGTGGCAGTCTACAACACCAACCCCACCCTCGAAGGCGCCCGCGCCAACCAGCGCGCCACCGACGAAGGGGTCCCGATCCAACGGGCTCAGGGCACGCCATCGGTTAACGTAACGGCTACCCATGTCGAATTTCTCCGTCAGTCGGCCAACTCGTTCACCGCGCCTGAGCGCAATCTTGGGGTGAACGCGCAGCTTCAGGTTCCGATCTATGCGGGTGGCGCCGTACGCAACGCGATCAACGCAGCTGAAGAACGTGTTTCGGCTGGCCAGGCTGATCTGCGAGCGACGGAAAGCTCGGTTTTCAGCCAAACTGTCGCCGCATATATGGATGTGCTCAGGACAGAGGCCTTGGCAGAACTTGCTGCCAATCAGGTCGAAGTGCTGCGGGTTACTTTCCAGTCCACCAGTGACCGGTTCGAAATCGGCGATCTGACCCGCACGGACGTAGCCCAGGCGCAATCACGGTTGGCCCTTGCTGAAGGCGATCTGCGCACCGCCTACGCAAATCTCATCGGCGCACGAGAGGCGTATATCCAGCTTGTTGGGCGTGCACCCATGGGGCTTGAGGCCCCGCCTCCATTGCCCGGCCTTCCCGAAACGGTGGGCATGGCAGTGGTCACCGCGCTTGAGAACAATCCCGACCTGATCGCCGCAAAGGAGCGCGCTCAGGCCGCGGGCTATGACACCGATGCCGCCGGAGCAGGGCGACTTCCGACCGTCGGGTTGTTTGCGAATTACGACTATAGCGACTTCTACGGAACACTCGGCGGGCCTGTCGCGGCCAATTTCGTTCAGCGCGAAACCACCGCGAACGCCGGTGTTCGCATCACGATTCCGATTTTCCAGGGGGGACTGCCTGCAGCGCGCCAGCGCCAGGCCGGAGCCCGCGAAACCGCCGCGCTGGAACAGGTAATCGCAACCGAACGCAATGTGATCCAGCAAACCCGCGCCGCATATGCCAGCTGGCAGGCGTCGAACGCCGTCATCGAAAGTTCTCAAGCCGCAGTGGAAGCTGCCGAACTGAGCCTTGAGGGCGTGCGTGCGGAAAATTCGATCGGGAATCGCACCATCATCGATGTCCTCAATGCCGAGCAGGAACTGCTCACTGCTCGCGCACAATTGGTGACAGCTAGGCGCAATGCCTATGTCGCGGGCTTCAGCCTGCTGGCTGCAATGGGCAAGGCCGAAGCGCGCGATCTCAACCTCGATACCGGCGGTCCGCTTTACGATCCGCAGGTGAATTATGATCGGGTCAAGGGACGCATATGGGATTGGGACCGTGACGCTGAACCGGCCGCCAATTCGACTAGAACCGTTGACATTAAAGCTGCGGATGCATTCATAGGTCCGGTGCTGGAGCCTGAAAGCGAGCGTTAACCATGTGATTCGGCATGGTGGGTGTCTTGGGGCTTCTCACTCGAACAGACATCTGATGGGGCAGGGGCAGGCTCGTGGCGAACAATAGCGAAGCGTCGGTTGAAGAGATTCTCGAATCGATCAAGAAGGTGATCGCGCGCGATAATCGCGAAAGCGCTCTGCAAATGCGCAACCGCAAGTCTACGCCATCGCAAGATGCTGAACTTCCTGATCAATCCGGCGAGGAAGAGGCTGTTCTCGATCCCAATGATGGCGTTCTTGATCTGGCCGAGATGGAGCTTTCCGAAGCGATCGAAATCGAAGACGATGGTGAAACGCCGCTGCTGGCGGATGAAGTCCGTGAGGGAATGCACGAAAACCTCGCCGCTCTGGCAATGCTGTCGCAGCCCCCGGCGCGGCCCCAGATCGTGCGTTCCGGTGAAACCTCTCTCGAAGGTCTGACTCGCGAACTGCTACGCCCGATGCTGGCAGAATGGCTCGACAAGAACCTCCCCGGTATGGTCGAAAAAATGGTGCAGGCTGAAATCGCACGGATTGCCGGGAAGCGCGGCTAAACTGTCGAAATTCCGGTTTCGCTGGAAACTGGGCAACGCACGGGCTAATTCCTCTCCCATGGGAAGGATACTTTTGAACGCCGCTGCAATCGCGGCAGTTTCGCTCTTGTCGTCTCCAACGCTTGCGCAAGCGCAACAGGAAGGCACCGCGGCCGCGCAGAAAGCGCCGATGACCGCGCGCGATTTGATCCTGATGCCGCGCCTTGGCGCTCCGACAGTGACCCCGACAGGGCAATATGCGGTCTATTCGGTGACTTACACCGATCCCGAAACGCTGCGTCGTTCACCACTGCATTACCTTCTCGACCTGAAGACCCCCGGGGCAGATCCGGTTGAGATCGACTTGGGCATTGCCGGATTTTCGCTGGCGTTCGGGCCGGACAATTTCCTCTATTTTCTCAGCTATGATCACCCCGACGAAAGCCGAGAAGAGCGCGCGCGGGTTTGGCGGGTCGCGCTTGAAGCGAACGGGAATGTTACGGGCCCTATGCCGGTTGCCGATATTCCCGGCACCGACATCGCCGGTTTCAGCATCGCGCCAACCTCTGACAAGATCGCCTTGTGGGCCGAAGTAGCGCGCGATTGCGAGCGTTTTGGTTGCGAAAGCGATGAACAGACGATCGGTAGCGGGCGACTGTATGAAGGGGATGCCGGTTTCTATCGTCACTGGGATCGCTGGACGCAGCCGGGCGTTTTCAACCGCGTTTTCGTATTCGGGCTTGAGAACGGGGAGGCTGTCGGAGACGGTGTCGCGCTCGACGGCGGCAACAGTGAGGGTGCACTCGTCGGAAACACGCCCACCATGCCGTTTGGCGGGGGTGAGGACATTGCGTGGGCGCCCGATGGATCGGGTGTCTACTTCGTGGCGCGCAGAGCGGACGCGAAAGAGCCCGGGTCGACCGATCTCGACATCTACTCGTCCGATCTGACCGGGGCCGCTCCGGTGGAACTTACGGTCGCGAACGAAGCGCATGATTCTTCGCCTGCGCCGTCCCCCGATGGCAAGACGCTCGCCTACCTCGCGATGGCCCGTCCCGGCTACGAATCGGATCGCCTTGTGGTTCATCTGCGCGATCTTCAGACCGGAGAGACGCGGGCGCTGACGCAGGATACAGACCTGTCGTTTGGTGGTCTTAGCTGGAGTGCTGACGGCAGCCATCTTCTGGCAACAGCTTCGAAGGTTCTCGATACCCCCGCCTTCCGCATCGACCCCCAAACCGGGGCGGTGACAGAGCTCAACCTGATGGCGGGAGCTGAAGCGCATATCGGCAATCTGACCTCGCTTCCGGGCGGGCAGCTGCTGTTCACACGCGATTCGATCGGAGTTCCGGCCGAGCTTTTCCTGTCGGACTTTGCAGAAACTGCGCGCCCGCTGACCAATGTGGTGACCGATCGTATGGGCACGATGGCCTCTACCCGGACGACCCGCTTCAGCTTTGTGGGTGCAGATGGGGACACCGTCTGGGGTCAGATCACCCGGCTCGAGAATCAGGAAGGTCCGATTCCGGCGATCCTCTACATCCACGGGGGGCCGCAGGGTTCGTTTTCCGATTCCTGGTCGAGCCGCTGGAACCCCCGCGTTGTCGCAAGCCAGGGTTATGCCGTGATCTCGGTCGATTTCCACGGAAGCGCCGGTTACGGGCAGGACTTCATGGATTCGATCAATCGCGACTGGGGTGGCAAGCCGCTCGAAGACCTGCAGAAAGGGCTCGAGGCCGCGCTCGAACTCGATCCGCAGATCGACGGCACACGCGCGTGCGCCATGGGGGCCAGCTATGGCGGATACATGGTCAACTGGATCGCGGGCAACTGGCCCGGCCGGTTCGATTGCCTTGTCCAGCATGATGGCCTGTTCGACATGCGCAGCTTCTATTATTCGACCGAGGAATTTTGGTTCCCGCGCTGGGATTTTGGTGGCTCCTATTCCGAGGCGAAGGAGACCTATGAACGCTGGAACCCGGTGAACCACATCGACAAGTGGCAGACGCCGATGCTGGTGATCACGGGCGAGAAGGACTTCCGCGTCCCCTACACCCAAGGATTGCAAAGCTTCACGGTCTTGCAGGAGCGCGGCATTCCCTCTCAATTGCTTGTGTTCCCAGATGAAAACCACTGGGTGCTGGGCGCGAAGAACTCGCTGCAGTGGCACAACACGGTGTTTGCGTGGCTCGATCGCTGGCTGAAGCCGGAAGGTGAAGCCGAAGAATGACCGATCAGCCACTGCTGGCCGCACAGACCGCACTTGTCAGGAAGTACGGGCGGGATGAAGAGCGGATTGAGCGCCAGATTTTCCTGTGCGCTCTCTCGGAGAAGCAGAAATGCTGCTCTCGCCAAGAGGGCGAGGCGGCGTGGAGTTTCCTCAAGAGCCGGCTCAAGGAGCTCGGCCTGATCGGGCCCAAGCGACAGCCTGATCACCCCAAGGGCCCCGGAGGCATTCAGCGCACCAAGGCGGATTGCCTGCAGGTCTGCGGTGCCGGGCCGGTGGCCGTGGTATGGCCCGACGGGGTCTGGTATCATTCGTGCAGCCCCGAAGTGCTTGAACGCGTCATCCAGGAACACCTGATTGGCGGCCGTCCGGTTGAGGAATTTCGCCTGAATTCTCCCGCTTGAGTCAATCCTTCGCAGCCATGCTGCGCCTGCGAAGCAAATTGACAGAGTTGACACCGTCCTGAGCGGGTTTTTCCGGTTCAACCGTTTGATTTGGCTTTGAAAAAGCCGCCAGATCCGAAATTGACACTTATCCAAATATAAAAAATTTCCGGCGGCCCGATCCGACCATTGCGTCATCGCATGAAAGCACGGCTGTAGGAAAGCGGGCTGTCACCTATCCTCGTCGCGCTTGGACCAGAGCTCGTCGCTGTCTGGCAGCCGGTTGTCGACCGAGGCATCGTGACCCGTGCCGTTCGACAGGAACGCCAGACCCATCAAACCACCCGCGAGCAGCATCGTGAAACTGATGCCCAAGGCGACGGCGATGTAGAAATGCACCGACACCATGCCGTTGAAAGCGAACAGCACGCCGATTGCCACCACCACTGTCCCGACAGTGACGGCCATCAGGATTCTCATGATCTTGCGATAGCGCGCCCACGCGTGAGCCGCGTTTTCAGGATCGTCGAGCGGGGATTTCTGAACCATGGAGTCCACATGAGGATGCAAAGGAGGATTGGCAACCTTCTAGCTACGTGCCCCGAGCAAGTTCGGAGGCAAGCAGATGGTACGATTGCGGATTCGCCTTTTTGCCAAATTGATGGCACTTTCTCTGCCTGAGAGAGGAGTCCCATCATGACAATTGCCAAGATTATCGGCGATCGCAGCGCGGACGACATTATCGCCTGTGACGTCAGCACCCCGGTTGCGGAAGTCGTGTCGATGCTGGCGGGAAAACGGATCGGCGCAGTTCCCGTCCTGCGCGATGGCGCGGTGGCGGGTATCGTGTCGGAACGCGACGTCATCTATCGGCTTGCCGACAAGGGATCGGCCTGTCTTGATCTGCCGGTCGAAGCGATCATGACCTCGCCGGCGATCACGGTGGAACCGGGTACGAAGATTGACGAGGCGCTCGCCCTGATGACCCGGCGTCGGTTCCGCCATTTTCCGGTCGTGTCGGATGGCAGGCTGGTGGCTTTCATCTCCATCGGCGATCTGGTGAAGCACAAGATCGACGAAGTGGAACACGAGGCGGCTGCGCTGCGCGACTACATCCAGACGGCTTGAGCGATCAGGCATGAACAACCGGACTTGAGGAACCTGCGTACGCGCCCTATTTTATTGCCATGGCCCAAGCTCTGACACTTACTCCCGCCGCAGCAAAGCGCGTCGCATGGATTGCGGACAAGCAGACAAAACCTGCGATCTTGCGGCTTTCTGTCGAAGGCGGCGGGTGTTCCGGGTTCCAGTACAAGTTCGACCTTGCTGACGGGCCCGATTCCGATGACAGCGTGAGCGAAACCGACGGCGTGAAGCTGGTGGTTGATCCCGTCAGTCTTGATCTGGTCAGCGGCAGTGTTGTCGATTTCGTGGAATCGCTTGGCGGCGCTGCATTCCGGGTCGAGAATCCGCAGGCCGCCGCAGGCTGCGGTTGCGGTTCCAGCTTCGGCATTTGACGATGGGGTTTGCGCTGTAACGCGCAGCTTGCGATGGACGCAGGTGCGCTGATCCTGCATGGATAGCGCCATGAAAATCGCCACCTACAACATCAACGGTATCAAGGCCCGGCTTCCAAGGCTCAAGGAGTGGCTGGAAGAAACACGCCCCACCGTCGCCTGCCTTCAGGAAATCAAGAGCCAGGACAAGGACTTCCCCGCATCCGAGTTCGAGGAACTTGGTTATCAGGTGATCTGGCACGGGCAGAAGAGCTTCAACGGGGTAGCTATGCTGGCCGATACGCAAGCAGGCTATTCGCTTGGCGAAGTCCAGCGCGGGCTGGGGATTGACGGACCCAAGGAAGGCGAGGGCGAACAGGCGCGCTATCTCGAAGCGGATGTTGCCAAGGACGGGCGCAGCGTGCGGATCGTGTGCATCTATCTGCCCAACGGTAATCCGCATCCCGGCCCCAAATTCGATTACAAGCTGGCGTGGATGGCCAAATTGCGCGAACGCATGACCGCGATCTGGGCGGAGGAAGTGCCTGCGGCGATCCTCGGCGATTACAACGTCATCCCCGAAGACGACGACGTCTATTCGGTCAAGGCAATGTCTGATGATGCGCTGATGCAGCCTGAATCGCGCGCCGCCTATGCGCGGCTTTTGGCCGATGGCTGGACCGATGCGGTACGCACGCTCAACCCGCGTGGCGGGGTGTGGACCTATTGGGACTATCAGGCGGGTGCATGGCAGCGCGATCACGGATTCCGGATCGATCACATCCTGCTTTCGCCCGAGCTTGCGGACCGGTTGCAGGCGGTGGGCGTCGATCGCGAACATCGCGGCCGCGAAAAGGCGAGCGATCACGCTCCGACTTGGGCGATCCTGCAGGACTGAGCGCAAAAAACCCCCACCCAATCAAGGGCGGGGGTTTCAAATTTCTGACGGCCGCTATCAGCGGTAGAAAATGTGCGTGTCGATCTGCGCGAGCCGGGTTTTTGCGCGGCTCCAGCCCGGGCGGACGTATTTTGCGTGGAAATAGACCGCGCCATCAGCCTCGGTTTCCCACAATCCGTCATGTGCGATGCGGGCAACCGCCTTGGCGCGAAGCCATGCCGGCGAAGAGGTGTTGATGCTCGGCATCCGGCCTCCGCGCACGAAAGAGAATTGCGAACGCTGGTAGACGACGCCGCAGTAGCTTGCGGGCCAGCGGTTGTCTTCCGCACGATTGATCACGACTTCGGCAACGGCCAGCTGGCCAGCGAGCGGTTCACCGCGCGATTCGAAATAGACCGCACCTGCAAGGCAGTGGAGTTGCTCTGTCAGTTCCTGATCGCTGTCGATCGCTGCAACCAGTTCGCTGAGCGAAGCTGCGCTGGCGACGGGCTGTGCGGGTGCTTCCGGAAGCGGTTGCACCACTTCTTCGGAAACGAATACGGATTGTTCGGGAACGATTTCGACCACTTCTTCGGTCGACGCCTCACCGGAAGCCGCCATTTCGACGACACCATCCTGGGCAAGGGCTTCAGCGCTGTCGGCGCTGGAGAAACTCAAACCGGCCATCGCCACAATTGCGACGGCGCTCAATGAATAAGTCTTGCGACTCATGGATTCTTCTATCTGGGCGGTGAGCGAGCTCCGACGCAGGTGAGGACCAGTAGCGAGTGATCGCTGACTTAGGGGTAGTCCGTAAGAGGCCTGCCGGCTGCCCCCCGTCTGCGTGCCGTTCAAACGACCGAATTGCCGTTGTCGGGACCTGCGCACCTGGAAGCTCGCGGCCAAATAGTCGCAGATGTAACTACGTCAAGTTAACGCGGCAAAAGTTCGACGAACCGTTCTGCATTGGCGATATCTACCTCGACAATCCAGATATCCGGGTCCTGACGACGACGACGATCAAGGTATTCTGAAAATTCTTCTGGTTTTTCAAGGTCTTGAGATTTTGTCGCAAGAAAGGGTCGCGTTCCGTCCATTTGCGGCATTCTTTCGAATAGCCGAACATCCTCGCCGCGACACATGGTTACGATCAGGATCGTCCCCGCATCGCGCTCCCCCTTGGCGAGCACCACCGCGGTTCCACCCTGCGATTCGACAAGGCGAATGAGGCCGGACACCTCGAGATGGGCGGGAAGCCGCGTCATCCCTCAACACTCGTCAGGATGAATACCCCGGCAGGCTGGAAAGCGGGATGCGTGAGCGCATGAAGGTGCCTGTTCCACGTCCGATTTCATCGCCTTCGGAATCGACGAGCCGAGATTCCGCCACGAAAACCCGCTTTTTCCCGCTGATCCAGCGGCCTTCCGCCACCACTTCGCCTTCGCGCACCGGCTTGGTGAAGTGCAGGTTGAAGCTGGTTGTCAGCAGGAATCGATCGGTAACAAGCGTATTCGCCGCGTAGAAAGCCGCGTCGTCGAGCATCTTGAAATAGATCGTCCCGTGCGCGGCGCCGGCGGCGTGATATACGTCGCGGGTCACGGTGAAGATCAGCCGCGCGGTACCCTCTCCGGTGATTTCGAGCCGGGAATTGAACAGGCTGTTGACCGGTGCGGAGGCGTATAACCGCTCCAGCGCACGGTGGTGCAGCCCGGCCCCTGGTGAATCAGGCGGCATCGCGAAGGAATTGATTGGTCAGCACGGCAAACAGTGCTTCGGCATCGGGAGCGTCGAGCAGCGCTGCCAGGATCGCGTCGTCACGGGCAATGCGAGAGATCGCTGCCAGCGCGTGAAGATGTGTCGCACCGGCGTTTTCCGGTGAAATCAGCCCGAAAACCAGCGTTACCGGGATGGAATCGGCGGACTTGAAGTCCACCGGAGCTTCCAGTTTCAGCAGAGCGACTGTGGGTCGGTTCACTTCGGCGCTGCGACAATGCGGGATCGCGACACCGCGACCAAAACCGGTGCTGCCCAGCATTTCGCGCTGTTCGAGCCCTTCTTGCACGACGCCAGCGTCAACGCCGTATGCCTTGGCGAAGATCTGCGCCAGATCCTCAAGGATGTGCTGAGCACTGTCGATCCGGGCAACGGCAACAGCTTCTGGCAAGATTGAAAAGTTTACGTTCATTGCGAACTTGAAATCCCGAAAAAGTCTGGTCTGGCCTCTGGGGCGACCCCTGTAACGGGAACTGGCGCCGCTATGCAGCGAGCCGCTTCCTCACGTCCAAGGGCAGGACCTTCCTGGTCGATGTCACGGCTCCCTAACGTCTCCAGGTTGGTTTGGTCCTAACGCGGTTCGACCCATCCGATCGAGCCGTCGGAGCGGCGATAAACCATATTATGCCTGCCAGTGCCAGCATTTTTGAAGAACAGCGCCGGTGTGTCGCGCAGGTCCAGCATCATCACCGCATCGGCAACGCTGCCTTCGGGAATGTCGACGCTGGTCTCGGCGATGATCGGAGGAGCATCGGAGGTGACTTCCTCCTCGGTCTCATCAACGGCAAAGATGGTGTAGGCGGCCTCCTCTTCGGCGCGCGCCTGCTGGCTTTGTTCGTGGCGATCCTTGAGCCTTCGCTTGTACCGCCGCAGCTGCTTTTCGATCTTCGCCGCACTTTCGTCGAGCGCATGATGCGCGTCATGCGCGGATCCCTGCGCCTTGATGATCGTGCCTTGGGAAACATGGGTGACGATATCGCAGGTGAATGCACCGCCCGGCCCTTTCCCGAAAGTGACCTGCGAGGAAATCGCGCGGTCGAAGAATTTCTCGACGATCCCGCCGAGCCGCTCCGCCGCGTGTTCCTGCAACGCTGCTCCCGTTTCCATCTGGTGACCAGATACCCGGATTTCCATCGCTGCCGTCCTCCTCTTACCTTGCGCCCTGTGCCCAGATCGCATCCTTGACGCCGTTCAAGAACTCCGAATGCCGTGCGATTTCCTCTGCGGTTGCCGCATGGGGCCGCGGTTCGCGGAAAGGGTGTTCAGCAGTTGTGGTGCTTGGTCTTGGTTGATCGACACGGGACGGCTCGTTTGCAGCAACCTGATCGCTCGCCAGCTCGAGGCCGATCTGCCTGCCACCCAGCAACTCGACATAGACCTGTGCCAGCAATTCCGCGTCAAGCAGCGCACCGTGTTTCACGCGGTGGCTGCGGTCAATTCCGTAACGGGTGCAAAGCGCATCGAGTGAATTCTTGGCGCCCGGATGCTTCTTGCGAGCGATGGCGACGGTATCGACCATCCTCTCCATGCTGATCGGTGCCTTGCCGATCCGTTCAAGTTCGGAATTGAGAAATCCGAAATCGAAGCCCGCATTGTGCGCCACCAACGGCGCATCGCCCAGAAATTCGAGCAATTCGTCAGCAGTTTCCGAAAAACGCGGCTTGGTCGACAGGAAGTCCGACGAAAGACCGTGCACCGCCTCTGCGGCGGCGGGCATATCGCGTTCCGGATTGTAATAGGCGTGATAGGTGCGCCCGGTTTCGATCCGGCCGATCATCTCGACGCACCCGATTTCCACCATCCGATCCCCGGTTTTAGGGTCCAGACCGGTAGTTTCGGTGTCGAAAATCACTTCGCGCATAGGGCGACTATCGTCCTATGGCCGCATCAGCGCAAGAGCCGCAGATGCGACAAAACCACCTATTCGCCGCGCTGTGCAGCTTGCACTCGCAACTTCGCGACGAGTGCCAGAACCTGCTCTTCGGTTTCAGCGAGAGAGGCGCCTGTATCGATAATGTGATCAGCCAATTCGCGCTTTTTCGCGTCGGGGATCTGCAAACCGAGTATGTGTTCGAACTTGTCCGGCGTCATACCGGGGCGGGCGAGGACCCGCTCCCGCTGAACCTCGGCCGGAGCCGAGACAACCACAACCGTGTCGACGGCTTCGTGACCGCCGCGTTCGAACAGCAGTGGAATATCAAACAGGACGAGCGGGGCATCGGCATTATCCGCGAGGAACTGCGCCCTTTTCTGAGCGACAGCCGGGTGGACAATCGCCTCAAGCCGCGCGAGCTTTTCCTTGTCAGCGAATACCTGGCCACCCAAGGCCTCGCGATTGATCCCATCAGGGCCGGTCGATCCTGGGAAAGCGGCTTCGATCTGCTCTAGCAGTTCTCCACCCGGCCCCTGCATTGCGCGCACCTCCGCATCGGCATCGAAAATCGGCACTCCCGCATGTTCAAACATGGCGGCAACGGTGGATTTGCCCATGCCGATGGAACCGGTGAGGCCGATTATCAACGGTCGATCCGGAGCGTTCATCTCTGCAGCACCTCGAACAGTTCGGAATCGAATTCGCGCGGCGGAAGCGTTCCGTAGAATTTTTCGA
Organism: Erythrobacter aurantius; assembly: GCF_023823125.1. NCBI lineage: Bacteria > Pseudomonadati > Pseudomonadota > Alphaproteobacteria > Sphingomonadales > Erythrobacteraceae > Erythrobacter > Erythrobacter aurantius. Next base: position 450,767 of record NZ_CP090949.1, on the reverse strand, counting down.
ACGCGATGGCCGCTTGCCCGATCAGCATCGCCAGACCGTTGATCGTGGCCAAGCCCAAGGCGCGGGCATTGGCGAGAAACCGCGTTTCGACAGGGCTGGTGACGATGTCATAGGCAATGCTGCCCGGCGGCGCATGGCTCCAGTCGAATTCCAGTTCGGGATTGCCTGTCATGCCCAGCGGCGATGCGTTGACGACCAGATCGAGGCACCCCTCACGATCATCGAAAGCAAAATCGGTGGAGCTCGAAAAGTGGCTGAGCGCGACAGCGTGGTGCTCACCCTGCGGAGCCAGCTCGTCGAGCAACATGCGGGCTTTCTCGGGGTCACGCCCGGCAACCACGAGTGTAAACCCTTCATTCGCCAGCGCGGCGATAATCGCGCGTGCAGCGCCTCCGGTGCCGAGGATTCTCGCCATCCGAAAATAGTGCGACTTGCCAAGCTCATTGCGCAGAGGCTCGAGGAAACCACTTGCATCGGTGTTGGTCCCCGCCAGCAATTCGCCTGACACAGGGTAAATCGTATTCACGGCGCCAATCGCATCGGCGGGCGGTTGAATACTGGAGAGCAGCGGCATCACCGCCTGCTTGTGCGGCATGGTCACATTGCACCCGCGCCAGTACGGATCAGCCCGACGGTCGGCCAGATAATCGGCAAGACCATCCGGGTTCACATGCGTTGCGCGGTATTCGGCATCAATGCCCAGCTTCCCAAGCCAGAAATTGTGAATCGTGGGGGATTTTGACTGTGCGACAGGATCGCCGATCACTTCGGCATAGGGGCGGGTCATGCGATCAACACCCCTTCATCACGCAATGCATCAAGAACCGGGATCAGGGGCATTCCCAAGACCGTGAATTGATCGCCTTCGATCCGTTCGAACAGCTGCACACCCATTGCCTCGATCCGGAAACACCCGACCGTGTGGCTGATCTCGGGCCATTCGTGGTCGAGATAATGCTCGATGAATTCAGGCGAGAGGTCGCGGACGTGCAACCGGGCACAGTCGGCATGGCTCCACAAGCAACCATCGCCGCGAACAAGCGCCGCCGCACTATGAAGTTCGATCACCTTGCCGGAAAAGAAACCGAGGTGGCGCGCCGCGTCATCGCGTGAAACGGGCTTGTCGAACCTTTGCCCGCCGGCAACGACAAGCGAATCGCTCCCCAAGACAATCGCGGAAGGGTGGAGGGACGCAAGCGCAGCCGCTTTTGCCACACTCAGCGCTTCGGCGATTTCGCCCGGAGTCGCGCCGCGCAAGTTATCCTCGATGGCCCGTTCGTCGATGTCTGCTGGCATGGCGTCATATTTGACGCCCGCCGCATCAAGCATCGCACGGCGAGAGGCTGATTTTGAAGCAAGGATCAGCCCGGGCGCGGTTTGCGCTTCGATCATATCGGTTTGGCCGCCCCGTCGAACGGACGGTCACGCCGCTCACGCTCTTGTGCCAGCCGGATGATCGCCGCCGCGCTTTCCTCGATCGATCTCCGGGTGACATCGATCACCGGCCAGCCGTTATCGGCAAACATGCGCCGCGCGAACTGGAGTTCCTCCTTGACCCTGTCGTTGTCGACATAGGAAGTCTCAGTCCCTTCGTTGAGCGACAAGAGCCGGTTGCGCCTGATCTGGACCAGTCGTTCGGGGGCTGTCGTCAACCCGACGACGAGCGGATGGCGCAGCCCGAACAACGCCTTGGGTGGCGGGCTTTCAACCACCAGAGGTATATTGGCCACCTTGTAACCGCGGTTGGCAAGGTAGATGCTGGTCGGCGTTTTTGAACTGCGTGAAACCCCGGCGAGGACGATGTCGGCTTCTTCCCAATCCTCGTGTCCGACACCGTCGTCATGGGCGATAGTGTACTGGATCGCATCGACCCGTTTGAAATAGTCTTCATCCATCAGATGCTGACGTCCGGGACGGCCGTGAGCTTCCTGTCCCAGTTGTGCTTCGAGTGCCGCTGTCACCTGATCAAGCACGGGTACCGCGGGCAGGCCGAGATGGCGGCAATGTTCTTCAAGCCGGGCTCGGGTATCGGGGTTCACTAGAGTGAACAGCACCAATCCCGGATTATCCGCCAGATCGGGAACGATCCGGTCAAGATGCTGGCGCGATCGCACCATCGGCCAGAAATGCCGGTTGACCGTGGGATCATCGAATTGGGCCAGCGCCGCCTTGGCGATCATTTCGAGCGTTTCGCCGGTCGAATCCGAGACGAGGTGGAGATTGAGGCGGTTCATGAAGCGATTCGAAACACGGCTCGTCGACTTGTTGACAACAGGGGGCATAAACCACGGGAGAGAAGCGTCGACAAGCACGGGATCAAATTCGCTCCCCGATGCAGGCCATTCCGCCAGAGCATTTCTCTACACGCAGCAGAGAATGTCGACAGGCTGGGGACAATGGGGATAGATCGTGCTTGACCGCACAAGGCTGCGGATTCGCATGGGAGGGAAGAGCGGGCCTGACACGGGAGAACTTCGGCAACGCCGGGTAATTCCCGCTATCCACAGGGCCAACAGACTCCATCAATCCTTTTATAAATCTATTTTATTTGTTTAGAGGGATCCATGCCTGGTCCGTTGCTAGAAACCCTGAAGGGTCATCGCCAAGAAATCGCTCCCGTGTGGCTTATGCGCCAGGCCGGGCGTTATCTCCCCGAATATCGTGCTCTAAGGGCCGAAAAAGGCGGGTTTCTCGAACTTGTCTATGACAGCGAGGCGGCGGCCGAGATTACCGTTCAACCGATCCGGCGGTTCGGGTTTGACGGGGCAATCCTGTTTTCCGACATTCTGATCGTGCCGCATGCAATGGGGCAGGGGCTCGAATTCCTTGCCGGGGAAGGACCGAAACTCAGCCCGACGCTGCTGGAAACAGAGCTGGACTCCTTCACCGCCAAGCACGAACTGTTTAATCCCATCTACGAAACGGTGCGTTTGACCCGGAGCCAGATCGGCGATCAGGTCACCATGCTTGGCTTTGCGGGTTCGCCCTGGACTGTTGCGACCTATATGATCGCAGGCGAAGGGTCGAAGGATCAGGGGCCGGCGCGGCTTCTGGCTTATCGTGATCCGGCGCGGATGCAGGCGATCTGCGATGCCATTATCGAAGTTTCGATCGAATATCTGCGCGGGCAGATCGATGCCGGGGCCGAAGCCGTGCAATTGTTCGACAGCTGGGCGGGTAGCCTTGCTCCGGATGAGTTCGAGCGGTGGGTTATCGCGCCCAATGCGAAAATCGCCGCCGCGATCAAGCAATCGCACTCTGAAACACCGGTCATCGGGTTTCCCAAAGGGGCAGGGGCGAAACTGCCAGCCTATGCGCGGGAAACCGGCGTTGATGCGGTGGGGCTTGATGAAACGCTCGATCCGGCCTGGGCGCACGCTTCGCTGCCGGAAGGGATGCCGGTGCAGGGAAATCTCGATCCGTTGCTGGTCGAAGCCGGTGGACCTGCCTTGCCAAAGCGGGTCGAACACATCCTCAAGACGTTTGAAGACCGGCCGCACGTGTTCAACCTTGGTCACGGGATCGGCCAGTTCACGCCGATCGAACATGTAGAGCAATTGCTGAAAGCGGTGCGAGGCTGATCATGCAGGACGTTTTCCCGAGTCTCTATCTCTGGCTCAAGATCGGCCATGTCGTGTTCATGGTTTTCTGGATGGCGGGCCTGTTCATGCTGCCGCGCCAGTGCATCTACATGCTTGATCATGCGCCGGGCAGCGAAGGCGAGGCCAAGTGGGCCGATCGCATGGGCAAGCTGCGCAAGATCATCCTTACGCCTAGCCTGATCGTGGTCTGGGCACTCGGCCTGACTCTGGCGCTGGGCCTGGGCGCTTTCAGCGGCGCAGGCTGGCTGCATGCCAAGGTGACGCTGGTTCTGGTGCTGACCGGTTATCACGGTTGGCTGGTGGCGCAGACCAAGAAGATGGCGCGCGGCGAGCGCCCGCTTTCGGAAAAGACGCTGCGCATGATCGGCGAAGTTCCCGGGCTGCTGCTGGTACTGATTGTCGCGCTGGTTTACCTGCGACCGTTCTGAGGGATCGCTTTACGCGATTGACCTTGTCCGCGCGCGATTATATTTAGAACCCACCCAATCGGCATTGGCCGCGCGTCCTGCTCGGCCGGGTCTGCTTTCTCCAAGCCCAGCTCCCGATGAACGGACATTATGATCATCCAAGGAGCGCCTCGTCCAAAGAGGTACTGACCAGCCGGCCACTTCCAGATATCGGAATAGAAAACAAATGCATCTCAAGGACTTGAAAGCTCGCACACCGGCCGAACTGGTCGCCATGGCGGAAGAGCTCGGCGTCGAAGGCGCCTCGACCATGCGGCGGCAGGACCTGCTGTTCAGCATCCTGCGTGAACTCGCAGAGGACGAGGAATACGAAGAAAAGATCATGGGGATCGGCACCATCGAGGTGCTTCAGGACGGTTTCGGCTTCCTGCGTTCTCCCGAAGCGAATTACCTCGCCGGGCCGGACGATATTTATGTCTCGCCCAACCAGATCCGCAAATGGGGTCTGCGCACCGGCGACACTGTGGAAGGCGAAATCCGCGCTCCGCGGGACGGAGAACGGTATTTTGCGCTGACCAGCCTCAGCAAGGTCAATTTCGAAGACCCCGAAGCGGTGCGGATGCGCACCAATTTCGACAACCTCACGCCATTGTATCCGGACGAGAAGCTCAATCTCGATACGCTCGATCCGACGGTGAAGGACAAGTCGGCCCGTGTGATCGACATCATCTCGCCGCAGGGCAAGGGCCAGCGCGCGCTGATCGTCGCGCCGCCGCGCACCGGTAAGACGGTGCTGCTGCAGAATATTGCCAAGGCCATCACCGACAACCACCCGGAGGTGTTCCTGCTCGTCCTGCTGGTCGATGAACGCCCTGAAGAAGTCACCGACATGCAGCGTAGCGTGAAGGGCGAGGTGATCTCCTCGACCTTTGACGAACCGGCCAATCGCCACGTTCAAGTTGCTGAAATGGTTATCGAAAAGGCGAAACGTCTGGTCGAGCACAAGCACGATGTGGTTATCCTGCTGGATTCGATCACTCGCCTTGGCCGTGCCTACAACACTGTGGTGCCAAGTTCGGGCAAGGTGTTGACCGGTGGTGTGGACGCCAACGCGCTCCAGCGGCCCAAGCGTTTCTTCGGTGCTGCACGCAATATCGAGGAAGGCGGTTCGCTGTCCATCATTGCTACCGCGCTGATCGACACCGGCAGCCGCATGGACGAAGTGATCTTCGAAGAGTTCAAGGGTACCGGCAACTCGGAAATCGTGCTCGACCGCAAGGTTTCGGACAAGCGCATCTTCCCGGCGCTCGATGTCGGCAAGTCGGGCACCCGCAAGGAAGAGCTGCTGGTCGAGAAGGACAAGCTGTCGAAGATGTGGGTCCTGCGTCGCATCCTTATGCAGATGGGCACCGTAGATGCGATGGAGTTCCTGCTCGACAAGATGAAGGATTCGAAGACCAACGAGGATTTCTTCGATACCATGAATCAGTAAGGGGCCGGCTCACCAAGGGAGGGGGCGAATGCTCAGCCAGTATCTGTACATCAGCACCGCACCCAGCCTCTCGCGTGACGAGGTGGATGCGATCCTGGCGACGAGCGCGCGCAACAATCCCGCGCGCGACGTCACCGGGCTGCTGCTCTACAATGGTCGCAACTTCCTCCAGCTGCTCGAAGGCGACAAGGCCGAACTGGATGCACTGATGGCGCGGATCAGCACGGATCCGCGCCACAGTGGTGTTTCGATCCTCCACAGCGGCGAGGTTGCCGAGCGCACCTGCCCCAAATGGGCGATGAAGCGCGTGATCATCGCCGAGAGTGTTGCCAATCGCAGGCAGTTGCTCGAACAGGACCTGCCGGCGGGGTTGGAAGGCGAGGTTCGCCGGATGATCCTGAACTTCGCGGTCCTTAACTGAGGCGAATTAGTCGGCGGCGGCTTTTTGCCGCTCCAGTTGCGCCGCCATCATCTCCCAGACCTTGTTGATCGCCTTCAGGGGGCGCACCATCACCTTGAATTCGGTGATGAGGCCGTCGTCATCAAAACTGATCATATCGATTCCGTTGACGAGGATGCCGTCCATCTCGGTTTCGAATTCCAGCACAACCGTGCCTTCGCCAACGACTTCGCGCACATAGCGGAAGCTGTCATTCCCCAATGTCTTCCCTGCGGCGGTAAGATAGGCGACGACGATCGGCCTGCCCTTTTGATGGGTATGAACGACGGGCGAGAGGAATACCGCATCTTCGCGCATGATGGCGGCAATCTCTTCGGGTTTGCTTCCTGCGGCGGCGACTTCGTGCCAGCGGGCGAGGGCTGATCTTGTGTCCATCGTATTACCCCAGATGTTCGGCAAAGAAGGCTGAAGTCCGCCCATCCGCGACATTTGCCGCGCGTTCGTCCCGGCGCTTGCCGATTTCGGTGGCGAAGCCGTGATCAAGGCCATCGTAATCATGCAGCGTGACACGTGGGTGATCGTCCAGCCCCGCATGCATCGCGGCCTGCGTCGTCTTGTCGACAAAGCCGTCTTCCGTCGGAATGTGCAGCATCAAGGGATTCGCGATGGCTTCCTTTTCACCCAACAGGCCATCGATGCCGACACCGTAATATCCGACAGAGGCATCAATGCTGGTGCGCGCCGCTGTCATGAAGGCCAAGCGACCGCCGAGACAATAGCCGACGCAGCCGACCTTCTCGATGCCTTCGTGTTCGCGGATGAAGTCGATGGTTGCCTGAATATCCCGAATGCCGGCGTCCTGATTGAATTTGCCCATCCATTCGAGCGCCTGGTGAAATTCCGGCTCCACGTCCGGATCCAGTTCGATGCCGGGCTGCAGGCGCCAGAACAGGTCAGGGGCCAGCGCCAGATACCCTTCGGCTGCCAGCTTGTCGCACTTCTGGCGGATTCCGGTGTTCACTCCGAAGATTTCCTGAATGACGATAATCGCGGCTTTGGGGGTTGATCCCGGGCGCGCGACATAGGCGCCGAATTCCGAGTCTTTCTCGAGGGTGGGAATGGAAACCGTTGCCATTGTCGGGTCCTTTCGTTTGGGTAGGCGTGTCTGGGTTGGTTTGCGGTTTAGCCATTGCGATTGAACTTGGCCAAACCCAAATGTGGTGAGACAAGGCATATGACCCTGTTTCGACACGGGCGAGGGGAGGAACCGATGAAGATCAACATTGAAATCGAATGCACACCGGAAGAAGCCCGCAGTTTCATGGGGCTGCCCGATGTGACCCAGGCCAACAATGTGTACGTCGACAATCTCACCAAGGCGATGCAGGGCGTGAGTAACCCCGATCAATTGCAGGAATATGCCAAGGCGCTCGCGCCAATGGGGCAGGTCGGGCTGAAACTGTTCCAAAGCTTTGTCGAAGGCGGGATGCGCGGGGCTTCGGGCTCTCCATCGAAGGGTGGAAGCAAGGACTGATCACGGACCTGCTGTCCGGGCGCGCATGCAATGTCTGCAAATGGCTCAACCATCTTTGCCGTATCGAGCGGAGCACCTCCCTGCGCCATCGCGGTTATCAGGATCAGCGGGCCGGATTCCTTTGGCGCGTTGAATTCGCTGGTTGGTCGCGATGTTGCCCCGCGCCGGCCTAGCCTGGCGAAGCTGTTTGGCAAGAATGGCGATTTGCTCGATGAGGCGCTCGTCCTGAAGTTTCCGGGCCCCGGTTCGGCAACCGGTGAGGACTGTGTCGAATTGCATTGCCACGGGGGAAGAGCGGTTGTTGCAGCGGTTTGCGCCGCCTTGGGGTCGCTGGATGGATTGCGACCGGCCGAGGAAGGCGAGTTTACCCGCAGGGCGTTTGCCAATGGCCGGATCGATTTGGCTGCCGCCGAAGGGCTCGCCGACTTGCTCGAAGCCGAGACCGAACTGCAACGCGCCGCGGCGCTCACCAACATGGGCGGCGCGCTTTCGGCGAGGGTCGAAGCCTGGCGGGATGAGGCGCTTCGCCTGTCCGCGCAGGTCGAGGCTGCGCTCGATTTCTCGGACGAGGGCGATGTCGATGATCTGCCCGAGGGTTTCACGTGGAACGTCGATAGCCTGATGGCTGAAATGCGGGAGTTTCTCGAGCGTCCCCGGACCGAGAAACTCAAGGAGGGTTTCAGGGTGGTGCTTGCTGGTCCACCAAATTCTGGAAAATCCACACTTTTCAACACTTTGATCGAGAGCGAGGCGGCAATCACCTCTCCAATCGCGGGTACTACGCGCGATGTGATCGAGCGGTCGGTCGCGATCTCAGGAGTCCCCTTTACCTTTGTGGACACGGCCGGACTGCGAGAGCATGGCGCGGAGGAGATCGAGGCTATCGGCATCGCCCGCGCCCATGCCGAGGTTGACCGTGCGGATCTAGCCCTTTGGCTGGGGGACGAGGGGAAGGGGCCCAAGGGTGCGTGGGAAATTTCCGCTCGCTCGGACGAGGCTGACCGGATCAAGAAGGCGCGGGCGCGCCATGTTGTTTCGGCTGTGACCGGCGATGGGATGGCCGATTTCAAGGCTGACCTTGTTGCCCATGCACGCCAATCCATGCCTCGTCCGGGAGAGGCGACGCTCAATCGACGGCAGTACGCTCGGCTTGAGGAGGCCCTGGAGGCGCTCGACGCTGCGAAATCCCGGTCGGATCTGCTGATTGTGGGTGAAGAGTTGCGGCGGGTGCGCCTTGCGTTTGATCGTCTGGTCGGTCGGGCAACCACAGAGGATATGCTTGATGCGCTGTTCGGACGTTTCTGCATCGGTAAATAGCTCTGCGCCCGCGCGGTGTTCCACGTGAAACAGCTTTGACGGGACGGGGCGCTGCCCCTATTTGGCGCTCATGCAATCCTATGAGGTAATCGTGGTTGGCGGCGGCCATGCCGGTGTCGAGGCTGCTTGTGCGGCGGCTCGCATGGGCGCACGCACTGCGTTGGTCAGCTTTGACCTTAACGCCATCGGCGCCATGAGCTGCAATCCGGCGATTGGTGGTCTCGGCAAGGGCCATCTGGTTCGGGAAGTTGATGCTCTGGATGGCGTGATCGGGCGTGCTGCCGATGCTGGGGCGATCCACTACCGGATGCTGAACCGCTCAAAGGGTAGTGCGGTCTGGGGTCCGCGCGTTCAGGCCGATCGAAAGCTCTTCAAGGCCGCAGTGCAGGCCATCGTCCACAATCAGCCGAACCTGAGCCTGATCGAAGGGGAGGCAGCGGCGCTCAAGTTGGATGGTGGGCGGGTTTCAGGGTTGGAACTCGCCGACGGCCGCTTGATCGACGCCGAAAGGGTAATCCTTTGCACAGGGACTTTCCTTGGCGGTGTCCTGTTCCGCGGCGAAGAACGGTTTGAGGGTGGGCGAATTGGTGAGAATGCCGCCGCCCGGCTGGCGGCGCAATTGCGCGGCGCAGATTTGCCCATGGCCCGCCTCAAGACAGGAACACCCCCCAGGCTTGATGGGCGAACGATTGATTGGGCTTCGTTGGAAGAGCAGCATTCGGATGCCGATGAGTGGACGATGTCGCCACTTACAGCAAAGCGTCCGAACCCGCCGGTGTTCTGCGCCATTTCGCGCACCACCCAGGCTGCGCATGATGTTATCCGCGCCAACTTGCACCGTTCGCCTCTGTTTTCAGGAGCCATCGGCGCGGCAGGCCCGCGCTATTGCCCCTCAATCGAGGACAAGATCCATCGTTTCGGTGATCGTGATGGCCACCAAGTGTTTCTTGAGCCGGAGGGCCTCGACACGCATCTGGTCTATCCCAATGGCATCAGCACGTCATTGCCGGTGGATGTCCAGCAAGCCATGCTGCGTACCATGCCGGGGCTTGAACGTGTGGAGATGGTCGTTCCTGGCTATGCGGTGGAGTATGACCACATCGATCCCCGCGCATTGACGCCCGACTTGCAGGTCCGCGCCATCCCGGGGTTGTATTGTGCGGGTCAGATAAACGGCACCACCGGTTACGAGGAAGCGGCGGCGCAAGGGCTGGTTGCTGGCCTCGAGGCAGCGGCTGCGCAGCTTGGCAAGCAAGCACCCCGACTTGATCGTGCGAATTCGTACATTGCGGTAATGATTGATGATCTGACCCTTCAGGGCGTGAGCGAGCCTTATCGCATGCTGACGTCACGGGCCGAATATCGCCTGCGCCTTCGGGCAAACAATGCGTCTTCGCGCCTCACCGGTCTTGGGATCGAAGCGGGTTGTATCGGCGATGAGCGGCGCCGGTGGTTCGAAGCGCGTGAGACGCTTCGTGGGCCAATTGCTGACACTTTTGCTTCCAGGATTCACGGCAAGGAGCTTGCCGAGCATGGGTTGGCAGTACGGCGTGATACCGGCGAGAAGCCGGTCTCGGAGTGGCTGGCCCACGATGGAATCAGCCTTGACGATCTGAGCCCCTGGTTGGGCGATGGTATCGATCAGGACAGGCAGCTGGCCGAGGAAATGGCTGAGGATGCGGCGTATGCGCCTTATCTTGCAAGACAGGAATCGGAATTGCGTGATCTGCGTGCCAGTGAGGAATTGCCGCTAGCGTCGGATTTTCCCTATGCCAATGTTCCCGGCCTTTCGAACGAGATGATCGAGCGCCTGACTGCGGCTGCTCCCACCAGCCTGGCTGCGGCAGGTCGGGTCCCCGGAGTTACACCCGCCGCACTTTCAGCGCTTCTGGTACACGCTCGTCGTTGGCAGTCAGCGGCATGACTACTGGACAGGCCCGGCTAGCCAGCGAGGGCGAGGCGCAGCGCTACGTTGAGCAGATGGCGACAGAGGAGGCGCTGGAGCGACTTAACCGCTACGTTGACCTGCTGCTTGCCGAAAACTCACGTCAGAACCTGATCAGCAAGGCATCTGAGGCCGAGGTCTGGCAGCGCCATATTGCGGACAGTGCCCAGCTTCTTGAGCATGTTCCACGTGAAACATATCCGGAAGGCGCGGCTGGCCTCTGGCTTGATCTTGGTACCGGCCCTGGACTGCCCGGCCTCGTAATTGCCATCCTCAGGCCTGAAATTCCCGTGGTCGTGGTCGAATCGCGGGCCCGGCGCGTAGAATTTCTCGAATCCTGCAAACATGAACTGGGTTTGGCCAATTGCCGAGTGATCGGGCAGCGACTTGAGCGGGTTGAGCCATTTCCTGCATGGATCATTTCGGCACGGGCCTTTGCTCCGTTGGAGAAGTTGCTGCGCTTATCCGCACCCTTCTCCACAAGGGGAACCTGCTACCTCTTGCCCAAGGGGCGCTCTGCGGCGCACGAATTGGACGCAACCAAGCCGGCGATTCGGAAAATGTTCCACGTGAAACAATCCTTGACCGATCCGGAGGCTGGAATCATCGTGAGCGCCTGACCCTCACGCTGTTGAAACCGATCCTCGCCTGTCTGTTGGCGGAAATGACATAGGGAACGCACGATGCTTACGATTGCGATTGCGAACCAAAAGGGTGGCGTTGGCAAGACGACCACTGCGATCAATATGGCGACCGCCATGGCCGCAACCGGTTGGCGCACCCTGCTGATTGACCTCGACCCGCAGGGCAATGCTTCGACCGGAATGGGTGTGGGCGCGGAATCACGCGGTGTTTCGAGCTATGACGTCCTAGTTGACGAGGTTCCACTCGCCGAAGCGATTGTCGAAACGGCCATTCCCGGGCTCGATATCGTGCCCGCTACGCAAGATCTCAGCGGGGCCGAGGTTGAACTTGTTTCGGTTGAAGATCGTGCAGCCCGTCTGCGCACCGCACTGCGCGATCACCAGGGATATGAAATCTGCTTCATCGACTGTCCGCCCTCGCTGGGGCTGTTGACACTGAACGCACTGTGCGCCGCAGACACGCTGCTTGTGCCGCTGCAATGCGAATTCTTCGCCCTGGAGGGGCTGAGCCAACTGCTGCAGACCGTCGAATTGGTGAAACAGCGTTTCAATCCCTCGCTCGGCATTATCGGGGTGGCTCTCACCATGTTCGATCGCCGCAACCGCTTGACCGATCAGGTCGCAGATGATGTGCGCGATTGCCTTGGCAACGTCGTTTTCGACACCGTCATCCCCCGCAATGTCCGGCTTTCCGAAGCTCCCAGTTACGGGATGCCGGCTCTAATCTATGACAATGAATGCGCCGGTAGCCGCGCCTACATCGGGCTTGCGCGTGAGCTGATCGGGCGCTTCCCGGCAGAAAGGCAAGCAGCGTGAGCGGCACCACCAACGATCCGATCCGTTTTTCCGTCCCTCAGCGCAGTGCTGCTGATCGGAAGAAAAAGCTGGGCAAGGGGCTGGGCGCATTGCTTGGTGAAACCAAGCGTGAGGAACCCCTGGTACGAAGCGCACCGGAAACCAGCGGCTCTGCCGCTGAAAATAGCCAGCAAACCTCTGATTCTCCTTTGAAAAATCTGGCAGTGGCCGCAATTGAGCCGTTGCCGGGTAACCCGCGCAAGCACTTTGACGAAACCGCACTCGATGAACTTGCCGCCTCGATCGCGGCTCGCGGCGTGATCCAGCCTGTCATAGTCAGGCCGCTTGGGGGAGGGCGGTACCAGCTGGTGGCGGGCGAACGCCGCTGGCGTGCGGCGCAAAAGGCCCGGTTGCATGAGATTCCGGCGCTGGTGCGCGATCTCAGCGAGCGCGAGGTTATGGCGCTCGCCCTTATCGAAAACCTCCAGCGTGAGGATCTGAACCCTGTCGAGGAAGCGCGCGCCTATCACCGGCTTTCGGAAGAAGAGGGCATGACCCAGGCCGAAATCGCCCGGATGGTGGAGAAATCGCGCAGCCACGTGGCCAATATCCAGCGACTGCTCAGCCTTCCTTCCGCAGTGCTTGATCTGGTCGAGGCGGGTCGTCTGTCCATGGGCCACGCACGCGCTCTCATCGGACAGGACGATGCCGCTGATCTTGCGCGCAAAGCCGTGAACGACAACCTCTCGGTGCGTGAGATCGAGAAGCTGGTGCGCAAACTTGCCAAGGGCGTGAAGGCTGACACCACTAACGCCGCCGGTTCCACCGCCACCATCACGGAAAATGCCGACATCGTGGCGGTGCAGAATCATCTTGAGGAATTTCTTGGGCTTACAGTCCGGATCAAGGCCGATTCGGACCCGAGATCCGGCTCCGTCACCATCAAATATGGCACTCTGGATCAGCTCGATCTTGTGTGTCAGCGGCTTACGGGCGGGGATATTTAAGCCGCATTTCACTGCATTTGAGCATCGGAAACGGCAGATTTCCGCCGTTTGACTGGCCCTGTCTGTCAATCCTTACCATCCGGGTAACCATACCCAAAAACGAACGTTGAACCTCGGGGTTCTACCTAGGCTGTGCGAACGGGGGGCTTTCCCGTTCGGCGGACATGGCCATTCGGCGCGATTCGGGTCGCAAATCTGGTCATGTGTGCACGGGAAAAGACCAGGTTTGAAAAGGACCAGATGATGAAAAAGACCATTCGTTTTGGCGCTGCTGGCGTTGCCATGTTTGCCGCACTTGGTATGAGCTCGGCTGCACACGCAGACACCGCGACCGCTGATGCCACCGCCGAAGTGCTCGATGCGCTCGTTCTGACTGCTGATACCACCCTTGATTTCGGTGCCATGGTTGTCAGCGGCAGCGGCGCTGTGACGCTGGGCTCCGATGGAACGCTCGATTGCTCGGCCGTGGACATCGTTTGCTCGGGTACCACCAGCGTTGCCAGCTTCTCGGTTGAGGGAACCGCCAACAAGGCCATGACCATCAATCTGCCGGCTTCTTCGGTGGAACTGCGCCACTCGACCTACACACCGCTCACGGCTGCTGAAACCAGCATCATCCTTGATTCGTTCACCTCGAGCGAAAACGGCGGCACCGGTCCTGAAGTGACCCTCGACGGTGCTGGCGATGCGACCTTTGACGTAGGTGGCACGATCACCCTCGACGGCACTGAAGTTTCGGGCATCTATGACGGCACCTTCACCGTCTCGGTCGAATATTCGTAAGAGCTGATCGGCGCTTCCGGGCGCCATAGCATCTTAGACACAGGTTCAAGCCGCATCCCTCTCGCAGGGGTGCGGCTTTCCTTTTGCGTGACCGCGCCGCGACCCATCATGTGACGTGCTCCCCTGAAATGTGACCGCTTTTTGGTAGAGTCTGACGCAAGGAGTCGGACGATATGAAGCGAAGCAGGTTCAACGAAGAGCAGATCATTGCGATCTTGAAGGAGCAGGAAGCGGGCATGGCGACGACTGAGGTCTGCCGCCGCCACGGGATCAGCTCGGCGACGTTCTACAAGTGGAAGTCTAAGTTCGGCGGGCTCGAGGTGTCCGAGGCCCGGCGGCTGCGATCGCTCGAGGAGGAGAACTCGCGGCTGAAGAAGCTGCTGGCCGAGGCGATGTTGGACAACGCGGTGCTGAAGGATCTGGCATCAAAAAAATGGTAACGCCCGGCGCCAAGCGGGAAGCCGTCGCCTATGCCCGGGAGCATCACGGGGTGAGCGAGCGTCGGGCGTGTGCACTGGTTGGTGTGAGCCGCAGGGTAATCCGTTACGAGCCTACAAGGCCAGATGACGGGGCGCTGCGGCAACGGCTGCGCGAGCTGGCGGCGGAACGCCGCCGGTTCGGCTATCGCCGCCTGGGCTACCTTCTGGCGCGGGAAGGCATCAGGCCCAACCACAAGAAGCTGCTGCGCATCTACCGGGAGGAGGGGCTGCGCGTGCGTCGCCGTGGCGGCCGGAAAAGGGCCTTGGGCACGCGCAGGCCGATGGTGCTGCCGGACGGCCCGAACCAGCGTTGGTCGCTCGACTTCGTCTCCGACAGCCTGATCTGCGGTCGGCGCTTCCGTATCCTGTGCGTGGTCGATGACTACACGCGCGAGTGCCTGGCGCTGGTGGCCGATACGTCGCTGTCGGGTGCTCGGGTAGCGCGGGAACTGACCAGCCTTATCGGCATCCGGGGAAAGCCGCATACGGTGGTCAGCGACAATGGCACCGAACTGACCTCGTCGGCCATCCTGCGCTGGTCGCAGGAGCGCAGGGTCGAGTGGCACTACATCGCACCGGGAAAGCCAATGCAGAACGGCTTCGTGGAGAGCTTCAATGGCCGCCTGCGCGACGAATGCCTCAACGAGACGCTGTTCACCTCGCTGGCCCATGCCCGGTTCGTGCTGGCCGCCTGGCGACACGATTACAACACGGTCAGGCCACACTCGAAACTGGGCGGGAAGACCCCCGCCGAGATCGCCGGCCAACGTGTCTGGGGGCATGCCCCCAGACACGTTGCCATCCCATCAAACAACCATCATGAAGGAGCCAGACTCTACCTCTGACTGGTAACAATCAGGGGAGCACGTCACATGGTTTAGCTCTTCTTAACCCTGATCGGTTACCAAACTCCGTGAAAATACGTGGGCAGTCGGAAGGGTCCCGATTGTCCGACCCAGGGAGCAATCGACGCGATGTCATTCAAAAAAATAAAGAAAATCTCCGGTATTGCCGCTGCTTTGGTTGCCGCCTCCACTGTCGCTCTCGCAGCACCGGTTCAGGCACAGGGTGACCTGCTGGTGGCACCGACACGCGTCATTCTTGATGGATCGCGCGGCACAGAGGTAATTCTCAGCAATATTGGCTCCGAAGAAGCAACCTATCGCATCGAACTCGAACTGCGCCGCATGCTCGAAAACGGCCGGCTGGAACCGGTCGAGCGGACCGATGCCAACGCCATCGAGGAAGCGGCACTCGGAATGATCCGCTACGCTCCGCGGCGCATCACGCTTCCGCCCGGTCAGCCGCAGGCCGTTCGTCTCGCGGCCCGGCCCGGCGCGGATCTCGCCGATGGCGAGTATCGCGTCCACATGTCGTTCAAGGCCATACCGCGCCCGCGCGAGGTGAGCGATCAGGATCAACAAACCGATGGTGTGTCGATCCAGTTGATCCCGATCTATGGCGTCACCATTCCCATCATCGTGCGCCAGGGCAGGGTCGAGGCGCAGGTTGCCCTCAACCAGCCCAGCATCGTGCAAGGTGAAGCAGGGCCGGAACTGTCGCTTTCCATCAGCCGCGCGGGGGAAAGCTCGACCTACGGGGTGCTGAGCGTGACCAAGCCCGGCCTGCCGGAACCGATCGTCGAATTGCGCGGTGTCGCCGTCTATCCCGAACTCAACGAACGGGAAGTGCGGGTCCGCCTAACGCCTGACCAGAGAGCCAACCTCACCGGACAGCTGCGGATCGAATACCGCGAAATGCCAGAAGCCGGAGGCGGCCTTATTGCCGCCGTGGACAGCTTTCTGGGCTGAGCCGATGGGCTGATCGGACAAGATTGCCATGAGAGCGCTTCGCCATCGAACCCTGGGCGCCGCCGCGAGTATCGCGGTGGCGCTTGGCGCGTTTATGGCCGAAACGCCTGTTGAGGCCCAGAATTCCAACGGAAACGCCAGTTATCAGCCAGCGAGCGCGCAATCGGCTTCGAACTGGCAAGCCAATGATGACGATTTCCTTTTCCTTCAGCTCGTTATTCAGAACTACAAGCTGACTTACGACGTGCGCGGTTACCAGACTGATCGCGGCATATGCCTTGATCTTGCCGATGTCATCCAATCGCTCGATCTTCCGATCCGCATCGACAAAGAGTCGCGCCGCGCAACTGGCTGGTTGTTCGCGGAAGACCAGAAATTCACCCTCGATCGCGACTCCGGTACGGTACAAAACGTGAACACAGGGCGCGCACCGGTTGCTCGGGACATTTATGACACTCCCGAAGGTTGGTGCGTCGATACCAATGCGCTGTCACGATGGTTTGGCATCACGTTCAAACCCGATCTCTACAATGCGATCGTCCGGCTTGAATCCGACCGCGAACTCCCGTTCATGCAGGCGATAGAGCGCAGAAGTCGCGCCGCGCGACTTCGTGGCGGGCCAAAGCAATTCGACCTTTCCCAATACCCTACGGCGGAAATGGAATACCGCCCCTGGCGCACTCCATCGGTCGACTTCGTCGCCCGTGCGGGGGTGAGAACAGGTGAGAGCAGCCGCGATGGCGCAGAAGCCCGCGTCGAACTCTACGCCGCGGGAGAGGCGTTGGGGGCCAGCTATTTCGCTCGCCTTGCGACCGATGACCAGCTCAAACCCAGCGCCTTGCGCGTGCGTGCCTATCGCAACGATCCGAACGGCGAACTCCTTGGCCCACTCAAAGCCACTCAGGTCGCTATTGGCGACGTTGAGACCGTTCCAGGCCGCCTTACGGCCCAGACCGCGATTGGCCGGGGTGCGTTCATCAGCAATCAGCCAATTGGACAGGTTTCGCGCTTCTCAACCACCACTTTGCGGGGTGTTCTGCCGGCAGGATGGGACGCGGAACTGTATCGCAACGGCCAGCTCATCGCGTTCCAGGACGATCGCGGCGACGGGCGCTACGAATTCCTTGATGTGGAACTGTTTTTCGGCCGCAACGACCTCGAAGTCGTGCTGTACGGGCCGCAAGGGCAGGTTCGCCGCGACAAGACCTTCGTCCCCATCGGTTTCAACCAGATCGAACCGGGCGAAACGCAATATTGGGCGGGAATTGTCCAGAACGATCGAGATTTGATCGATCTGGACTCCAGTGTGCAAACAATTCCGCAGAAATGGCGCTGGGGCGTCGGCGTCGAGCGCGGTCTGGATAAGAGAACCAGCGCTGCTCTCAGCGTGCAGAGCCTGTTCTTTGACGGACGACGTCGGAAGTACCTGGAAGGCGCGCTCATGCGCTCATTCGGGGCGATGCAGCTGGAATTCGGCGGTGCGCACGAATTCGGGGCCGGTTCGGTCGCCGAAGCACGGGCGCTTGGCCGTCTCGGACGCTTCAATTTCGGTGCGAATGCCCTCGTGGCCTTCGGAAACTTCACATCCGAGTTCGCGCAACAGCAGCTTGACTACAGGGCAGGCTTCAATTTCGATACTTCACTGGCGTTGGGCAAGTTTTCTCTGCCATTACAGGCAGATATCTCGCATTCGAAGCTCAAGGACGGTACAGAAGTTAACGAATTGCTAATGACGACCTCGCTCACTGCGGGCCGCTTCGCCGTGTCAGCGCAATTGAGCCATCAGGAACGCACCAGGAGCCCTGTCACTCCGGCTGATTCGGAAACCCGCGTCAGAATGCTTGCCAATGCCCGGTTCAAACACTTCCGGGTGCGTGGCAATGCTACCTTCCTCACGTCCGGGCGTGACAAGGGCCTTGAGAGCGCGACAGTCAGGCTTGATACCAGCTTCGGCGAAGACTCCGATTTTCAGGCCCAGCTCGACTACACGACCCGGATCGACGAATTCCGCCTTACAACCGGCTATTCACACCGGTTTGACGAGTTCTCATTGCGCGGGGACGCCTTTGTAACTTCCCGCGGTGGCGTGGGGGCCTCGGTCCAACTGGCATTCAGCCTTGGCCCAGATCCGGTTTCCGGTGGCATCAGGGTGACCAACACCAAACTGGCTCGCAGCGGCCAGGCTGCCGTAACCGTCTTCCGAGATGACAACGGCAATTCGCGCCGCGATCCGGGCGAGGAAGTGCTCCCGGACGTAATGGTGGAGGCCGGCTTGCGCGGGACCGAGGCGATCACCAGGGCGAATGGCCGTGCGATTGTCGATGAATTGCGCCCCTTCCGTCCGGTATTGGTGGGGATCGATGAATCCTCGCTGCGGGATCCTTTCCTTGCGCCATCGGTCAAAGGCGTGGTCGTTACCCCACGCCCGGGCGTCGTCGCTCAGATCGAACTGGCCATTTCTCCCACCGGCGAAGTCGAGGGATCGCTGCTGAACCCGTCCGGCATCGAACAGCCCGGTGTGCGGCTGGAACTGGTCAATCCTCAGGGTGCCGTTGTGGCGGAGACTATCAGCGAGTTTGACGGATTCTTCCTGTTCCAGCGCGTGCCCTATGGCGAATACCGGCTGCGTGTTGCTGCGGATGCAGCGCGCACTCTGAGGGTTGCCGGATCTCTCAGCACCAGCAGCGGCCAGAGCGGGTTCAACCTTGGTCGGGAGGAAGACGTGATGCGTTTCGGCACGATCCGGCTTGTCCCGGAAGACAAGCCTGAACCGCCGGAACAGCGTGCCCCGGTCATTGCTGCCGTCAGGCCGGAGTGATCCGGAGGATCAGTTGCCCTTGATATAGCGCGGAGGCGCGGGGCGCGGTGCTGGCGGGACAACCCGCGTTGCGCCGGGGATCACCTCTTCGCGGACGGTTTCCGTCACCACGACGCGCTGCTGCTGCTGATAGTGCACCGGCACATAAACGATCTGCTGTGGCGGCGCATAGCTGTAGCCGTAGTGAGGAGGCGCATAGCCATAGCCGTGTTGCACCGGAGCTGCCGGGGCAAAGGCAGGTGCCGGGATATAGCGCGCAGCGCCATGGCCGTATTGCGAGAGATAGCTGTCGAGCGCGGCCTCGCAGTCATAGTCACCACGATCATTGCGACCCCCGCCAATCAGACTGCCGAGAAGCAGGCCGCCCAGCCCGCCAACCCCTGCACCGATCAGGGTTCCGCCGAGGCGGTCACCTGCGTCGGCAATACGATTTCCGGCGATGCCGCCCCCGATCGCGCCAAGCAGGGCGCCAATGATGCCGCCCCTCTCGCTGTCACCGCGATTGGCTGTGCGGCGTTCACATTCGGCGATCCACTGGTCGCGCTGGAACACGGCGGCCGCGGGAGCATGGTGATAGGCCGGGGTGTACTGCTGATAATGGTGTCCGCCCGTGGGATAGGGGCTTGCCGCTTCGATCACGCGGGTACGAGTGATGGTTTCGACCCCATTGGCGTCGATGGTCCGTTCCTCGAATTCCTCGATCGCCGGCGCGGTTTGGTATTCCACTGGAAGGGCGCGGATTTCTTCGCTCGTCATCGGGGCGACGACCTGCGCCTGGGCGACGGCAGGCGCTGCGGCAGCTGCTATCGCGATACCGATGCCGCTGCCGAATCCGAAGGCTGCTCGACGAGTTTTGGACTTGAATTGCATGAGGTTCCCCCCGGAAGAATCGGCGCAAGGTGCGCGAGCGTGACAAAACGTATGGTTAGCAAGCGGTTTACCACCTGCTTTGCCAGCTCACCAAGCGCCCTTGCCGCCGGTGTCTCGTTTCGGGGCGATTGCCCGGCAGAAACTAGATGCGATCAGCCAGCATTTGCGCCAGCGCCTCCAGCCCGTCTGCGTCCGCTTCGGTGAACCGCGCCGGTTCGGGGCTGTCGAGATCGATAACCGCAACAACCTTCCCTTCGCGAATCACCGGAACGACCAATTCCGACCGACTCGCCGCATCACAGGCGATGTGGCCGGGAAAGGCGTGAACGTCTTCAACCAGTTGAGCCGTCTTGCTTTGGGCGGCGGTTCCGCAAACCCCGACACCCAAGGGAATCCGAATACAGGCCGGACGACCGACAAATGGTCCCAACACCAACTCACTTTCACCCCTGGCATTCTGCCCCATCCGGTAGAACCCGGCCCAGTTGAGATCGGGCAGGAATTCCCAGATCAGCGCGGCAACATTGGCCATATTGGCGACGCCGTCCGGCTCCGTGCTGGTCAATGCATCGGCGGCATCGCACAATTGGCGATAGCGCTCCGCCGGATCGAGGGACGGGTCTGGCTTGAAATCGTACACTGGCGTTATCCTGTTGTCGGAACCGGATGGCTCTTCTATCTCGCTTCACATGGGAATTCTTCGCAAACTCGCAATCGCTCTTGTCGTTTTCGCCGTCGTTTTCGCTGGCGGGCTCTATTATCTGTCGCGCGGGGACACCGCCGATCTGTCGGTTGAAGCGGTAGCGGGGACGGATCCCATGCTGCAGGCACCGGAGGCGGAAAGTTTCCCCACCGTCCAGATAGCCAAGCCGGTCGGCTGGGAAGACGGGCAAGTGCCAGAGGCCGCCGAGGGCCTGACCGTCAATCGATTTGCCGAAGGGCTGGAGCATCCACGCGTGCTCTATGCTTTGCCCAATGGCGATGTTCTGGTGACACTGACCCGCGCGCCCGCGCCGGAAGGCGGTGACGGCGGGATCATGGATTCGATCAAGGGCTGGATCGCCTCCATGCTGCTGTCAGAAGCGGGCGCGACCGGCGCTTCGCCCAACCAGATCGTGCTGCTGCGCGATGCCGATGGCGACGGCGTTGCCGAAGTGCGCCAGACCATTCTTGAAGAGGGGCTGGATTCCCCTTCCGGCATGAGCTGGCGCGACGGCACTCTGTATGTCGCAAATCACAATGCAGTCCTCGCCTTTCCCTATGAGCTGGGTGCCGAAGCGGTGACGGGTGAACCGCGCAAGCTGATGGACCTGCCTGCAGGCGGGGGCCATTGGATGCGCAACATGGAGATCAATCCCGAGGGCAACCGCCTCTACATCGCCGTCGGTTCGGTCAGCAATATCGGCGAATCCGGCATGGCAGTCGAAGAAGGTCGGGCGATGATCTGGGAGTATGATCTGCAATCAGGCTCGGCGCGCCAGTTCGCGGCAGGGTTGCGCAACCCCAACGGGCTCGATTTCAGCCCGTGGTCGGGCGAATTGTGGACGACCGTCAACGAGCGCGACATGCTAGGTTCCGACCTTGTCCCTGACTATCTCACCAATGTTCCGGTGGGGGCGCAATACGGCTGGCCCTGGGTGTATTATCGCGACAACATCGACCGCCGTGTGAAGGCACCGATGCCGCGCTTCCTGCTCGAATACTCGCGCAATCCGGAATATGCGCTCGGCCCGCACGTCGCTGCGCTTGGTCTCGTGTTCACGGCAGAGGGCCACCGCATGGGTGACGCCATGGCGAGCGGTGCCTTCATTGCCCGGCATGGTTCGTGGAACCGCAAGCCGCCTTCGGGTTACGACGTCGTCTATGTCGCCTTTGACGAGCGCGGCAAACCGAAGGGCAAACCTGTTCCGGTTCTCTCCGGCTTTCTCAACGCCGACGGCACCACAAAGGGTCGCCCTACCTGGGTCGAATGGGCCGGGGACGGGTCGTTGCTGGTGTCCGATGACACGGCCGGGATAATCTGGCGCACCCTTGCACCCGACAGCGAGGCCGGTGCCGGGATCGCGCGCCTTCGCGGAGCTCCGCTGCGCCCGCAACGCGAACTGGTGGATCCGCGTGCGTCGTTCGAGGAAGATTACCTGCGCGAACAGGCCGGGCAGCAGATCCGTTAAAGCGTCAATCCCGCGCGGCCGGCCAGTTCGCAGGCGAACTGGTACGCCGTGCGGCCCGAACGGTTGCCGCGCGCAATCGCAAAGGCCAGCGCTTCCTCGGCATCGACTTCCAGCCCGAGCGGTTCCGCATAGCTGGCGACAATCTCGAGATAGGTTTCGCGCCCACAGGGATGAAACCCGAGCGTTAGGCCGAACCTGTCAGCCAGGGCCAGGGCATTGTCGCGCTCGTCGCGCTCATGGACGGCGTCCGCTTCGTCAGCCTCTCTTTGGACGATCGCCCGCCGATTGGAGGTGACGGCGATCCGGATTTTGCCGGGGCGCGCGACGATCCCGCCGTCGAGCAGGCTGCGCAGCGCAAGGTTCTCCTGCGCGCTGTCGGCGCCGAAGCCGAGGTCATCGACAAACAATAGAAAAGCCCGGTCCTGTTTGGACAAGGCGGCAATCAGCGCCGGGAAGTGCAACAGGGCATCCGGTGCGACCTGTACCAGTCCGAGCTTCACGGCCGCGCCCGCTTGGACAGCGTTCACCGCGGAGCGGATCAGCGCCGACTTCCCCATTCCGCGAGCGCCCCACAATAGCATGTCATGAGCGGCAGCCCCGGCGGCAAGCCGTTCGAGATTGGCGCAAACCGCAGCCTTCTGCTGATCGATCCCGCGCAGATTCCCGAGCGGCAATGCAGGGATATCTCCAACCGGCAAGACCGTCTCACCACGCCAGAAATACGCCGGAGCCGAAAGCCAGTCGGTTGGTGCCGGGGCCTGCGGGGCAAGGCGTTCGAGGGCATCGGCAATCCGCGCCAGAACGTCCTGTTGCGAGGCCATTCCGATCAACCGGCCAGTTTTTCGCTGGGTAGGGCGTAGAGCAGATCGGCCCCAGCCATCGCCCCGGCTTTCAGCCCTGCTGCTTCGGGCACGATCCGGTCGAGGAAGAACCGCGCGGTAATCGGCTTCGTCTCTGCAAGCGAGGGTGCCGCGCCTGCGGCCACAGCTTCAACCTGCTTTGTCAGTTGCCAGCCTGTCACTGCCACCGCTGCCATGGTGCAGAACGGGACGCTCCCTGCAAGACGATCATCAAGGCTCGCTTCGTCCCGCATCCAGCGGGCGATATCCATGCAGTCCTGCGCGAGACTGTGCAGACCCGGCTCGCCCTTGGCATCGGCTGCAATGGCGCCAAACAGGCCGATCATCGCTTCCCCGCCTTCGAGCCCCAGCTTGCGAGTGACCAGATCGGCGGCCTGGATTCCATTGGTACCTTCGTAGATCGGGGCGATCTTGGAATCGCGCCAGTGCTGTGCCGCGCCGGTTTCCTCGACAAAACCCATGCCGCCATGAACTTGGATGCCGATCCCGGCGACTTCAACGCCGATATCGGTGCCCCATGCCTTCAGCAGCGGAACCAGGATCTCGGCCCGGTTCTTCGCATCGACATCGCCCAGCGTTCCGCGATCGACCTGTCCCGCGCAGTAATACAACAAGGCTCGCGCGCCTTCGGTCAGAGCCTTCATACGCAGGATCATCCGGCGAACGTCGGGATGCTCGATAATGGGAACCGGATTCTTGTCGGGCGAGCCCGCGCGGGCCGATTGAACCCGGTCGCGTGCATAGGCCAAAGCCTGCTGGGTCGCGCGCTCGCCAATTTGCACGCCCTGATTGCCGACATTGATGCGGGCGTTGTTCATCATGGTGAACATGGCGGCGAGCCCACGGTTCTCCGCCCCGACCAGTTCGCCGATGCATTCGCCATTATCGCCGTAGGACATGACGCAGGTGGGCGAGGCATTGATGCCGAGCTTGTGCTCAAGGCTGACCGGCCGCAGATCGTTGCGCGGCCCAAGAGTTCCATCGTCATTAACATGATACTTGGGCACCACGAACAACGAGATTCCCCGAGAACCTTCCGGCGCACCTGGCAGGCGGGCCAGCACCAGATGGATGATGTTCTCCGCCAGCTCGTGGTCGCCCCAGGTGATGTAGATCTTCTGTCCGGCAATGCGGTATTTGCCGGCGTGCGGCCCTTCGCTGATCAGCTCTGCAGTTGAACGCAGCGCCCCGACATCGCTACCGGCGGCTGGTTCTGTGAGGTTCATCGTTCCCGACCATTTGCCGCTGACAAGGTTGGGCAGATACTTTGCCTGCTGATCCTTGCTGCCATGATGTTCCAGCGCTTCGATCGCGCCGACCGACAGCATCGGCAGCAGGTTGAACGCCATATTGGCGGCCCCGAGATTTTCGAGCACGTTGCAGGACAGCGCAAAGGGCAGGCCTTGCCCACCGAAATCGGTCGAACTGGCAATCGAATTCCAGCCCTGCTCGACATAGGCATCATAGGCCGCCTTGAACCCATCCGGCAGGCGGACGACGCCATTCTCCAGTTTTGCCCCTTCAAGATCGCCGATCCGGTTGAGCGGTGCGAATTCGCCGGCCGCAAACTGTCCCACGCCTTCGACGATTGCCTCGACCAGATCAGCCTCCGCATGGGCGAACTTTTCCGCTTCGGCGAGCTCCTCGATCCCCGCGTTCACGCGGATCGCGAGCAATTGGTCCTGGGTCGGTGGGGTGTAAGGTGTCACGTGGGTAACCTGTTCTGTTTTGGTTCGTGTCGAGAAGGGAAAATGCCAGTATGTCTTGGCATGGATCATCGAAGAATATAGCGGCCAGAAGATGAGCGGCAAGAACGTTACGGAAGTGGTGCAAGCGGATGCCGAAGGTGTCGGGCGAGCGGCGCGAATCCTCGAATCGGGAGGGTTGGTCGCACTTCCGACAGAGACGGTTTACGGCCTTGCCGCGCGAGCGGACAGCGCCGACGCCGTGGCGCGCATTTATGCGACAAAGGGCCGCCCCGACTTCAACCCGTTGATCGTCCATGTCCGCGACCGCGCCCAGGCAGAGGAAATCGCGCATTTCGATGATCGCGCCCTCGATCTGGCCGAGCGGTTCTGGCCCGGTCCGCTGACGATGGTGCTGCCTTTGCGCGAAGGGGCGCAGATTGCCGGCGCAGTGACGGCAGGTTTGCCCACCATAGCCTTGCGCCAGCCCGCACACCGCGTGATGCAGGCCGTTCTGGCGCAAACCGGTTTCCCTGTCGCTGCGCCTTCAGCCAATCGCAGCGAGGAAATCAGCCCGACCCTGCCCGATCACGTGGTCGCTTCACTGGGCGATGCTTGTCCGATGGTGCTTGATGGCGGGGCGAGCCAGAAGGGACTTGAATCAACCATCGTGGCCTTGCGCGAAGGAGGTGACTGGTCTTTGCTTCGCCCTGGCCCCGTCACAAAGGAAACGCTGGAACGCATTCTCGGCCCCGAAACGGCTGCGACTGACGCCGGGATTGAAGCGCCTGGCCAACTCTCCCGCCACTATTCCCCGGGCAAGCCAATGAAACTGAGCGCGAGCCGGGCGGAGGATGGAGAGTACTTCATAGGGTTCGGTGAACTGGATGGTGACTGCAATCTGTCACCATCGGGCGATCTGATTGAAGCGGCTGCCCGCCTCTATGATTGCCTGCACCGCGCTGCCGCCTCGGAAAAGCCTGCAATAGCGGTCGCTCCCATCCCCTACGGCGAAGTCGGCCGGGCGATCAATGATCGCCTGCGCCGGGCCGCAAGTCTGCCTGACTAACCGCGCTCGGGTTCAGCTGGAATAGTGGGCAGGATCTCCTGTATCTCGGCATAAATCGCCTCGGCATCGCGGCACGCTGAGCGATCGCCTTCATCGCATTGCTGCTGCTCTTCACGATACTCTCGTTCGAGTTTGCCGAGCCGCTCTTCGCGCTTGCGTATCTCCCGACCCCTTGCCTCATCCGCCTCTGACTGGCTTGTGGTTGCGAGATCGACCGCTTCTGCGCCGACGCGCACAGGGGCGGTGACGACATTGGCCGCGGTCTTTACGATGCATCCCGACAGGATGAGCGAGGCGGCAGCAAGGGCCAGAAGCAAAGGAGCGCGCATGGCGTCAAGCATGCGCGCTCCAGTGTGGAATGCAAGCCGACAAAGGTCGGCCGTTGTTATTCGGTGCCGGGTTCCTCTTCGGCAATAGCTTCAGGCGCCGCTGCTCCCGGGGCCGGCCTGCAATCAAGCGTGCCCGAACCAAAGGAGTTGAGCGTGCATTTGGCGCTGCCAACCACGGTGATATTGCCCGACCCGCCGATATTGGCTTCGACTTCACCATCCGACTTGAGCGTCACATCGCCCGATCCGCCAATCGAAATTTCGACGTCATCTGCGGTCAGTTCCGAAAAATCGGCACTTCCCGATCCACCGATCGATATTTCGAGCGCCTTGGCCGTGCCCGCGGCGAAAATTTCGCCAGCGCCGCCGATCACCACCTCAAGCTTGTCTGCTGTGACAGTGCCGAGCCTGATCGTTCCGGAGCCGCCGATTGTGGCTTCGGCGGTGGAGGCCACGCCCGATGTCTCGATCTCGCCGCTCCCACCGATCACCAGCTCGCGCGGGGCAGCCATGGTGACGCGAATGATCGCGGAACCCGAATCGCCCCAGGAACGGCTTTCCCGCGTGACGCCCAACATGCTGCCGTCGCGCACGAAGCGCAGGTCCGACACAGCATCATCATCGCCTTCGACCGTGATCGTCAGTTCATCGCCTTCGGAAATGATGACCTTGTCACCCGATGCGACAACGATTTCATCCGGTACCGGGCCGCTCATGTCGAGTTCGGCCAGCGGCACGCCTTCCTGACCGTTGATGGTAACATCCATGTCACCGCACCCTGACAGCGCGGCACCAAGCGCCATGGCCGCGAGCGGGGCCATCCTTTTCATGAGCCGATCCAACATTCTTGCCTCCGTCTGCTGCAAATGCATCTATAGCGTGTTACTGAGTTAATACACTATGGCGTAACTTGCAAGGAGCATGGCTTGTGCCGGTCGCGCAAAAGAAAGGGGCCACCCTTGCGGATGGCCCCGAATCTCTTTCGAAACGGCTGGGAAGGATCAGGCTTCTTCGCTGTTCTCGTAATATTGCGGCGCGTGTTCACGCAGCACTTCGAGGATCTTTTCGAGCGCGGTGGCCTCGTCGGTCTCCTCCATCGCAGCCAATTCGCGGGCGAGGCGGCTCGATGCGGCTTCGAAGATCTGCCGTTCGGAATAGCTCTGTTCGGGCTGATCTTCGGGGCGGAACAGGTCGCGGGTCACCTCGGCGATCAGCACGATCTCACCCGAATTGATCTTCGCTTCGTATTCCTGTGCGCGGCGTGACCACATGGTGCGCTTCACCTTGGGCTTGCCCTTCAGCGTGTCCATCGCTTCTTTCAAGGTCTTGTCCGAGGAAAGCTTGCGCATGCCGATCGATTCAACCTTGTTGATGGGGACGCGCAGAGTCATGCGTTCTTTTTCGAAACGCAGCACATAGAGTTCGAGTTGCATGCCCGCGATCTCTTCGCTCTGAAGCTCGATCACCCGGCCCACGCCGTGCTTGGGGTAAACAACGTAGTCACCGACGGTGAAAGCGTGCGCATTGCTAGCCATGCGAGTTCCTTTCTTGTGGCCGTACGACAGCTGAAAAACGGACGAATTCCCTTGCGGTTCTGCTGCTTGGGGAGGGCGAGAACCGGGTTAACGTCGTTCAGGACTGTCGTTGCTGGGTAGCGGCCTTTCTGGTTTTTCTTCGCCAACGCCGGGACCAACCGGCGCAGTTGCAGCATTATATAACACAACCGCAACAATATTGCGAGTCGCAGTTTCGAGCGCGCATCTTGCTCCGGTTGCCCGCTTTCAAATGCTCAGCAATGCCCATATTGGTCGCGCAAGGACAAGCCGAACCGCGGCTTGGGCAGTAAAGGTCTTCGCTGTGCTGGCATACTTGGCGCTCCCGGTGCTTCTTCAACTGGGCACTACAATGCCACCGGCATACACCCCGGACGCATCCGAACAGGTTCAGGCGATTCTGCTCGAACTCGATCAGATCGAAGCCGAAGACCTGCTCGAACAGCTTGAATCGCTGGCGCAACAGGGCGACGACAGCTCGGCCGAACTGCTGGGCGAGATCCATTCCTTTGGCCTGTTTGGCATCACCCGCAACCGTGCGCTTGCTTGCGACTATTTCGAGCGGGTGAGTGATAGGCGCCCCGATGGCCTGCACAATCGCGCGACCTGTCATTTTGATGGAGAGGGGCGGGAGCAGGATTTCGAGAAAGCCCGAAACCTGTATCGCCTCGCCGCGCAAGGGGGCTGGCATCAGGCCTGGTGCGCCTATGGCAACATGCTGATTCACGGGCAGGGCGGGCCAGCCGACATTCCCGAAGGCTTGCGCCTTTGCCGCATGGCAGCCGCAGCCGGCGACCGCGACGCCCAAACCGATCTGGGTGGCTATTTCCTGATGGGTGTCGGCATGGAACGCGATCCGGTTGCCGCCCGCTTCATGCTGGAACAGGCGGCCAGCCAGAAGCAGGCCAATGCGGCGTTTCTGCTCGGGCAGATTCACGAGAAAGGTGACGGAACCCCGGTCGACAATGCGGCCGCAGCGGAATGGTTTGCAAAAGCCTATGAATGGGAGCGAGCGGACGCTGCTTTTCGTGCGGGTTCGGCATTGGCCCGCCGCGGCTTCAGGATGGAAGGCGAGGAGATGTTCATCAACGAGCCGCTCATGCGCGAAGCCATCGAATGGTTCGCGCTTGCTGAACGCTTTGATCCGGATGCGGATACCCGGGCAAAGGCATCAGAAATGATTGCCAGTGGCTCCAGATTGATCGCCGCCGCCGGCAAGGCGCCGCACGAGTGAAGCCCGAATCGGTTTAGTCGCCTTCGCCCGGCTCAGGGCTGAAGTATTTCTCGAACTTGCCCTTTTCGCCCTTGTGCTCATCGGCATCAGCGGGCGGTTCCTTCTGGCTGGTGATGTTGGGCCATTCCGCCGAATACTTCGTGTTCAGCTCAAGCCATTTTTCCAGACCGTCTTCGGTATCGGGCAGGATGGCTTCTGCCGGGCATTCGGGTTCGCAGACGCCGCAATCAATGCATTCGCTGGGATTGATCACCAGCATGTTCTCGCCTTCGTAGAAACAATCGACCGGGCACACCTCGACACAATCGGTGTATTTGCATTTGATGCAGTCATCAGTGACGACGTAAGTCATTGAGCTTCTTTCATCAGGACAAGATCGGCCGAACAGGCCGGGTTTCGGACTTACGCGCTGCTAAGAGCAATTATCCCCGGGGGTCAAGCTCACGATAATGAGACTTGGCCAACGCGGGCGATGCCCGCCGCTCCGGGATCGACAGCACCTCCACCACGCGCACATCGTTGCCGACCATGAGGGTCAGCACATCGCCGACTGCAACATTCTCGCTGGTCCGCATCACCCGCTTGGCGTTGCGCCGCAGACAATGCGATTCGATCATTGCCCTTGCAACCGACCGCGTCCGGGCGAAGCGCAGATAGACAAGCAGCCTGTCGAGCCGGATCGTTTCCAGCGCGTCCGCGCTCATCCGCGCAGCAAATCCGCCAGCTTGTCAAAGGCGCCACCGGCGCGCGCCGGGCCGGTGTCTACCGGCTTGGCCGCCTGACGGGGCCTTTCACCCTTGTCTGTCTTGCGCGCTCCCGGCTTTGTCCGTTTGCGGTTGTCATCGCGCTTGGCCTTGGGTCTGCCGCTCCGCCGATCCTCTTGCGGCCTGCGCAGTTTCTCACCCGGTCGCCGGGGGCGCCAGGTCCAGCCATCCGGGGCAACGGGGCCTTGCGCACCTTCGGCCAGAGGGCGCGCACGGTGCACGCGGAAGCCTGCGCTGCCAAGCAGCCGCCGGGCGTTCTCTTCCTCCAGTCCGATCGAAATCGCGAGCGAAAGGTCGAGCCGGAACTGTGCGTTGCGATCCTTGCCTGCAACCTTTGCTCGCGCATCGAAGGCGGCACGCAGTATCTTTTCCGCCAGATCGACGCGGATCATCTGGCCTCCTGCAAGGCGGTAGCCTGCTGGTACCGGCCCTTTTTCACTCAAGACCGGAAGCATCATTTCCTGCAGGGGGCGCTGGTCAAGGTTCAAGGCGTGGAGCAAGCGCCGCGGGGCCGGTTTCAGGAGCGCCGCAGCGAAGACATCCAGCGCGCCGAAGGTCACGCCCAGCTTGCGCAGATAGGGGCGCATCTCCTTGGGCAGATGCTCAAGCCCGGCGCTTTCGCGGTCGATACTGCCGCGAGCGTCTATGAGAGTAATCAGCAGACCTCGAGCCTCGCTCCCTGCTTCGGGATCGCGGGCCGCCTCGGCGAGGCTGCGAAGGGGCGCCAGTGGCTCCAACTGCCGCTCAAGCCATGCGAGCAATCCCGATTCGAGCTTTGCTCTGTCCGCTTCCGCCAATGTTGAAAGCTCGCGCCCGAAGGCGAGGCGCGGCGTGCCGAAGTCGTCGGGCACCTCAATTCTGGCGAGCGCCTGCCCGGCCCATTCGATTGCACCATCACGGATCGAAAGTTCCGTGATTCCGTCGGACAACAGCCATTCTGCCCGCTGCGCCAGAATGGAAGGCAGAGCCCTTTCGCCGGCGGCGAGCAGCATCTTGCGCTCTCCCAGACCCGTGTCGGGATCAATCGCGAAACGGAAGCCGTCGAGACGGCCAATCCGTTCACCCTCCACGGTCACGGCTCCATCCTTTTCAAGCGATACGGGCAAGGCGGACCCATCCTGTCCGAGCGATTTCATAAGTATTGTTGTCCTCCGATTGACGAAACGTTCGGTAAGGCGCGCATGCAGCGCATCCGACAGCTTCGCCTCGACCGCGCGTGCGCGCGCAGCCATTTCGTCGCGGGCCAGAACCCAGTCCGGCCGTTGGCAGATATAAGCCCAGGATCGGATCGCGGCTATCCTTCCCTGCAAAGTGTCGATGTCACCCTGCACCCGATCCAACTCGGCAATGCGTGCGGCAACGAAATCGGCGCCCAGATAGCCTTCGCGCAGGTCATGCCAAAGTCTTGCGACGAAACGGGCATGGGGATCCACCCCAACCTGACGAAAATCGGGGAGCGAACAGGCCTCCCAGAACCGCCTGACACTACCAGCGCCACGGACGCTGTCCGCCAGGGGCTCGCTGGCCAACCGCTTCAGAACGGAAAGGTCGATCGCTTCGGGTGCGCCCCGCAGCATTTCGTGTTCGGGCCGGGCTTCAAGATCGCTTATCAACGTTTCAATGGTATCGAAGCGCGGTTCGGCCTCACGCCAGTTCAAATGGGTTAGCGGCGCGAAATTGTGCTCTTCGATCGCGACCACTTCCTCGTCGGTGAATTCGACCGGGGCTCCGGATCGGCTGCCTCCTCCGGTGAGGGTGCCAAAACTGCCGTCGCGTTGATGCCTTCCTGCACGCCCTGCAATCTGAGCCATCTCGGACGGGGTAAGGCGCCGCTTGCGCCGCCCGTCGAACTTCGTCAGCGCGGCAAATGCGACATGGTGCAAATCGAGGTTGAGCCCCATGCCGATCGCGTCGGTGGCGACAATATAGTCCACATCACCGTTCTGGAACAATTCGACCTGCTTGTTGCGCGTTTCTGGTGAAAGCGCCCCCATCACCACCGCCGCCCCGCCGCGAAACCTCCGCAAGGCTTCGGCCATGGCGTAGACCTGCTCGATCGAGAAGGCGACCACTGCGCTGCGCGCCGGCAATCGTGACAGCTTTGCTGTTCCCGCGTGCGAAAGGGTCGAGAAGCGGGGCCGGTCAATCATCTCCACACCGGGGATCAACCGTCTGACCACAGGTTCGAGCGTGGCCGAACCCAGGATCATCGTCTCTTCCCGCCCGCGCGCGTGTAGCAGGCGATCGGTGAAGATATGGCCTCGTTCGGGGTCCGCGCCGATCTGCGCCTCGTCGATCGCGACAAAGGCATGGCCGCCGCCCAGCCGGTCCATCGCTTCCATCGTGCAGCAGAAATAGCGCGCGTCAGGCGGCTCGATCCTTTGCTCCCCGGTTATGAGGGCGACCTGATTGTCGCCTTTGATCGTGCGCACCCGGTCATAGACCTCCCGCGCCAGCAACCGCAGCGGAAAGCCCATCATGCCCGAGGAATGGCCGCACATCCGCTCGATCGCGAGATGGGTCTTGCCCGTATTCGTCGGGCCGAGCACGGCACGGACCCGGCCCTGGTCCCTCGATCTTGCGGAATTGTTGAAGGTCACGCTGGCTCTTGTGTCAGGCTTGGGCGGGGCGGGCAATCCCGTGCGCGACGAATGGTGAAAGGGCTGTGAACGAGAAAAACGTATACGCAAAACGCCTTATCGCATGCGAGACTCGGCTGATCGCTGGTTAAGTGCAGATTTACCTTGATCGGCCATTGTCCCCGCGCAACAGACATTGGCGATGCTTGCGCGGCGTTTCAGTGCTGGCGTCGGGGAACCGTAGAATTGGATCACACAGGCGATATTCCGGAAAATGGACGAACGGCCGACAGCGCCGGCGACCTTGCCGTGCCTGAAAGCTTCGGGCCTGAAAGCGCCGAACTGTCGCCTGACGCGGCTCGCGAATTTGCATCCTATTTCCATCGTTCTCGCCAGATGGCACCGCCATCGAAGAACACCCTCGTCAAGCGCCAGGTCCTCGCCCGGGTGGACGGGTTCGCCCAACGCTATGACGAATGGAAGCTGAAGGCTGGAACGTGGTTTCATTCGCTTGATCTGACGCCCGATCTTGCCGAGGATATCGGCAGTCGGCGCTGGTTCCGGGGCCTTGGCACGATGGTCGCTCTTGGCGCGGTCGCGGTGGCTTTCTGGCCTAGCATGGCCCCGCTTGAAGCCCGTTCAGCCATGCCTCAGGGCGAGGAAATTCGCGACGAGTTCCGCAGCCAGATGATCATGCCGCTTGCCCTTGGCGCGGACAGCGGGCGCCGCATGGGGCCGACGGCGGATGTTATCCCTCTCGAGAACGCACCAGAGCGCCCGCGGATCGATATGGTCGCAACCCTCGCCGCTGGCGACTCGTTTGCTAGCATGCTCCGCCGGGCTGGCGTTTCTGCGACCGATATCGGCCGGGTCAGCGCCTTGATCGGAGGGGCCATGCCGCTGTCCGAAATCGAGCCTGGCACAAAAATGGACATTGTTCTTGGCCGGCGACCAGAACCGGGCGCCGCCCGGCCGCTCGATGCGCTCAAGTTCCGCGCACGGTTTGATCTTGAACTGGAAGTGGGCCGTCAGGGAGCAGATCCAGAAACCGGGATCGGCGGCGATCTGGCGCTTGTTCGCAACATCATTCGTGTCGACGACACCCCGCTTCGTGTCCGCGGCAAGGTCGGTTCCAGCCTTTACCGATCGATGCGGGCCTCGGGCGTCCCTGCCAGCGCGGTGCAGGATTTCCTCCGCGCCCTCGACGATCAGATCGACCTCGACCGCGAAGTTCGCGCCACGGACGAATTCGACATCATCATCGCCTATCGCCGCGCCGCGACAGGAGAGCGGCAGGCAGGACAACTGCTGTTCGCCGGGCTCGAACGCGACGGCAAGCCAAAGACACAGTTGATGCGCTGGGGTAAGGATGGCCGTTTCTACGAAGCATCGGGCGTAGGTGAACAGCGCCGCGGCCTCGTTGCGCCTGTCCCCGGATCAATCTCATCCAGTTTCGGTATGCGCCGTCACCCCATTCTCGGATATCGCCGAATGCACTCGGGCATGGATTTCAGAGCGCGCCACGGCACCCCCATTGTCGCCGTCACCGATGGCCGGGTAAGCTCCGCAGGACGCGCGGGCGGTTGCGGCATTGCGGTCAGGCTCGATCACGGTGGCGGCCTTTCGACCCGCTATTGCCACATGAGCCGCATGGCTGTGCGCAGCGGGCAGGAAGTCCGGCGCGGGCAAGTCATCGGCTACGTCGGTTCCACCGGGCTATCGACCGGGCCACACCTCCATTACGAAATGTATCGCAATGGTCGCGCCATCAATCCTGCGAGTGTCGACTTCGTCACCCGTGCCGTCTTGTCGGGCACCGAACTGATCGATTTCCAGCGCAAGCTGATCGAACTGCGCGAAATCGAACCGGGCGCGGCACTCGAAGACCTCGAACCCCTGCCCAGCGAGGTCAAAGAACCCGAGCGCGAGATCGAGAAGATCGACCTCGCCCGGCGCATCAACTGAAGTCCGCCAAGCCGGGCGTACTCACACCGCAATTGATCGCGGCCAGCATTTGCGGCAACACCGCGCACATGACTGGCAAATATCCCAACACCCGCCTGCGCCGTACCCGCGCAACCGCATGGAGCCGTGCGCTTCATCGCGAAACCATGCTGACACCGGCAGACCTCATCTGGCCGCTGTTTGTCACCTCCGGCCAAGGCGTAGAAGAGCCGATTTCTTCGCTGCCGGGTGTTTCGCGTTGGTCGGTTGACGGAATTGTCGCCCGTGCAAAGGAAGCGGTCGATCTGGGCATTCCCGTGATCGCTCTCTTCCCCAACACTCCCCCTGAAAAGCGCACCGACGCAGGAGAAGAAGCGCATAATCCGGACAATCTGATGTGCACTGCCATCCGCGCGATCAAGGATGCCTGCGGCGATGCCATCGGCGTGCTGACCGATGTCGCGCTCGACCCTTATACCAGCCACGGGCAGGATGGCCTCCTCGATACCAAGGGGTATGTCACCAATGACGATACCGTTGCCGTGCTGGTCGATCAGGCGATCAACCAGGCTGAGGCCGGTGCGGACATCATCGCCCCTTCGGACATGATGGACGGTCGCATCCATGCGATCCGGATGGCGCTGGAAATGGCCGGGCACCACAACGTCCAGATCATGAGCTACGCCGCCAAGTATGCGAGCGCCTTTTACGGCCCGTTCCGCGATGCGGTGGGATCGCGCGGACTGCTGAAAGGGGACAAGAAAACCTATCAGATGGACCCGGCCAATGGCGACGAGGCGCTGCGCGAAGTCGAGCTCGACATAGCTGAAGGTGCCGACAGCGTCATGGTGAAGCCGGGCCTTCCCTATCTCGACATTGTGCGCCGGGTGCGTGATGCTTTCGGGGTCCCCGTCTTCGCCTATCAGGTGAGCGGCGAATACGCGATGATTGAAGCTGCCGCAGCGGCTGGCGCGGGGGATCGAGACGCGCTGGTGCTCGAGACCCTGCTTTCCTTCAAGCGGGCGGGCAGCTCGGGCGTGTTGACCTATCACGCCCCGCACGCGGCGCGCCTGCTGAATGGCTGAATTCCGACACCAGACAGAACGGCTGATCCTGCGCGACTGGCGTGAGGATGACTGGACCGAGTTCTGGCGCCACACCAACACACCCGCAGTCATGCGCTGGCTGGGCGGGGTCTGTGACGAGGCAAAGCGACAGGCGGCGCAAGACCGCTTGCTCTCCTATCAAAGCGAATTCGGCCACACGTTTTGGGTGGTGGAACACAAGGAAGACGGCGCGATCCTCGGCTTTTGCGGACTAAAGCGATGCAACCAGCAAGGCGGCCCGATCGGGATGATGGAGATAGGCTGGCGCCTCCGTGAAGATGCATGGGGCCACGGCTATGCGAAGGAAGCGGCCAGTGCATCGCTCGACCTGGCTTTTGAGAAGTTTGCGGCTGATGAAGTTGTCGCGCTGACCGTCGACGCCAACCGCCCGAGCTGGGGTCTGATGATCCGGCTCGGCATGAGGCGCCGCGAGGATCTCGATTTCGACAACGTCGATTTCGATCCCGAATCCGGCCGCATAATCGTCTATTCAATAGCGCAATCGGACTGGCGCGGCTGACATGGCCGAAATCGTCCTTGAAACCTCGCGGCTGATCCTCCGCCAGATCGAAGCTGCCGATCTCGATCTGCACATGCGACTGCTCAATACGCCTGCGGTGATGCGGTATCTGGGCGGAGTGCAGCCGCGCGAAGTGATGGCAGCGAAACATGAAGCTGCTCGTTCCGGATTCGCCGCCGAAAGGTTCGGATTCATGATCATGGAAGAACGCGCCACGTGCGAAATGGTCGGCCATTGCGGGCTGCGGCGGGTGGTCCATCCTCAGGCACCCAACCCCGGCGACCATGAAATCGGCTGGCTGGTGCGCGAGGACCGCTGGCGGATGGGTTATGCCCACGAAGCCATGCGGGCGGTGGTCGATTGGGGCTTTGGCGTGCACAAAGCCCCGCATATCGTCGCCTTGACCTGTAACGCTAATGTCGGCAGCTGGCGGCTGATGGAAAAGCTCGGCATGGAACGGCGCAAGGACCTCGACTTCGTCGATCCGGCCGACCCGGAACCGATCATCCAGTACGCGATCACCCGCGAACAATGGGAGCAACAGCAATGACCGCCCATCCCGCCCGATTTCCCGGCGCCAACATCATCCCGATCCACGGCAAGACGCCGAAGATCCATGAAACCGCCTTCATCGCGCCCGGCGCGACGATCATCGGCGATGTCGAGATCGGAGCGGGCAGCTCGATCTGGTACAATTGCGTGGTCCGCGCCGATGTGTTCACCATCCGCATCGGCGAGCGCACCAATGTCCAGGACGGCAGCGTTCTCCACTGCGATCCGCCTCGCCCCGGAGACGAGGAAGGGTGCCCGCTAGTGATCGGTGACGACGTGCTGATCGGTCACATGGCGATGGTTCACGGTTGCACTATCCATGATCGCGGGTTTGTCGGCCTTGGCGCGATTGTCATGAACAAGGCGGTGATCGGATCGGACGCGATGCTGGCGGCGGGCGCAATGCTGACCGAACGCAAGGTCATGGGCGAGCGCGAACTATGGGCAGGCCGTCCAGCAACCAAGCTGCGCGATCTGCCCGAACCTGCGATTGCCGGTATGCGCGTGGGTGTCGCCCATTACGCCGAAAACGCTAAACACCATGCGGACGCAGTGCGGGCGGCGCTGGGCGATGGCGCGTCCGGAACCTGATCTTCCACCTCCGGCGCAAATCGCCGCCCTGATCGATGCCGATGGCAGGCTGTCGATCAAGGCAACTCCGGGTGCCCGTGCCGAAGGCCTGTCGGTGAGCGAAGCCGTCCTCCACGCCAAGGTTCGGGCAAAGCCGCAGGATGGCGCAGCCAATACCGCCATCGCAGAACTGATCGCGCGCGGGTTGGGCATCGCGCCGTCGCGGGTCAGACTGGCACGCGGAGAGACATCGCGGAACAAGGTTTTCCTGATCGATCGCAGCTAAGCCGCTGCACTTTCCGCTTCAACGGCGAAGGCAAATCCCCAGAGCGTGATCACAAGCAGCAGCCGCTTGGACCAACCTCGCACGCGTCGCAGGATCGTAGCGATGTATTTCAGGACGCGGGCTGTTTCAGATATTTCATCATGTAGCCGACATAATCCGCCTTGCCGACTGCCAAACCTTCTGCGCGCAGGATCGTGTATGTGGTCATCAGGTGGAAATAGACCTGCGGTGTTGCCCAGTCGCGGCAGTATTCATGGGCCTGCATCGCGAAGGCCATGCCGTTCGGAAGATCGAATTCCACAATGTCGCTGCTTGCTGGCCAGGTCGCGGCGTCAGTATCGGCGATCAGTTTGCGCGCAGCGGCGATGCGTGAGTGGGCATCGGCAAAGGAGGTTATGTCGCTGTCGTCAGTGGACAGGTCGACTTGCCCGAGCCGCTTCAGCGCGGTCACCACCTGATCAATGGTAAAGCGGATTTGGGTGTGAAGTGGGAACATATCCTCTGCCAGCCGGGCGTGAAGCAGCGCCTCTCCTGCTTCGTGGCCCTCCGCCTTGGTGACGAGGTGGTCAAGAGTGGCCAGCGAATTGGCGTAAGTCGCAAGTGCTGCGGTGGCGTAGGACATTGTGCTCTTTCCGGTGAAGTTATTCCGGCAGTTAGGCGGCGCTCAGTCCTTAATCAATCCGCGCAAGCTTTCGATCCTGTCTGCCTCGTGCACCGGCTTGTCCCAGCGGATGCGGTGGATGCGGGGAAACCGCATGGCGAGGCCGCTCTTGTGGCGTTTCGAGGCATGCACGCTGTCGAAGGCGACTTCGAACACCAGCGTTCGCTCGACTTCTCTCACCGGGCCAAAGCGGTTGACCGTGGTCTGTCGGACGAGTTTGTCGAGCATCTTCAATTCCGCATCGGTGAAGCCCGAATAGGCCTTGCCCACCGGGAGCAATTCCGCCCCCGCATCCGGATCGCCATCCCAGCAGCCGAAGGTGTAATCGGAATAGAAGCTCGACCGCTTGCCCGATCCCCGCTGCGCGTACATCAGGACGCAATCGATCAGCAGCGGATCGCGTTTCCATTTGTACCACAGCCCGACCTTGCGCCCGGGGACATAGGGGCTGTCCCGACGCTTGAGCATCAGTCCCTCGATTGCCTCGTCACGCGCCGTTTCGCGGATTTGCGCGAGATGATCGAAATCGCGTGCTTCGACGATGGCCGAAATGTCGAAATGTGATCGCGGCAAGCGATCCATCAGATTTTCGAGTGCGGCGCGGCGTTCTGACCACGGCCTTTCACGCAGGTCTTCGCCATCTATCACAAGCGCATCGTAGAGCCTCACGAAGGCCGGAAATTCGGCCAGCATCTTCTTCGAGACGGTCTTGCGACCGAGCCTTTGTTGCAGCGCGTTGAAACTGGCCGCTCCGCCTTCCTCGCCGCCCTGCGCATTGCCCCTGACCAGCAATTCTCCGTCCAGCACGGCGTCCAGCGGCAACACGTCGAGCAATTCGGGGAAGGTTGCGGAAATGTCGTCGCCGCTGCGCGAATAAAGCCGCGTTTCGCCCGCGACGCGAACCAGTTGAACCCGGATACCGTCCCATTTCCATTCGGCGGCATAGTCGGTGAGATCCACCACCGTTTCTTCGAGCGGGTGTGCCAGCATGAACGGGCGAAAGCGCGGCCTGTTCGAAACATCAGGCGGGGCGTCGCCATTGGCCGCCCATGCGAACAGCTCGGAATAGGGCGGGGCCAGCGCGTGCCAGTATTCCTCCACCGCATCCACCGACACACCGAAACTTTGCGCAAACGCCGTCTTCGCCAGCCGTGCCGAAACTCCGACCCGCATTCCCCCGGTCGCAAGCTTGATCAGGGCGAAGCGGCCGTTCGTATCCAGCCTGTCGAGCAGATTGGGCAGTTCTTTGGGCGCGGTGACGCGATTGAGGGCTGAGAGCATATCGACGACTTGAGCAACGGACGGCGGATCGTCATCCGCCTCGCTCTCCGGCCACAGCAGGCTGGCGGTTTCCGCCGTGTCTCCGACGAAATCGCGCGATAGTGTCCACAACACCGGATCGACCCGTTCCGCCATCAGCTTGCGAATAGTCGAGGATTTGACCGCCGGGAAATCCAGTTCTCCTGTCAACGCCGCCAGCGCCCAGCCGCGATCGGGATCGGGCGTTTCGCGCAGGTACTCCGCGATCAGCGCCAGCTTGCGATTGCGGCTGGTGGTGTAGACGAGCGTGTCGAGCAGAGAGGCGAACGCCTTCATTCGTCCTCATCCTCTCGCCCCACCAGCGCGAGCGCCCGCGCCCGGCGCTGGCCCAGTTCGCACCAGCGCAGCAACGCCTCTTCGCGCCCGTGGGTGACCCAGACTTCCTGCGGGTTCACATCCTCGATTGTCTGCGTGAGTTCGTTCCAGTCGGCATGATCGGAGATCACCAGCGGCAATTCGACTCCGCGCTGCCGCGCCCGTCCGCGCACCCGCATCCAGCCGCTGGCCATGGCGGTGACGGGCGAAGGCAAGCGGCGTGACCAGCGATCATTGAGCGCCGAGGGAGGGGCGATGACGATTTGCCCGCGCATCGCCTCCTTTTCGTGATCGCTGACGAGCCGCAATTCACCCAGATCCACCCCGTGATCCTGATACAAGCGG
This sequence comes from Erythrobacter aurantius, assembly GCF_023823125.1. Lineage (NCBI taxonomy): Bacteria > Pseudomonadati > Pseudomonadota > Alphaproteobacteria > Sphingomonadales > Erythrobacteraceae > Erythrobacter > Erythrobacter aurantius. The sequence goes on along the minus strand of NZ_CP090949.1, from coordinate 411,000 downwards.
CACATCTTCTCCATCGCGCCGTGCAGGAAGATCGGTTGCGAATGACCCGCAGCACGCAATTCCGCAATCACCCGCTGCGCCTTGCCCAGAGCATAGGCGCCAACCAGCACGCATCCTTCCGGATGCCCGTGCAGCGCACTAAGCAGTTTCGCCATTTCATCTTCGATCGGCGGGTGGGTGAAGACGGGCAGGCCGAAAGTCGCCTCGGTTATGAAGATATCGCAAGGCGTGACTTCAAACGGCGCACATGTCGGATCGGCGCGGCGCTTGTAGTCGCCGGTGATCACCACGCGCTCCCCTGCGTGTTCCAACAAGATCTGCGCGCTGCCCAGCACGTGGCCCGCCGGAACGAAGGTCGCATCGACACCGCCCGGCAGGCGGATCGCCTCGCCATATTGAACCGGTGTCGCGCCTTTGCGGGTGTTGTAGCGCAACTTCATGATCGCCAGCGTTTCCGGGGTGGCAATCGTTGCCCCATGTCCGCCGCGTGCGTGATCGGCGTGACCGTGGGTAATCAGTGCCCGGTCTACGGCCCGTCCCGGATCGATCCAGACATCCGCCGGGACGACATGCACACCCCACGGTTCGGGCCGGATCCAGGAAAACGCAGTGTTCATATCGGAATATACGAAAAGGGCGCGAGAGGGTTTCCCCAATCGCGCCCGTTCTGATCGATAATCGCCGGATCAGCCTTCCTTGTCGCTGCCCGATTCCTCGGGCTTCGGATCGTCCTTCTTTGCGGCAGGCTTCTTCTTCGGTGCCGCCTTCTTGCGCGTGGGCTTCGCCTTGGGTGCTGCGGGGGTCAGTTCGAAGGCGGGCTTGCCGTCCTTTATGCTGACATGCACTTCGCCGCCATCGGCGAGCTTGCCGAACAGAAGTTCCTCGGCGAGCGGCTGCTTGATCTTTTCCTGGATCAAGCGGCCCATCGGACGCGCACCGTAGAGCTTGTCATAGCCCTTGTCCGCCAGCCACGAGCGGGCATCGCTGTCGAACTGGATGTGGACGTTCTGTTCGGCCAACTGCAGTTCGAGCTGAAGGATGAATTTGTCGACCACGCGGGCCACCGTGCTCTTGCCAAGGTAGGCAAAGGGCACGATCGCATCGAGACGGTTGCGGAATTCCGGAGTGAACATTTTCTTCACCGCTTCAGAGCCCGCATCTTCCTTCGACACGTCGCCGAAACCAATGCCCTGCCGCGCCATGTCGGCAGCGCCGGCATTCGTCGTCATGATCAGCACGACATTGCGGAAATCGACCGTCTTGCCGTGATGATCGGTCAGGCGGCCGTTATCCATCACTTGCAGCAGAATGTTGAACAGATCGGGGTGGGCCTTTTCGATCTCGTCGAGCAGCAGGACGCAGTGCGGATTCTGGTCAACGGCGTCGGTGAGCAGCCCGCCCTGATCATATCCGACATAGCCCGGAGGTGCGCCGATCAGGCGGGAGACACTGTGGCGCTCCATATATTCGGACATGTCGAAGCGCTTCAGCTCGATCCCCATGATCGAGGACAGCTGACGTGCGACCTCGGTCTTGCCGACCCCGGTGGGGCCACTGAACAGGAACGAACCGATCGGCTTGTCCGGATCACGAAGCCCCGCACGCGAAAGCTTCATAGCGGTCGCAAGCCGGGTGATTGCTTCGTCCTGGCCGAAGACGACATGCTTGAGATCGCGTTCGAGGTTTTCGAGCGCCTTCTTGTCGTCCTTGCTGACCGATTTGGGAGGAATGCGCGCCATCGTCGCGATCACGGCCTCGATCTCCTTGGCGGTGATCTTTTTCTTGCGTCGGCTGGGCGGCACCAGCATCTGCATCGCCCCGACTTCGTCGATCACGTCGATCGCCTTGTCCGGCAGCTTGCGATCATTGATGTAACGCGCCGACAGTTCCACCGCGGTTTTCAGCGCGTCGGGCGTGTATTTGACATTGTGATGCTCTTCAAAGGCGGTGCGCAGGCCCTGAAGGATCTTCACCGTGTCCTCGATCGTCGGCTCGTTGACGTCGATCTTCTGGAACCGGCGCAGCAAAGCGCGGTCCTTTTCGAAATGGTTGCGGAATTCCTTGTAAGTAGTCGAGCCGATGCAGCGGATCGTCCCGCCCGACAATGCGGGCTTCAACAGGTTCGATGCATCCATCGCCCCGCCGCTGGTGGCGCCTGCACCGATCACCGTGTGGATTTCATCGATGAACAGGATCGCGTCGGGCATTCCTTCGAGTTCGTTCACGACCTGCTTCAGCCGTTCCTCGAAATCGCCGCGATAACGCGTCCCGGCGAGCAGCGCGCCCATATCGAGCGAATAGATCACCGCATTGAGCAGCACTTCGGGTACATCGCCTTCGACGATTTTACGCGCCAGACCTTCGGCAATTGCGGTTTTCCCGACGCCCGGATCACCGACATATAACGGATTGTTCTTTGACCGGCGGCAGAGGATCTGCACCGTGCGGTCCACCTCCGGTCCGCGACCGATCAGCGGATCGACCTTGCCAGCCTTGGCTTTGGCATTGAGGTTGACGGTGAACTGGTCGAGAGCGGTTTCTTTCTTCGCGGCGCCTTCCTTGGCCGCTTCGGCCTGCTCGGCAGCCGGTTCCTCGGTGCCCTGCGGCGACTTCGATTCAAGCTGGCGCCCGCCCTTGCCGATGCCGTGGCTGATATAGCTCACGGCATCGAGGCGGCTCATGTCCTGCTGCTGGAGGAAATACACCGCATAGCTGTCGCGCTCGGAAAACAGTGCGACCAGTACGTTGGCACCCGTCACCGTGTCCTTGCCCGAGGACTGGACGTGCAGGATCGCGCGCTGGATCACACGCTGGAACCCGGCCGTTGGCTGCGGATCGGCGTCATCCTCTGTCTTGAGCGACTGATATTCCTGATCGAGATACTGCTTCACCACCTCGCCCAGTTCGGCAAGGTCGACACCGCAAGCCGCCATCACCTGCGCCCCGTCCTCGTCATCGATCAGCGCCAGGAGAAGATGCTCCAGCGTCGCATATTCGTGCCGACGCTCCGACGCATGGGCCAAAGCGTTGTGGAGGGTTCGTTCGAGGTTCTGGGCGAAACTGGGCATGAGCGTGTCTCTATTGGGGGGCGAACGGTGCTCCGGGAAACGGAGCGATGGAGAGGATCTGCAAACTATATGGGGAATGCGTAAACGATTGCGAATCCGAAGTGAGGTGCGCGGCCCGATTCATGTGCCGGGCCTGCCGAACAGCGCGTCAGCTGCCGCACGATGCGCTGCCGCCTTGTCGCGGTGCGATTTGACCCGAGCGATCTCGGCCTCGAGCAAGGCGATCCGGTCCGTCAATTCGTCCTGGGAATAGGGGGAGAGATCCTCACCGGCCAGCAGGCTGGCGGCATCGCCTTTCGGGCGCGGAAGATTCTCGTCATCCATTGGGAGGAACATCGCAAGACTGCCCGCTTGCTGTCAATGCGCATGGTGGCTATTTGCGGGCCGCAATTGCGAAAACGCACCGGGGAATGCGTGAACCGCAACGCACACAGGGGGTTTGCACGATGGGTCGATCAGATACACCTCACATTCCGGAGACGATGCAAGCCATCGGCTTTGCCGCTCCGGGTGGGCCGGGGGTGCTTGAGAGGGGAACTGTCGATACGCCTGCTCCCGGCGATCATGATGTGCTGATCCGCGTGGCTTATGCCGGAGTGAACCGGCCCGATTGCGCACAGCGCGCCGGCCTTTACCCGCCACCTCCTGGTGCATCGCCAATTCTGGGGTTGGAAGTCGCAGGTCAAGTCGTCGGCATCGGGGCTGAAGTGCCCGCCGAAATGTTGGGGCAGAGGGTCGCTGCGCTCACTCCGGGTGGCGGCTATGCCGAATATTGCACCGCGCCGTGGCAGCATTGCCTGCCCGTTCCCGACGGGATGGAGCTGATAACTGCGGCGGCGTTGCCTGAAACGCTGTTCACCGTGTGGCACAATGTCTTTGAACGCGGCTACGCGCGCGATGGCGAGCGATTGCTGGTGCACGGCGGCACTTCGGGCATCGGCACGATGGCAATCATGCTGGCCAAGGCGTTCGGGCTGGAAGTGATCGTGACCTGCGGCGATGAAGAGAAATGCGCAGCCGCCCGGTCAATCGGAGCCGACCTCGCGATCAACTATCGCGAGGCTGATTTCGTCGAAGCGGTGAGGGCGCATACTGGCGGGGCGGGAGTCAACATCGTGCTCGACATGGTTTCGGGCGATTACGTGCCGCGCAACCTGCAATGCCTCGCCGAAGACGGGCGGCATGTAACCATCGCGGTGCTGGGCGGGGCCAAGGCCGAGCTGTTCATGCCGATGGTGATGATGCGGCGGCTCACGCTGACAGGGTCAACCCTGCGACCGCGCTCGGACGCGTTCAAGGCCGCTTTGGCCGATGAAATTGCGATCAACGCCTGGCCTTTGTTCACCAATGGCGAGCTTGCTCCGGTGATGGACCAGACCTTCGCACTTGCCGATGCCGCCGCTGCCCATGCGCGGATGGAAGCCGGGGAGCATATCGGCAAGATCATGCTCGAAGTCGCTGGCGATTGAGCGTTCGTGGCCTTCTGACGAAATTGCGTCACTTCGCTGTCACAAGCGCGCGCATTTTCTCTAAACCGTAACGGGCCTGTGAATCGCCTGTAACATTGCCCTGTCATGGGATGCGGACCGAGCAAGAAGGTCCGAGGACGCCCCATGAACGGTTTTATGTTGTCTGATCTACCGCGGGATATCGACAAGGTCGCCAATCTGCCACTGCGCCCGCCTGCACGGCCGGAGCCGGAGGGGGTCGAGCGGCGGCGCTATCGCACGATATGGATCAGCGACGTCCACCTCGGCACGCGCGGCTGCAACGCCGAAATGTTGATCGACTTCCTCGACCGCACCGACAGCGAAACGATGTATCTGGTGGGCGACATCATCGATGGCTGGCGGCTCAAGAAGAAGTTCTACTGGCCGGCGGAGCACAACGATATCGTCTGGCGCGTGCTCAAGCGGGCAAAGCGCGGGACGCGGATCATCTATATCCCCGGCAATCACGACGAGATGTTCCGACAGTTCACGGGATTGAACTTCGGCGGGATAGAGATCCGCCGTGCCGCGTTCCATGACACAGCTGACGGGCGCCGCCTGATGGTGCTGCATGGCGATGAATTCGATGCCGTCATGCTGTCACAACGCTGGCTCGCATTCGTCGGCGATTGGGCGTATCATACCGTCATGCGCCTGAATGTTGTCGTCAACACGGTGCGCAAGGCGCTTGGCAAGCCGTATTGGTCACTGTCGAAGGCGGCCAAGCACAAGGTCAAGAACGCCGTCGAATTCATCGGCCAGTACGAGGAGGTCGTGGCCCGCGCCGCCGGAGAGCGCGGGGTCGATGGCGTTGTTTGCGGCCACATCCACACCGCTGAATTCCGCCGCTTCGAACACCAAGGCCGAAGTGTGGAATACTGGAACGACGGCGACTGGGTGGAAGGCTGCAATGCATTGGTCGAGCACTTCGACGGAAGGATGGAAATCCTGCATTGGGCCGATGTCGTCGCGGATCGCCAACGCGGTGTAGTGGAGGATTCCGCTGGCCATGCGGAAGCCCCCCGCGAACGAGAGGCAGCGTGAACCGGCAGACCGCCATCACCGCGGCTTTTGATTGCCCGAACCCGTTTGCAGGCAATCGCGGCGGTTCCGAGCCGCAGTCGATCGCGATCGTCACCGATGCCTGGTTCCCGCAGGTCAACGGAGTGGTGCGCACGCTCTCCACCACATGCGATATTCTTCGCCAATGGGGGCACGACGTCACCATCATCTCTCCCGAGCAATATCGGTCCTTTCCAGCCCCCACCTATCCTGAGATCCGGCTGGCGTTGACGGCTCCGGGTTCGGTTGGCCGAAAGCTTGCGCGGATCGGGCCGGACGCGGTGCATATCGCGACCGAAGGGCCGCTTGGCTTTGCCGCCCGGCGATATTGCGTCAGCCGCAAGGTGCCATTCACCACCGCCTACCACACCCAGTTCCCCGACTATCTCGCTCGGCGCACCGGCCTCCCGGCGAGCTGGTTCTGGCGCTATATCCGCTGGTTCCATCGACCGGCGCAACGGATCATGGTGGCAACCGAATCGATCCGGCAGCAGTTGCGTGAACGGGGTTTGACCCAGCTCAACCATTGGAGCCGGGGGGTGGACCTGTCCTGCTTTTCGCCCGATGCGTCGCGCCCGCCGGAATATGACGGGCTCGAAGGGCCGATCTTGCTTTATGTCGGGCGGATCGCGGTCGAAAAGAACATCGAGGCGTTTCTCACCTGCGAATATCCCGGCACTAAAGTCGTCGTTGGCGACGGCCCGGCGCGCGCTTCGCTGGAGGCGAAATTTCCCGACGCACGCTTCATGGGCAAGCGCAGCGGGGTCGAACTCGCTGGCTTCTACGCTGGTGCCGATATCTTTGTCTTTCCGAGCAAGACCGACACTTTCGGCCTCGTCATGATTGAGGCGCTGGCCTGCGGAACCCCGGTGGCAGCCTATCCTGTCCCCGGCCCGCTCGATATCGTGACCGACAACGTTGGGGCGATGTCCGAAGATCTCGCCCGCGCCATCGACGCCGCCCGCTATTGTGAGAGGAGCGCGTGCGCGGCGGCTGGCGCGGCGTTTTCGTGGGAGGCTGCGACCCGGCAATTTCTCGAAGGGCTGGTGGCGCTGGAAGAGGAAGAATGCGTCTCCTTGCGCACCGCGCCTGCGATATAGGCTCTTTTCCTTGCCGTGGCGGCCAATTTGGCCTATCTGCCCCTTCGCAACGGCCGCTCCGAAAGGGGCGGCCCTTTACATTTTTACGGAGATTTCCCCATGGCAATCAAGGATCAGCCCAAGCCGCTGATGCCGCACGCCACCGCCACCTGGCTGGTTGACCACACCGGCCTGTCGTTCGAGCAGATCGCGGAATTCTGCGGTCTTCACATTCTCGAAGTGCAGGCAATGGCCGATGATCTGGCAGGCAGCAAATACACCGGTCGTGATCCGGTGCATGCCGGCGAACTGACGCTGGAAGAGATCGAAAAGGGGCAGAACGATGCCTCATACTCGCTCAAGATGCACAAGGCTCCGGTCGAGGTGACCCGCACCAAGGGTCCGCGCTACACCCCGGTGTCCAAGCGTCAGGACAAGCCCGACGGCATCGCCTGGATCCTGCGTAACCATCCCGAAGTGTCGGACGCGCAAATCTCCAAGCTGATCGGCACGACGCGCAACACCATCGGCGCGATCCGCGAGCGCAGCCACTGGAACATCCAGAACATCCAGCCCAAGGACCCGGTGACGCTGGGCCTGTGTTCGCAGCGCGAGCTTGACGCGGTTGTCGCAAAGGCTGCCAAGCGCGCTGGCGTGACCGAAGAGGCAGAGGCAGTGGAAGGCATCGACGGCCGTTCTGACAAGGACAAGCTGATCGAGGAACTGCGTGCCGAGCGTGACGCCAACGCAAAGGCTGCAGCTGAAGCCGCCCAGGAAGCCGAAGCCGAAGCATGGCTGGCCCGCAAGCGCGAGGCTGAAGCGGCCGGCATCGAAGAGCCGGCCCCTGTCTTCCCGGAAGAGAAATCTGAAGAAGACACGCGCGAATAAAGTCCAAAAGACGTGATATCGAAAGGGCGTCGGACCACCATCCGGCGCCCTTTTTGCGTGTGCGAATGGCGCTTGACCTGCTCGCCGCAAGCGATGCTGCAAAAAATTCGCATTAGCGCATCAGCTTGCGCTTGTGCGAAAGCCGGGCTTGCGTCATTGTTACTGACATGAGTGTCAATACGCCCCCGTATCATCACCCTACCCCTTGGGACACGTCATTTCCCTTAATGACGCTGCCTGAATTGCTGGAAAACGCGGTACGCAAGAATCCAGATGCGCCGTTCCTGCATTTCCTCGGGCGGACATACACTTACGGTCAGATCCATCAGGATGCGCTGGAATTTGCGCTGGGTCTGGTGGAAATGGGAATCAAGCCGGGAGACCGGGTTGGCCTGTTCCTGCCCAATGTCCCGATTTACGCATCGGCCTATTACGGCGCGATGATGGCTGGAGCGGTGGTGGTGAATTTCTCACCGCTCTATTCGGTCGAGGAACTGGCGTGGCAAGTCGAGGACAGCGGGACCCGTCTGCTGGTCACACTCGACGTGCCGGAACTCTACTCCACGGCAGCACAGGTGTTGGAAGCCTCGCCGCTGGAAACACTGGTGGTCGGCAGCCTTGCCGAGATGTTGCCATGGTACAAGGGTCTGGCGCTGAAGCTGCTCAAGCGCAGCCAGATTGCCGACGTTTCCTACGGTGGAGAGGGCCAGCCAATCCGCATGTGGAGCGACATGCTGGCGGATTGCAATTGGACATCGTGGCTTGAAGGCCGAACTTTCCCGTTGCCAAAGGTGACGCACGAAGACCTCGCCCTGCTGCAATACACCGGCGGCACGACCGGTCGACCCAAGGGCGCGATGCTGGGCCACAGCCAGTTGACCCAGAATGCGCAACAAGTGGCCTCGATCAATCCCTTCGAAGATCCGTCCACGGAAGTCTTCATGGGCGCTCTGCCGTTCTTCCACGTCTTCGCCAACACCGCGCTGCTCAATCATGCGGTTGCCGCTGGTGCCTCCATCGCGATGGTACCGCGCTTTGATGCGGCGCAAGTGCTCAAGACGATCCAGAAATATCGCACCACCGGATTTCCCGGCGTGCCGACGATGTTTCAGGCTCTGCTCGATCACCCGGACCTTGCGAAGACCGACCTGTCGAGCCTCAAGGTCTGCATTTCAGGCGGCGCGCCGATGCCCGCCCCGGTGCATGAGAAGTTCGAAGCGGTAACCGGCGTCCGGCTGGTCGAAGGTTATGGCCTGACTGAAAGCTCCGGCGTGGTCTCGGTCAATCCCTATGCGGGCACACGCAAGCGTGGCACCATCGGGCAACTGGTTCCGGGCACGGAAATCGTGCTGCTCGACAAGGAAGACCCCACCAGGCTCGCGCCGGAAGGCCAACCGGGCGAACTTGCAATCCATGGTCCGCAAGTGATGCGCGGGTACTGGAATCGCCCGGAAACCGATGCCGACGTGTTTGTTACGCGCGGTAACAAGAAATACCTTCGCACCGGCGATGTCGCAGTGATGGACGAAGACGGCTTCCTGAGCATTGTCGACCGGATCAAGGACATGATCGCTGTCGGCGGCTTCAAGGTCTTTCCGAGCGTGGTCGAGGATGTGATCCTGAAGCACGCGGCCGTCAAAGAGGCGCTGGTGATCGGCGTGCCCGAGGAATATCGCGGCGAAGTCCCGCGGGCCTACGTCACGCTCAATGAAGGATCAGGCACAGTTGATGGCGACACGTTGAAGGCGTGGCTCAACAAACGGATCGGCAAGCACGAGCGCGTCGATCAGGTGGTGATCCGCGAAAGCCTGCCGCGCACGATCATCGGCAAGCTAGATCGTAAGGCCCTGCGCGCCGAAGTTCTTTGAGGCCGCCAACAAGCGGCGTGCGCCGAAGCTCTCTGAGGCCGCCCGGAGGCGGTAAGATTAGTTTGCGATCTGCAGCTGGGGATCGGAGCTGCCCGAAGGCTTCGACAAAGAAGCCCCGGCCTGACGCTGGGAATTGGGCGAAAACCGCCCGTCCACCTGAGCGCCATGTTCGATCGTCAGCGCATCGTAATGCACGTCGCCTTCGATCTTGGCGCTCTTGAGGATCACAAGCTCCTTGGCTGTGATCGAACCCTTCACCCGGCCCGACATGCGCGCGCTCTCTGCCGTCACAGCGCCGTTGATTACGCTGGACTCACCTTGGACTAGCGAAGCGCATTTGATGTCACCATCGACCTTGCCGTCGATATGCAGGTCAACCGAGGCGCTGATGTCTCCAGTGATGACGACATCGGAACCGAAAACCGAAAAAGTAGAGCTGCCTTGGGCCATGCTGCGTCCTCGGGAATTAGTCGCGGGTGCGGGGGGAGTTGGAACGGATTGCGTTCGATCCGCGGGCTTCTTTGAGAACATCGGGGGCGGCCTCCAGAAACGGGCGCGGATTGACCGCGCGGCCATTGATACGAACTTCGAAATGCAGGTGCGGACCTGTAGACCGTCCGGTGCTGCCAAGACCACCCAAGGTCTCGCCCGCATCGATGGACTGCCCCACTGCCACGTCGATCCGCGACAAGTGCGCGTAACGGGTCATCATGCCGTTGGGGTGGCTGATATCCACGCACTTGCCGTAACCGGATTTCCACCCGGCGAAGGAAACCTGACCCATCGCGGCAGCGTAGATCGGCGAACCGAGAGGGCCTTTGAAATCGATCCCGCTGTGCATTGCCGCACGGCGGGTGAAGGGATCCCGGCGGTAGCCGAAAGCCGAAGTGATGCGCTGGTCTGCCGCCGGGGCGATCTGCGGGACACCATCTAGCGCCAGTTCCAGAGCGGACATGCGCGCAAGGCTCAGGCCCAGCCGTTCGAAGCGGGGATCAAGCGAACCGTCGGCGGATGTTGCAAGAATCTCGAGCGGACCACCCATGGCTGCCCGCACATCGTCCCGGGTTGCGCGCTCCATCGCTTGCGGATCGAGGTTGAGCATCCGCAAAGCGCGCTCTGCGCGAGCCGCGCGCCAGTCGGCATAGCGGGTCATGTTCTCGACGAAGGCGAGCTGGCGTGCTTCGACTTCGGCAAGACCACGAGCCTGCGGGAAGTAGGCGCCGACTTTCTCAACCGTCTCTGCCGCTTCCTCGCGGGAATCGGTCACATTGGTATCAACCGCCTGAATATCTTCGGGAAGCATCTCGACCAGCGCATCGAGCGTTTCCTGCCGCGCCTTCAGGTCTTCAACCACTGAGTCGATGTTGTCACCATAGGCCTTGAGCCGCTCTTGCGTGCTGGCCACCCGGGCTTTTTCCGCTTGGAAAGAAGCGATGTTCGATTCAGCGACGTAGTTGTTCCACGCCATGACCCCCATGGAGCCAGCCCAGCCCAGAGCGAGAACGGCAGCGGCCGCAGCAGCACCCATCTGCATCCGCGAAGAGATCTTGATGAAGCGAACCTGTCCCTGGGACCGCATGAAAAACTCGCGGTCGGGAAACCACTCGCGCAGCCTCTCAACCCAAGGACGTGACGTTGAATTTTCTGACAAGACGGCCCCGGTTTCTTTTCTTGCTTTGCGGCCCGGGGCCTAACAAGAGCTGTTAGAAGAATCGAATCCCGCCAAAGCGCTAAAGGGCGAACCGAGAATTTATCACGGTGAGTCGTTCAGTTGCGAGCAAGACTCCTCCAGAATCCCGTTCTTGTCGTTTCCGTACAATCAGACCGAGCGGTAAGCGCGCGCCGAATCGGCTGGAAAAGCCGAGTCCCGCAATGCTCTCCTGACAGCGCCGGGAGGGGCTGCTATCCCGGCTCGGATGAATCGATCAGGCACAAAGCGCACCGGACTTCTGGGGGGCAGTTTCAATCCGGCGCATGGCGGGCATCGCCGTATCACCCTGTTTGCGATGGAAGCTTTGGGACTCGACGAGGTATGGTGGCTGGTATCGCCCGGAAACCCGTTAAAGCCAAAGGCCGGGATGGCCCCGTTGGCAGCGAGAATGAAATCGGCGCAATCGCTGGCTCGCCGCGCCCCCATTGTGCCGACCGCGATCGAGAAAGAACTCGGAACGCGCTTTACGATAGACACCTTGCGCGCGCTCAAGCGGCGCTATCCCCGGCGCGAGTTCGTTTGGTTGATGGGGTCGGATAATCTCGCGCAGTTTCACAGGTGGAAGGATTGGCGCGATATCGCCCGCACCATGCCGATTGCAGTGATCGCGCGACCCGGTTATGATGCGCAGGCCATGACGAGCCCCGTCATGGCCTGGCTCAGGCGCTATCGGGTGTCTGTCGCCGGTTTCAGGAAACGGGGGCAATGGAGCGCACCGGCACTGGTGTTCATGCGTTTCGATCCGGACTCAAGATCGGCCACGGCTATCCGTCGTGCCAATGCCGATTGGGCCGGGCTTTATCGTGAAACGCCGGTGCGTGATGGGCTGACTTTTCGCCATATCCAGCAATGGCCGGACACAGGTGAGACCGAATGAGGCTTTTGGGGCCCTTTCACTCACTTCTTGCCATTCGGCGTGCCGACGCCCATTTCAACCCTACAATCTGGAGAATAAAGCTAGCCTATGACACAGGCACACACTGCTTCGGCAGTTCCGCCACGGGCTGTTCCCGCCATGCCGACTGATACGCAACTCGATAGCCTGCACGATCTGGTCATGCGCCAGCTCGACGATGATCAGGCGCAGGAAATCGTCTCGATCCCGCTTGAGGGCAAGAGCTCGGTGGCCGATTACATGGTAATCGCCAGCGGCCGTTCGACCCGCCAGGTCGCCGCGATCGCGCAAAAGCTTGCCGAAAAGGTCAAGCAGGCCGGCTTCGGCCCCGTCCGGGTCGAAGGCCTTCCGGCTGCCGACTGGGTGCTGATCGATGCCGGCGATGTCGTCGTGCACTTGTTCCGTCCGGAAGTCCGCAGCTTCTACAACCTCGAACGCATGTGGTCGTTCGAAGGCAACGAAGCGGCCGCAGGCCGGGCGTAATTCGCTTTGTCGCAGCGCCGCCGCGCTGCGATGTCTTCGCTCACGCGGCCTTATGGCCGCATCGCTGCGGGCGGCCGGTCGGCCTTGCGGCCTGCAAGCGGGCCGTTCGACTCAAGGCTACGGATAAGACCGTCATTCTGCTTCACGTCATCGCTCGCGGTAAGATTGCCCGCTCGCCCGAAGCTGAGCTGGTCGCGCGTTATGAAAAGCGCATGACCTGGCCTGTCCGTCTTACCGAACTGCCCGAAACCGGCGGACGGATCCCCGATCCCGTCACTCCCTACAAGACGGTTTTGCTGGACGAGCGGGGCAAGGCGCTCGCTTCGGAGAAACTTGCAGATACTCTCGGGCGCTGGCGCGATGACGGCATACGAGAAACCCGTTTTGTGATCGGTGCGGCAGACGGCCATTCCGAACAGGAGCGGGCCGAAGCCGATCTGCTGCTGGCGTTTGGTCCGGCAACCTGGCCGCACCTGCTGGCACGGGCGATGCTGATGGAACAGCTGTATCGCGCCACAAGCATTCTTGCAGGCCATCCCTATCATCGGGCAGGGTAGCGTCATGATGCGTCACGCCGCCCCAATTTGTGTCTCGATCGGAGTTGCCGGAGCTTTGATTGTCGCCGTGCCTCAAGGCTGGGCCCAACGCGAAGTCGCTCTCCTTGAACCGGCCGAAGCGCAGGCCGAACTGGAGCGGGCGACACGCGAAAGCCAGCAGGCCGAAGCCCGCGCAGCGCGCCTCGCCAGCGAAGCTTCCGAAGCGGAAGAGGAGGCGGAAAAGACTGCGCGCGAGGCGGCATCCGTTGCCGCGCAGATCCAGGCATCGGAAGCCGATATCGCTGCCGCTCTCGCACGCTATTCGCTTGCCCAATCCGCCAGCGCGGCGCTGTCCGCGCGTCTGGCAGAACGCCAGCAGCCGCTCGTCCGCCTGACCGGGGCCTTGCAAACGACCGCCCGTCGTCCGCTGGCGCTTTCGGCTTTGCAGCCCGGTTCGCTCAAAGACGTCGTCTATGTCCGTGCCGTGCTCGAATCCGCGGTGCCGGAAATCCGCCAGCGGACCGCAGCCTTGCGCTCGGAGCTCGAGCAACGCCGCAATCTCGAACGCCGCGCCGAACGCGCGCTCGCCAACCTGCGGGCCAGCGAGGAACAGTTGCAGGTCCGCCGGGCTGAACTGGCAAAGCTCGAAACCCGCCAGCGCCTCGCATCTCGTGAGGCCCGTGGTGTTGCCGCGCGCGAGGCGGAACGGGCGCTAGCCCTCGCTGAAGAGGCTCGCGATCTCGACGGGCTGATCGACAAGATTGACGAAGCCGCAACGCTTCGCCGCGAACTGGCGGCCTTGTCCGGCCCGATCCTGCGCCCTGCCGATATCTCCGCCGGGCCGGTTTCGGCGTCTGACCGATCAGCGATGGCGACCCCCAGCCCCAGTCCGTCCAGCACGCGGCTTTCCGGGTTCCAACTTCCGGTTCAGGGCCGGACTGTGACAGGCTTCGGCGAATTGCGCGAAAGCGGGATGCGTTCGACCAGCCTCGAACTCGCTCCGGCGCGCGGCGCGCAAGTGGTTGCGCCCGCAACCGGGCGGATCGCCTTTGCCGGGCCGTATCGAGGCTTCGGGCGAATCGTCATCATCGAACATGAAGGCGGCTGGACAAGTCTTGTCACCGGGCTTGACCGGATCGAGGCCGAAGTTGGCGATGCAGTGATCGCAGGCGCACCGCTCGGCGTGGCGGGCAGCGATGCGCCGCTCGTCACGATTGAACTGCGCCGGAATGGCGAACCGGTTAACCCGCTCAATTTCCTTGGTTAACCCGACTATGACGTCGGCGGCTTGCGGCGATGCCAAGATCGCCGAATGCTAATACTATCGCGCTTAACTGCCCCGCAGCGGGACGTTGAATTCCGCTCAATTGCTCTCATCTGGCGTTAAGCTGCACGAACCTATACAAAGTGTGCGAAAGGAGCCTCTGCCGCCTTATGAAAATTGCCGCCTTGCTTCGCAGCGCCGCTCTGGTCACCGCCGTCGCGTTGATCCCGGCCACTACCGCCACCATGGCTCAGGTCGATGGCCGCGCCGGGCCTGAACTGGCCAAGGTGTTCGCGGTCTACCAGCGCATTCAGGCCAATTACGTCGAGCCTGTCGATGACGAAGTGCTGGTGCGCGGCATGATCGACGGGATGCTGGCGGCGCTTGATCCGCATTCGGGATATCTCGACGGCAGCGATCTCGAACGGCTCAACACCATGATCGACGGCAATTATTCGGGGCTGGGCCTATCGGTCATCCTCGAAGATGGCGCGGTGAAGGTGATTTCCCCGTTCAAGGGCAGCCCTGCCGATCAAGTGGGTATCAAGGCGGGTGACTTCATCACGCACCTCGATGGCGAACTGATCGTCGGTGGCGAACTGGACGATGCAGTCGCCCGGATGCGTGGCAAGGCCGGAACTTCGATCAAGCTGACGATTTTCCGCCCCGGTCGCGACGAACCGATCGAAGTCGATGTCACGCGCGGCGTGATCGAGCTGGAGCCGGTCACTTACAAGCTTGAAGCAGGCAACATCGGCGTCATTTCGGTCAATGAATTCTCCGCCGATGTCGGCGCGGATGTGTACCGCGCATGGGAGGACCTCAAGAGCGAGGCGACCGGTCGCATGAGCGGGCTGGTGCTCGATCTGCGCTCCAACCCTGGCGGATCGCTGGACGAGGCGGTTGCGCTGTCGGACCTGTTCCTGAAGTCCGGGCGGATCGTTTCGCAACGTGGCCGCGCCCGCGGCGAAACCCTGCTCTACGATGCCGAAACCGTGTTCCGCGGAGATATGGCCGAAGGCGTGCCGGTGATCGTGCTGATCGATGCAGGTTCCGCTTCCGCTTCGGAAATCGTCGCCGGCGCGTTGCAGGATCATCGCCGTGCGCTGGTCATGGGGCAGCGCAGCTTTGGCAAGGGATCGGTGCAATCGCTATTGCCGCTCGGCCCCGATGCCGCGCTCAAGCTGACGACGGCGCGTTATTACACGCCTTCGGGCAAATCGGTGCAGGAAGGCGGGATCACCCCCGATATCCGCGTGCCGCAGCTGTCCGATCCCGATTTCGCCCTGCGCGAGAAGTTCCAGACGCGCGAATCCGATCTGCGCGGCCATCTGATCAACGAGCTCGGCATCGCCGACGAGGAGATGGAATCTGACAAGATCGACGATCCGCGCTTCAAGCTGACTTCGGAACAGCTTGAGGAGCAGGGAATCGAGGATTTCCAGCTGCACTACGCGCTCGAAACCCTGCGCCGCACCACAGCCAGCTCGGTTGCGTTGAACACACGCCGCTGATCGATTGATCGCACTGGCCATTCGGCGCCGCGCTGCTTAAGTGGGCTGCATGACTGGTTTGCAGCAATCCCGCTTGCTCGCGCTCGCTGTTTCGGGCGGGCTTCTGGGCGGCGCCTATGTGTCGCAATATGGCTTTGGCCTGTTTCCCTGCGAAATGTGCTGGTGGCAGCGCTATCCCCATTTCGCCGCACTTGCGCTCGGGCTGGTGTCGTTCCTTGCAACACCGCAGCGGGTCTGGGTCGCGCTGGCGGGCCTCGCGATAGTTACCTCCGGCCTGATCGGCGGCTTCCACGCGGGCGTCGAATATGG
Organism: Erythrobacter aurantius; assembly: GCF_023823125.1. Lineage (NCBI taxonomy): Bacteria > Pseudomonadati > Pseudomonadota > Alphaproteobacteria > Sphingomonadales > Erythrobacteraceae > Erythrobacter > Erythrobacter aurantius. The sequence goes on along the minus strand of NZ_CP090949.1, from coordinate 394,833 downwards.
CTGGTGGGAAGGCATCACCGGATGCAGCACCATGCCCAGCGGCACCGATGTGATGGATATCTCCGCCGCCCCGCTGGTGCGGTGCGATGTCGCGCCGTGGACACTCTTCGGCATCTCCCTTGCCGGGTTCAACTTCCTGATATCGTGCGTCGGTGGGGCAGCCGTGGTGGCCTTGGCTGCGTATAGGAAGTAAGTAGACACGAGATTCAGGAGCCCACTATGGACCGCCAAGAACTTCACCGCATGATCCGGGTCGACCAGGCCGGGGAATTCGGCGCGACCCGCATTTACGAAGGGCAGTTGGCGGTCATGGGTGATCGCGGCCCGCACTCGGCGGAAATCCACCACATGGCCGAACAGGAAGAGGGCCACCGCGCTCGGTTCGACGAAATGCTGGCAAAGCGCGGGGTCCGCCCGACGGCGCTGCACCCGTTCTGGTCTGCCGCCGGCTATGCGCTGGGCGCAGGCACCGCACTGCTTGGGCCGGAAGCGGCGATGGCCTGCACCGCCGCTGTCGAGGAAGAGATCGACAAGCATTATACCGAACAGCTTGAGCGCCTCGCCGAAACCGGTGCCGATCCCGAACTTGCCACCATGATCGAGGAATTCCGCGAGGACGAGCGCCAGCACCGCGACGCTGCCTTGGCAAACGGAGCGGAGAACGCGCCTGCCTATCCGCTGCTGTCCGGCGCGATCAGGCTCGGCTGCCGGATCGCGATCAAGGTGAGTGAGCGGATTTAGCCAATCTGCACCCTTCAGTAGCGGTTCAGCGGCTGCTATGTAGCGGTCAGAACATCTTGAGCGCTGATCGCGCTCGCTTGAGAGGAACCCCAATGGCCATTCTGTCGCGCCTTGCCTTCGTTGCCCCCTTCGCCGCCGCCGTTTGCGCCTCACCTGCTTTCGCGCAGGAACCCGAACAGGCACCGACCGGAGAGCGGGTGAATATGGTCATTGCATACAGCGAGGATGAATGCCCCACCGCCAGCCAGCCGGGCGAAATCGTCGTTTGCGAAATCCTGGTCGAGGCTGAGCGGTATCGCATTCCTTCGAATCTGCGGCAGAGCGACTCGCCTGAGAACGAGTCCTGGACGAGCCGCGTCGAAAAGATCCGCTACATCGGTGACTTCGGCACGATGTCGTGCAGCCCCGCCGGTGCCGGCGGGATTACGGGCTGCACGCAGCAGATGATCAACGCCGCTTACGCCGACCGTGCCGAGGGCGAAAACGTGCGCTTCAGCCAGCTGATCGAGGAAGCGCGGCAGGAACGTCTTTCGACGATCGACGCCGATGCCGCCGCTGAACAGGAACGGGTCGAGCAGATCGAGCGTGAATATCTCCAGCGCCTCGAACGCGAACGCGATCAGCCGCTTCCGGGGGAAGATGAATTGCCCGCTCCCGCAGCCGAAGAAGAGCCTGGCAAGTGACTGGCGGAGCGCGATAATAATAACCGCTCCATTAACCGTTCCCTGACCGATCTCTGCTAAGGCCCAATCTCGTCATTCATAGCCGCCGCACAGGCCCGATTGGTCGTGCGGCAACGAGATTGAGAACGCGTGACCAGACCGATCAAGGCCTTGCTGATATTCGGCACCCGTCCCGAAGCCATCAAGATGGCTCCGGTGGTGCGGGCGCTTGCGGCTGATCCGCGATTCGATGCACGCGTCTGCGTCACCGCGCAGCACCGCGAAATGCTCGACCAGGTTCTCGATCTGTTTGGAATTGTGCCGGATCACGATCTGAACCTGATGCAGCCGGGACAGGGTCTGCACGAAATCACTGCTGGTGTGTTGCTCGGACTGAAACCTGTCCTCGATGTAGAAGCCCCCGATATCGTGCTGGTGCATGGCGACACGACCACGACCCTCGCGGCTTCGCTGGCGGCTTATTACGCGCGGGTGACCGTGGGTCACGTCGAAGCGGGTTTGCGCACCGGTAACATCTATTCACCCTGGCCCGAAGAGATCAATCGCAAGGTCGCCGGCGCAATCACGCGGCTGCACTTCGCCCCGACACAAGGGTCGCGCGGCAATCTGCTGGCAGAAAACGTGCCCGCCGATCACATCGTGGTGACAGGCAATACGGTAATTGACGCGCTGCTCGAAGTGGTGGAGCGCCTGAGCCAGGATCCCGCGCAATCGGCCGCGCTCGATGCGCGCCTGGGTATCGATCGGAGCAAACGGCTGATCCTTGTCACCGGCCATCGCCGCGAAAGCTTTGGCGGCGGGTTTGAGCGCATTTGCGACGCCATCGCCTGGCTTGCCGACCGGGGCGACACGCAGGTGATCTATCCGGTGCATCTCAATCCCAATGTCAAAGGGCCGGTCGAGGCGCGGCTAGCCGCCCATCCTGCCGTGCATCTGATCGAACCGCAGGATTACCTGCCTTTTGTCCATCTGATGCAGGCAGCTGATATCATTCTGACAGATTCAGGCGGTGTGCAGGAAGAAGCACCTTCGCTGGGCAAACCCGTACTGGTCATGCGTGACACCACCGAACGGCCCGAAGCGGTCGATGCCGGAACCGTCCGGCTGGTGGGTACCGATAGCGACCTGATCGTGCGCGCGGCGAGTACTTTGCTCGATGATCGGAGCGCTTATGAAGCCATGGCGCTTGCTCACAACCCCTATGGCGACGGCCTAGCCTCCACCCGGATCCGCGACGCCATCGTCCAGCACTTCGAACACTCACAGCCGGTGAACCCATGAGAAAACCCATAAGCAAAGTCTCTGTCATCGGCCTTGGCTATATCGGCCTGCCGACCGCAGCGATGTTCGCATCGCGCAAGGTCGAGGTTGTCGGGGTCGATGTGAACCCGAAAACGGTCGATACCATCAATCGCGGTGACATCCATATCATCGAGCCTGACCTCGACATGGTCGTCAGCGCAGCGGTGAACCGGGGTTTCCTGCGTGCGACCATGGTTCCCGAACCTGCCGACGCATTCCTGATCGCCGTTCCCACCCCCTTCAAGGGCGACAATCACGAACCCGATCTTTCCTATATCGAGGCAGCCTGCAAGGCGATCGCCCCGGTGCTCGAGCCGGGCAATATCGTGATCCTCGAATCCACTTCGCCCGTTGGCGCGACCGAGGCGATGGCGGGTTGGCTTGCCGCCCATCGCAGCGACCTGACTTTCCCGCAGCAGGCGGGTGAGCAGTCCGACATCCGGATCGCACATTGTCCGGAACGTGTGTTGCCCGGCAAGGTCATGCAGGAACTGATCACAAATGATCGGGTGATTGGCGGGATGACTCAGCGCTGCTCGCTGACGGCAGCTGCGCTGTACAAGCTGTTCGTCACCGGAGATTGCGTCATCGCCTCGGGCCCGCGCGCCGCCGAGATGGCCAAGCTTACCGAAAACAGCTTCCGCGACGTCAATATCGCGTTTGCCAATGAGCTGTCATTGATCTGCGACGAGCTGGAAATCGATGTGTGGGAGCTGATCATGCTCGCCAACCGGCATCCGCGCGTGAACATCCTCCAGCCGGGGCCGGGTGTCGGCGGGCATTGTATCGCGGTGGACCCGTGGTTCATCGTTTCGTCCGCGCCCGGTGCTTCGCCGCTGATCCAGACTGCACGCCGGGTCAATTCAGGCAAGCCGGACTGGGTGCTGGATCAGGTCAAGGCGGCGCTCGGCAATCACCTTGCCAATCACCCGGCAAAAACCGCCGCTGAGGTGCGGATCGCGGTCTACGGCCTCGCCTTCAAGCCCGACATTGACGATTTGCGCGAAAGCCCGGCGCTGGAAATCGCTGAAGAAATTCTCGCGTGGCACAGCGGGCCGATCTTGGTGGTCGAACCCAATGTCGATACGCTGCCCGCATCGCTCGAAGGCGCGGCGCTGGTGCAGCCAGCCGAGGCGGCACGGGCGGACATCCATGTGATGCTGGTCGATCACCAAGGCTTCAAAGGGAGCGCGCGGCCAGAGGGCGAAATCGTCGACACACGCGGCGTGTGGGCAGAGGCGCCACGGCTTTACAGCTTTGTCGAACGCCGGATGGTGGCCTAGACCGCGTAATAATCGCGATACCAAGCGACAAATTCGCGGATGCCGTCACGCACTCCGGTTTGCGGGGCGTACCCGGTCAATTCGCGCAATAGCGTCGCATTTGCCCAGGTCGCGGGCACATCGCCTTTTTGCATCGGCATGAAGTTCTTCACCGCCGCGCGTCCGCATTCCGCCTCGATTGCCTCGACGAAATCCATCAGCCGCACCTTGTCGCTGTTGCCGATATTGACCACCCGCCAGGGGGCAGCGGGGGACAGCGAATCCCACTCGGGAATATCGTCTGTGCTTTCCGGGCGAACCGGCGCCTTGTCGATCAGCAGGCGGATGCCGCGCACCAGATCGGTGACATAAGTGAAGTCGCGGAACATCTCGCCATTGTTGTAAATGTCGATCGGCGTCCCTTCGAGGATGCCGCGCGTGAACTTGAACAGCGCCATGTCCGGGCGACCCCACGGGCCATAGACCGTGAAGAACCGGAACATGGTGGTCGGCAGGTTCCAAAGATGGGCATAGGAATGCGCCATCGCCTCGTTCGCTTTCTTCGTCGCGGCGTAGAGCGTCAGCGGGGTGTCGCATTTCTGACGCTCGTCGAACGGCATTTCCTCATTCGCGCCATAGACCGAACTGGTCGATGCCATGAGAAGGTGATCGACGCCCAATTCGCGCGCGCATTCCATGACGTTGAAAGTGCCCACCAGATTGGCATCGACATAGGCGCGCGGGTTTTCGAGGCTGTAGCGGACCCCCGCCTGCGCAGCGAGGTGGACGATGATGTCAGGCTTTTCCTCCATCGCCAGCGAATGCAGCGCGTCGAAGTCCTCAAGCATTGCGGTGACGCAGCGGAAATTCGGGTTCTGGAGCAACATCTGATGTCGCCGCTCTTTCAACCGGACATCGTAGTAGTCTGTCATCCCGTCAAAGCCGACGACGCGAAAGCCCTCGTCCAGCAGGAGGCGTGCGAGGTGGAACCCGATGAACCCGGCCGAACCGGTGATGAGGACAGTTCGCATTGCCACCCCTTGGCTTGGTCTCGATCTCGCCAGTTTACCTCGGATTTGGAGGCAGTAACCCCGGCGCTGCGCAAATGGAAAAGTTAAGTCTGCGCCGCAGTTGGAATTCTGTTAGCGGGAGCCGATTAAGAAATCACGGTAGATCAAGCACGAAAGCGTCGTATTTTGTCAGCTCCTATCCTTCTTTGCGCAGCCTATGGCGGGGGCCACGTCAATGCCTGCCTGCCCGTGGCCATTGCAATGGCGCAGAAAGGGTGGACGGTTCATTTCCTCGCGCTCACAACCGCATACGAAAAAGCCCGCCATTCGCGGCTACAGGTCTGGCAGGCGCGCGATCTGGTTGCCGACGGTGAAGAGGAAATCCTTGATCTCGGGAGTGAAATTGCTGGTGAGGTTCCGGATCATGGGCCGGTTTCGGCGCAGGAAACCTATGCTTATCACGGCCTTGGATTTCATGACCTGATCACCCAGTTGGGCCGCGAAAAGGCCGAGGCGCGTTACCGCGAAAGGGGCAGGGTGGCGTTCGAGCATGGCGAGCTTGCCCGGCGCATCATTGCGCAGGTCCGGCCGGATATCGTGCTGACGACCAATTCTCCCAGGGCGGAAAAGGCGATCATCGATACGGCCCAGTTGCAGGGTATACCTGCTGTGGTGCTAAACGACACGCTGGCCAGCGAGTCCAACCACTGGCTGCACGATCCTGATTATGCCGATCGTATCTGCGTTCTGAGCGGACCTGTACGTGATGTCTTGATCCGATCCGGACATAACCCGTCCAAGATCGTGGTTACGGGCAATCCCGCGTTTGCATCGGCAGCCGAATTGCGAAAAGACCGCGCCGCTTCATCAGGATCAGGGTCACGCAGGGTGCTTTACGCCTCGCAGCCGCTTCCTGCCGAGGATGCGGAACACAAGCAGCGCGTGATCACCGAGCTGCACCGGATTGCCGCGAAAAGGGAAGATCTGGAACTGCGGGTCCGCCTCCACCCCAACGAACAAGCGCGCGCTGCCGCTGGCCCTACTCTTGCGGAAGACCTGTTGGCAGCCGACATCGTGATCACTCATGGCTCAACCGTGGGGATAGAGGCAGCGCTGGCCGGTATCCCCGTGGTGTTGCAAATGGGATCGCAGATCGCACGGCAGTGTCGTTTCGAAGAATATGGCATTGCCATGGCGAACGAAGACGTTACCGAGCTGGAAATGGCTATCGACCGCGCCTTGGCGCTGGGGGTCGCATCCCAATTCTCGATGCCCGCAAACAGTCTTGGCAACGTTGCTGCTGTGCTCGAGGAGATGATTGATTACCGATAAGCGTGTCTTGCTGATGCGGTCCGATGTGCGTCTTGCCGGGCCGGGCGTGCTCATGTTCGGCGTCGCCAGCGCCCTGCGTGATCGCGGCTGGCATGTGGAGGTCGCCGTGGGCAGCGATGCCTTGACGGATCGTTTCACTGCGGCCGGTTTTCCGGTCCATCTGGTCCCCGGCCTCGACTTGGGTGACCGGACTGCGATCCGGATGGCAAAAGGCGCCTCCGCCCTGCGCCGGATCGTGAAAAACGGCGGCCATGCCATCCTGCACAGCTTCAATGCGCAGGCAGGCCTGATTGGGTGGCTGGCCAGTGCCGGGCTAAAGGCGAAGGTGGTGAACACGGTACTTGGCGCGGGCAAGGAGGGCCTGCTGAAACGCATGCCGTTCAAGCTGATCGCGGTTTCCGATTTCGTGAAGCGCGATCTTGTTCGCCATGGCGTTCCGGAAGAGCGCATCACGACGGTCTACAACGGGGTGCTGGCTCCAGATCAACTGCTTGCGGACAAAGGCAGTTTCGATGCCCTGTGGCAGGCGAGGCGGGCGGACGATACATTCCGGATCGTGGGCATTGCGATGATGAACGGCGACAAGGGCCAGCGCGCCTCGATTGACGCGGTCGCACGGCTCGCCGCACTTGATCCGCCGCGAAAGCTTGAACTGGTTCTGGTTGGAGACGGCACCAGACGGCCATCGCTCGAAGAGCATGCCAAGACCATCGGCATTGCCGACCGGGTGCGGTTTACCGGTGCCTTGAGCGACGTGTTTCCCGAGCTCGACCGGGCGCATGCCTTCCTGCACCTTTCCCCGCAGGAAACCTTCGGCATTGTTCTGGCAGAAGCTCACGCAAGGGGGCTGCCGGCAGTTTCCTACGCTATCGGCGGCATTCCCGAAGTGGTGAGCGATCAGGCGAGCGGCATCCTTGTCCCTCTTGGTGATATCGACGGCGTGGTTGCCGCCCTGAAACGGTTGGCGGACGATCGCGCGGAATGCGAAACTATGGGATGGCACGGGCTTGAGCGCACCCGTCGGCTGTTTATGCGCGAGGCATTGGGCGAGCGGATCGAGAGTGTCTATGCAGCGCTTTGATTGGCATACCACTCACCCTGTGGAAGCCGCGTGCGGCAATTCCGCAATCCAAAGGGGGGCGTCATTGTGACTGTACCGGTGGCCACATCGCTCGCCCGACTGTGTGTGACGTCAGACTTGTCTCTGGCCGAAGCGCTTCAGCGCCTCGACGAAACAGGTGGCGGTCCCTTGCTGGTTCTGGATCATGACGGGCGGCTTCTGCGGCTGGTGACCGACGGCGATCTGCGGCGAATGATCCTTGCAGGTAGCGGAAACGATGCCGCGTTGTCGCTCCTGCCCCCGGTGACGCCAGTCGCCGCACGGATGGACACTTCGGTTGCCGAGCTTGAGGCGCTTTTTGCCACACACAGGATAACGGCCATTCCCCGGCTGGATGCCGAAGGCCGCCCCCGTGTGCTGGAGCGGCGCGAGTTCAGCGGCCCGGTGCTTCTTTCGACGCCGCATCTGGGCGAGCTTGAGCAGGAATTCGTCCAGCAGGCGTTCGATACCAACTGGATCGCGCCGCTGGGGCCGCAAGTCGAAGGCTTCGAGCGTGAACTGGCCGACTACAGCAACAACGCCCACGTCGCCGCGCTCAGCTCGGGCACGGCGGCGCTCCATCTGGGCCTGATCCTGCTGGGGGTGAAAGACGGGGATCGGGTTTATTGCCCCAGTTTCACCTTTGCCGCTTCGGCCAATCCGATCCGTTACGAACGCGCCGAACCGGTCTTCATCGATTCCGAAACGGAGACCTGGAACATGTCGCCTGCCGCGCTGGAGCGGGCGCTCAGCCGGGACGCAGCAAGAGGAAAGCTGCCTAGCGCGGTGGTAATCGCCAATCTCTATGGCCAATCGGCTGACATGGATCCGTTGCTTGAGCTTTGCGACAGCTATGGTGTCCCCGTGCTTGAGGATGCGGCGGAATCGCTTGGGGCGACATACAAGGGCCGGAAATCGGGCAGTTTCGGCAAGCTTTCCGCCTTTTCCTTCAACGGGAACAAGATCATCACGACCTCGGGCGGCGGCGCGCTGTGCTCGGATGACGAAGAGCTGATCGCGCGTGCCCGTTTCCTGTCGACGCAGGCGCGTGAGCCCGCTGCCCATTACGAGCACAAGCACATCGGCTACAATTACCGGATGAGCAACATCCTCGCCGGGATAGGGCGCGGACAGCTCAAGGTGCTGGACGAGCGCGTGGCCCGTCGCCGCGAGATATTCGAGCTCTACCGGTCGGTGCTTGCCGGGATCGAAGGGATCGAATGGATGCCAGAACCCGAGGGGTATTTTTCGACCCGCTGGCTGACCACCGCCACCTTCAAACGCGAAATGGGGCAGAACCCGGTGCAATTGCTTGAGGCGCTCAAGGTCGTCGGGATCGAGGTGCGCCCGCTGTGGAAGCCGATGCATCGCCAACCCGTCTTTGCCGGCTGCGAATATGTGTCGCATGGAGAGAACCACTCCGTCAGCGATGATCTGTTTGATTGCGGGCTTTGCCTTCCGTCAGGTTCCAACATGTCCGACGAAACCGTCATCCGGATCGCGGAACAGCTGCGTTATCTGCTTGCAGGGTAGCCGGTGATGTCGAAATTCTGCCCTGTCCTTATCACCGCCGATCCCGATCTGGCCCGCTCTGCAGAGCTTTGCGGCGTGGGCAGGATCATGGTCGATCTTGAGCGGAACGGGAAATTCGAACGTCAGAAATTCCGCGACACCTGGATCAGCAAGCACATTCTCGACGATATCGGCCCGGTGGCCGGGGCGCTGCAACAGGCCGAGCTGATGGTGCGGATCAACCCGCTGTTTGACGGGAGCGCCGCTGAAATCGATTCCGCGATCGAGCGCGGCGCTGGGGCGATCATGCTGCCGATGTTCCGCCGACTCGAGGAAATCGAACAGATCGGTGCGATGATTGCCGGTCGATGCCGTTTCATTCCTCTGGTCGAAACGGCGGACGCGTTTGAGATCCTGGAGCGGGTGGCAGCGCATCAGGCCGTCGACGAAACCTTCATCGGCCTCAACGATCTGCATATCTCGCTGGGGCTGGATTTCATGTTCGAGCCGCTGGCTAACGGCATGCTGGAAAGCGCCTGCGCCGCGCTCCGCCGGGTGGGCAAGCCGTTCGGTTTCGGTGGTATTGCCCGGATTGGCGAAGGCGATCTGCCCGCCGAATTCATCGTGCGCGAACATGCGCGGCTCGGCTCCACAAGGGTGAACCTGTCGCGCACCTTTGCCCGGCAGTCCTCGAGCGACAGCGTGCTTGCCACCGGCAATTTCGATGTGATGCAGCGCGAAGTGGGCAAGCTGCTCGATCTCTACGATGCCGCACTGGAGGCAGGCGACGAGCAAAAGGCCGCCAACACTTCCGAACTGCGATCGCGGATCGAGACGATTGTCGCCCAGATCCGCAAGCGGAGGGAGAGCGCGGCGTGAAGCGGCTGTTCGACATTGCCGTCAGCGCCGCCGCCCTGCTGGCCGCATCGCCGCTGCTCGCGGTGCTGATGGTCTGGATCAGGCTCGACAGTCCCGGCCCCGCGCTGTTCCGGCAGACCCGGATCGGCCTCAATGGCCAGCCGTTCACGATCTTCAAGCTGCGCAGCATGGTGCAGGACGCTGCCGAGCGCGGTGGTTATGCAACTTCGGCGACGGATGCCCGCATCACACGCGTGGGGCAATTCGTGCGCCGCACCAGCCTTGATGAATTGCCACAGCTTTTCAATGTGTTGCGTGGGGATATGAGCCTGGTCGGCCCGCGCCCCGACACCCCGATGCAGGAAGCGAACTATTCCCCCGAAGATTGGCAGCGCCGGCATCAGGTGCGGCCCGGCATCACCGGACTTGCACAAGCGCGGCTGCGGTCGGCGGCCACCGCCGAGGAGCGGCTGGCGCTCGATCTCGAATATGTCTCCAGTGCCAGCCTTTCGCGCGATCTGGCCATCTTGTTCGAAACGGTGCGCACCGTGTTCATCCGAAAGACTGTCTGACCATGTGTGGCATTTCCGGTTTCTGGTCGTTTTCCGGCCGCAGCGTCCCGATTGAACGCATTGCGGCGATGTCGCGGGTGCAGGGGCATCGCGGCCCGGATGGCGACGGGGTGTTCTGCAACGGACAGGTGGCAATCGCGAACCAGCGGCTTGCGATCATCGACGTCGAACATGGCGATCAGCCCTTCGTCTCCGACAACGGCGAAGTGGCGCTGGTGCAGAATGGCGAGATCTTCAACTATGTCGAACTCGCTGAAGAGCTGCGCGGCCTTGGCGTTCGCATCGATACCCATTCCGATACCGAGGTGCTGCTGCGGGCCTATCTCCACTGGGGCCCGGATTTCGTCAGCCGCCTGAACGGGATGTTCGCGATTGCGATTTGGGACAATCGCGATCGCTGCCTGCGTCTCTATCGCGACCGGATCGGGGTAAAGCCGCTGTTCTATGCGCAGACCGGTGACGGGTTTGCCTTTGCCTCGGAAATCAAATCGATCCTCGCCGCAGGAATTGAGCCGAGGATCGACTTGCAGGCGCTCGACCTGTTCCTGACCTTCAACTACGTGCCGCCGCCGCACACCGCCTTTGTCGGGGTCCGCCACCTTCCACCCGGCTGCATGGCCGAATTGTGCGCCCGGGAGCCCATGCGGATCAAGCGCTGGTGGTCGCTTACCGCGCGCGATCTTGCCAATCGCAGCGAAGCGGACTGGACCGGCGAATTCCTCGACACCTTCGAAGATGCCGTGCGCCTGAGGCTCAGGTCCGATGTACCGTTCGGGGCCTTTCTTTCAGGCGGCGTCGATTCCAGCTCGGTCGTCGGGTTCATGGCTCGCAACATGGATCGTCCGGTCAGGACTTTCTCTATCGGGTTTGACGATCCGCGATTTGACGAATCCGCCAGCGCCCGGCTTGCAGCCGAGCGGTTCGGTACCGATCACATTAGCGAAATCGTCGAAGCTGACATGATCGACCAGTGGCCCAACGTGATCTGGCATCTCGACCAGCCGCATGGCGATGTCTCTTTCATGCCGACCAGGCGGGTTTCGGAACTCGCTTCGCGCCATGTGAAGGTCGTGCTGACGGGCGACGGCGGGGACGAGTTGTTTGCGGGCTATGACAAATATCGCAACTTCTTCGCCGCGCGGCCCGAGGGCGAAAGCGAAGAGGATTTCCGCGCCGCTTATCTCACCAATATCTCGTTGTTTGATGCGGCGGAGAAGCGGCGGCTGTACCTGCCCGAATTCGCAGCGCAGGTTGACGAAGCGGCGGCAGGCGATCTTGTCGGGCACCATTTTGACGAAAGCCGCCACTGGGACCGGCTCAACCAGGCGCTGAATATCGACATGCAATTGCTGTTGCCGGGCAACAATCTGGTAAAGCCGGATCGCATGGGCATGGCTGTCGGGGTGGAGGCGCGGACGCCCATGCTGGATTACCGCATGATGGAGTTCGCCTTCACCATGCCCGCCGAATTCAAGCTGCGCGATGGCGAAACCAAATATCTCTTCAAGAAGGCCGTTGCGCCGATGATCGGGGCCGACCTCGCCTATCGCAAGAAGCAGATGTTCACCGTGCCGATCGGGGAATGGTTCAAGGACAGGCTGGCACCCGTCGCGCGGGCGACGCTGCTGGGGAATGACTCTCTTACGCGCAGCCTGTTCGATACGGGCATCATGGCCTCCTACATTGATGCGCATGTCGCAGGGACGGAAAACCGGACGCGCGAAATTCGCGCATTGATGGCAATCGAATTGTGGGCGCGCGAGTTCCTCGGTGATGACAGACAGCAGGTGCACCCCTCCGATGCGGCCTGATGTTCTCGCCTTGATCCCGGCGCGGGCGGGCTCGCGGCGGGTCCCGCGCAAGAATACGCGCCTGCTGGGCGGGAAGCCGCTGGCGCAGTGGACATTCGAAGCGGCGTTGGCGGCAGCCTCGATCGGCAAGGTTCTGTTGTCCACCGATGATCCTGATTTGATCGCGCTGGCGGGGCATATGGGCGTGGACGTTCTCAAAAGACCGCAGGACCTGGCGGGCGATCACGCCAGCAGCGTTGACGTCGCTCTGCATGCGCTCGATTGCGAAAGAGCTTCGGGGCGCGACTGGGGCAGCCTTTGCCTGCTGCAACCGACATCGCCGTTTCGCGCCGAAGGCCGGATCGACGAAGGGTTGTCGATCTTGAGCGAGACACCCGATGTCGATGCGGTGGTTGGCGTGACCGAGCCGTCGCACCACCCCTTGCATTGCCTGCTCGAGCATCCAGACGGCAGTGTCTTCTTGATCGAAAGCGCGAACGCAGCGCGCGCCGCGCAACGCAGTCAGGACCTGCCCCGCGCATGGGCGTTGACGGGGTCGTTCTACGCCATCCGCGCTGCCACCCTGCGCGAAACACAATCTTTTCTGCCACCACGCTGCCACCCGCTTGCCTGCACGGCACCGGGCGAGGACATCGATATCGATTGGCCGGTGGATTTCGAGAGAGCAGAGCATCATCTCTCGACGCTTGCGGGAGCGGGCAAATGAGCCGCGCGCTTGGTTCGACGCTGATCCTGATGGCGATAACCTTCGTCTCCAAACTGATCGGCTTTGTCCGGGAACTCGTGCTGCTGGAGACGCTGGGGATCGGGGTAGAGCTTGATGTCTTTGTCGTGCTCTACGGACTCGTTACCCTCGTCGCCGGGGCGCTAGGCATCTGCATCGTCACCAGCCTTACGCCGATTGCCGGACAATACCGCTCTGCTCTTGCCACGAGGCAGCTGCTGCTGGAGGGATTGCGCTTAGGCTGCGGAGTGGGCTTTGCCGCGCTGGTCCTTTGCACCGCTTATGTCGCCATTGCGGGTCAAGAGGGCGGGGCAAGTTCATGGCAGGTCGCCTTGATCGTGCCCTTCATTGTCCCGTTCAGCCTGCTGGCGGAATATCAGGTGGCGCTGTTCCTTTCGCGCGACCAGCGTACCCCGGTGATCGCGGGCAATCTGATCATTTCGCTTCCGCTGGTTGCAGCGCTGCTGGTGTTCGATCTCGACATCGTCACCTATGCGCTGGGCCTGATGCTGAGCTTTGTCTTGCGTGCGGTGATCTTCACCGTGTTGTTGCTGCGCTCGAGCGAGGCCGATCAATCCACGCCTTCGCAGTCCTCCTCGCTGTTCGGAACGCGATTGGGCCGGACGTTGGCCGGAGGCTCTGCCATGCTCGCGATTGCCGCGATATCCGTGACCGCCGCGATGATCGCACGCGAGCTGGGCGAGGGTGAGGCAACGATGATCGCTTACGGGCTCAAGGTACCGCAATTCGTGATCACATCGCTCTGGTTCGTGCTTGGCACCGGGTTTTTCGCGCAGCTGGTCACGCGCGGTACTGCCGGCAGCAAGCGGCAGATCGCGGTCTATTCCATGATCAATCTCGCGATCATGGCCGCGTTTGTCGCGGCAATCGCGTTGCTCCCAGACCAGTCGACACTGCCCGCAGCGCTCGCATCATCGGAATTGCTGATGGTGCTTGCCGCCAGCCTGCCCTTCCTGCCGCTGATCGTGCTGACGCCAATCGTCGAAATGAGCCAGCGCCTGCTGGTCACGGCGCAGCGGCATATGGCGGTTCTGTCGGTAACCGCAGCCATCCTGATTGCTGGCTTGGCCGCTCAGATCCTCGCCGTTCTGACTGGTTCGGCCGCGCTCCTTGCCTGGTCGATCGTAATTGGCGGGGTGTGTGGCGCAGGCGTCGCTTGCGTGATGGTGGCCCGCCTTGATCTTTCCACCCCATCCCATGAAGCGAGCTTTTCCAATGTCTCAGCCTGATCATGCGATCGCTATTGGCCGCCGTTCCCTGTCGGACCGAGACCCGTGTTTCATCATCGCCGAGATTGGCGTCAATCATGACGGCGATCTCGAGATCGCGCACAAGATGATCGACGCAGCGAAAGCAAGCGGCGCCGATGCGGTGAAGTTCCAGACCTTCAAGACCGAAGCCAACATCCTGCGCGACGCGCCAAAGGCCGATTACCAGAAGCGGCAAACAGGTGATGGCAGTCAGTTCGACATGGTGCGACGGCTGGAGCTGCAGTTCGCCGACTTTGTCGAGCTGAAACGGCATTGCGACGCGATCGGCATCGAGTTTCTCACCACCGCTTTCGATCCCGAAGCGCTGGATTTCGTCGTCTCCCTTTCGCCCGCTTGTCTCAAATGGCCGTCAGGTGAGATCAACAATCTGGCGCTGCTGCGACAGGCGGCGAGATCGCGGTTGCCGGTTCTGGTGTCGACCGGGATGGCGAGTCTCGGCGAAGTCGATCGCGCCCTCGATGAATTGCGCGGTTCGTGCGATTTTGCAGTCATGCAATGCGTTTCGGATTACCCCGCACGATTGGAAGACCAGAATCTGCGCGTCCTTCGCACATTCGCTGCGGCGTTTCATTGCCCGGTCGGCTTGTCGGACCACACGCTGGGCCAGACTGCTGCCATCGCCGCACGCGCATTGGGCATGGCGGTTCTGGAAAAACACTTCACACTCGATGCAGCGATGCCGGGGCCCGATCATGCCGCGTCGATGGAACCGCACGATTTCAGAACGATGGTCGATACCTTGCGGGCTCTCGAAACCGGGCTTGGCGACGGGATCAAGCGGCCGGTCGAAGCCGAGCTTTCAACCAGGGCCGTAGCGCGCAAGAGCCTTGTCTACGCGCGCGATCTTGCCGAGGGCCATTTGCTGACGGCTGATGATTTATGCGCCAAGCGGCCCGGAACCGGCCTCCCCGCCGATCTCATCGATCAGCTGTGCGGACAAACGCTTGCGCGCGCGGTTTCGGCGGATACGCAGGTCCGGTTGAGCGATATGGGAGGGGAGGCGGCATGAACACCAGACATCTGCTAGGCGTGTATGGCGCGGGCGGCTTCGGGCGCGAAGTCATCCCGGTGCTTTCGCAATATGCCGCGCAAAACCATGCGCCGGAAAGCTGGCAGACGGTCTTCATCGACGATGCCCCTGCCGGATCGCTTGTCGGGAAATATCAGGTGATGCGCCTCGACGAATTCGCACGCTGCGAAGCCGCATCTCGCGAAGCGGTGCTGGCTGTGGGTAGCGGCGCAGTGCGTCAGGTTCTTGCGGATAAATGCAGGGCGGCAGGCGTCCCCGTCGGCTCGCTGGTGGCACCGAACGCAATGATCCTAGACAATGTCGAACTGGGCAAAGGCGCAGTGCTTTGCCCGTTTTCCATGGTCACCTCCGACACGAGGATCGGCGAACTGTTTCAGGCGAACATCTATGCCTATATCGCGCATGACTGCGTTGTCGGAGATCGGGTGACGCTCGCGCCCGGAGCCAAGGTGAACGGTAACGTCCATATTGCCGATGATGTCTACATCGGAACCGGCGCGGTGATCCGTCCGGGCAAACCTGGAGAGCCCCTGATCATCGGCGCAGGCGCGGTGATCGGAATGGGTGCGGTAGTCACGCGCAACGTCCCTGAAGGGGCCACTGTTGTCGGCAATCCGGCAAGGGTGCTGGGCGGCTGACACGATGCGGATCGATTATCTCACCGGAAGCCGCGCCGACTTCGGCCTGATGCTGCCGTGCTTGCGCGCGCTTGACGCGGCTGCAGACTTCGAGTGCCGGATTGTCGCGACAGCGCAGCACCTCGCGCCCGGCTATGGCAATACAATTGCCGATATCGAGGCAACCGGACTTGAGATTGCCGCGCGGATCGAGGTCCCTTTGAGCGGTGAGGACGGCCGCGAGATGGCGCTGGCCATGGCGGCCGAACTTCGCGGGCTGACAGAATTCTGGAGCGCGGACAGGCCCGATGCGGTCATGCTGCTGGGCGACAGGGGTGAAATGCTGGCCGGCGCACTTGCCGCGATGCATCTCGCCATCCCAGTCATCCACGTCGGCGGGGGTGAGCGCTCCGGTACGCTCGATGAAAGCTTTCGCCATGCGATCACCAAGCTGGCCCATGTGCATCTGTGCTCGACCACGCTTGCGGCAGACCGCATCATCAGGATGGGGGAGCGGCCCGAACTGGTCAGAACCATCGGCGCACCCGGATTGGTGGGCATTCGCGAGCTGGCAGCGGCGCCGTTCAGCTATCGCGAACGTTTCGGGTTTTCCGAAGATGGCAAGGTCGCGCTGGTGATCTATCATCCCGTCGTGCAGGAGGCGCAGCAAGCCGCAGTGCAAGCGCAGGCAGTGATCGAAGCCGTCAGGGCCGCAGGTTTCTGCCAGCTTGTCTTGCGGCCCAATTCGGATGCCGGGGGCAAGGCGATCGATGAAATGCTTGATCGCTATGAAGGCGAGGGTGAAATCCGAGTTGTCGATCACCTGCCTCGCGCAGAATACCTCGCAGCCATCCGCGAGGCGGATATGCTGGTCGGCAATTCGTCATCGGGCATCATCGAATCCGCCAGCCTCGGGACACCTTGTCTCAACATCGGATCACGCCAGAACGGGCGTGAGCGCAATGCCAACACCGTCGATTGCGCGACTACCGATGCGGCTGATCTGGCCACGGGAATTGCCAAGGCGCAGGATGCGGATACTTCGGCGCCGAATATTTATGGCGATGGTACTACCGACACGAAGCTGGTCGAGGCGTTGCGTTCGATAGAGATCGGCCCCGGCCTGCTTTCCAAAATGAACGCCTATTGATCCGCGCTTTAACGCGGGTGTGCGAGGGGCGGCTGTAAACCTTGCGGCACCTCGGACGTCCGCCAACCAAGACCGAAGCCTGTCAATTCCACCATCGTTCCGCGTGAATAGGTGTACCCCAGCGCGAACATGATCGTGCCGAAAGCGCGGATATCGGTGATGATCGCTTCCATCATTCCCAGCGCCATGAAGATCGTGAGGCTGGCAAGGAACAGGTAGTTTCGCTGGCGCCAGCCATTGATGGCAAATGCGATGAGGAACACCGCGAAGGCAAAAAACGGCACAAAACCGTAGGCGACCCAGACTTGCAGCAGGAGATTATGCGCGTGCTGGATCTCGAGCCGTTGGTAGATCGGGTAAATGTTCAGATATTCGGCAAAGGCGGCTTCGCCGAAATTGAAGGCATAGGCCCCACGCGTCTGGGCGTAATGCAGGCTGACTTCAAGGATTTGCAGACGCAGCCGGTCGGAGAAATTGTCCATGCTGAAGCCGCGATAGAACAGCACCGCTCCTGCAAGCGCGACGACAACCACAAGGAGAAATCGCTGCTTGCGGATGCCCTCGATCGAAAGCGCGGTCGCCAGCAAGGTCAGCGCCAGCAAGGCTCGCGACGCGACAAAGATCGCGAAGGCGAAAAGCAGGGCGAAACACAATAGTCGCACCCCACCTTTGAGCCGGAGGACGATAAGCGGCAGGAACACCGCGAGCATGGATGCCGAATGGTTGTTGTCGGGCGGGTAGATCAGGGCATCCTGGCTCAATTCGGCATCAGTGAAGTACAGTCCTGCGTAAACCAGCGTGATCACGCCGAGAAAGATCGGAAAGCCGCGCGAAAGCCCGCCATTCTCGACCCCGAGCATCAGCCCGATCGCGAGGCTCGCGGTGGCGAACAGGAACTTGAGCGCGTCAATATTGCGTCCGCCGACCCCGTAATTGAGAATCGGGCCGAGCACGGCGAGGCCTGCAAAGATCAGGAACAGCACGATGATCGTCGCCGTACCGTCCGGCATCTTCGGGCTGATCCTCACCCCGCGATAGGACAGCAGGAAGCCGGTCAGCGCCAGTACGAAGCCCGAATACAGCGCGGGCATCAGAAAGCTGGCGAAAACCGCCGCAAGACACAGCAGCAGGATCATTCGCCGCGGCTTCCCGGGGACGCAGCTTTCGGCACGGCCAGAATGGCAAGGAAGATCACAAAACCAAGCGCCCCTGCCGGAGTGCGCAGCGGATAGTCGAACAGGCTGCCGGCGACTAGGATGAGGATCGCCGCAAAGGCGCTGAAAGTCAGGCGGCTGGCGTGATCACGCGGGCGCAACAAAGCGTGCCGTTTGCTCCATGCCGTCCGTGCAATCCATAGGCCGAGAACGAGCAGGATGGCGGGTGCTGCCAGCCCGCCTTCGATGATCACTTCGAGCCAGTCGCTATGCGCGTGGTTGACGTAAAAGGGCTGGATCATCTCCCGCCGCTCGTAGATCTCGAACACTTCGGGGAAAGTCCCGAAGCCCCAGCCGAGGGGCATGGCATCCGCGATCATGGCAAAAAGATCGGGCAGGATCTGGAAGCGCAAGTCGTCAAAGCTGTCCTTGTCGGCAAGCCGTTCGAAGGCTGCGCCTGCACCAGACAGCGCGATGCCGACCAGCGCGAGCAACACCGCCGCGGGCAATGCAAGCATTGCTAGACGGTCGCGTCGCTGCGAAGGATAGGGAGGGGTTGCTGCGATGCGAGCATCCGCAAAGAGCGCCGTCGCAACCAGAAATGCACCGATCGCAAGCACCGATCCGGCCCGCGAGCCCGTCATGATGCAAAGCCCGACAAGGCCTAGCGCAACGATTCGGCCAAGCCACAGGAAAGCCGCGCCACGTTCCCGTGCCAGTCTTTCTCCGAAGGCCAGCACGAAGGGTATGATCGCCGCCAGCATCACCGCCTGATGATTGCGATTGGCGAACAGGCCGACAGGGTAGCTGTCATTGGTGACGCGGTAGAGATAAAGGATCGATTGCGAGGGCGCGATCGCCTGAAGCAGGCCCAGCGCCGCCGAAGCCAGCAAAAAGCCGACGAGCAGCAACAATGCCCGCTCACGGGTTTCCTCGTTGGCGATGGCCAGTAGGATCAGACCCGCAATGGGAACCAGAAGTGCGCCAAAGGCATTCAAGGTCGCCATCGGCACCACCGAAAGCGGCTGCCAGCCGAGAGGAACCCGCGCTGCCTCCAGCGCGGCGACGAGCGGCTCCCTGCCGGGGAGCGCCGTCCAGACCTGCGGCGGCAGCGGCACAATTTGCAGCAGCGCCAATCCGGCCAGGAGCGCAAATGCTCCGATCGGAACGCCAAGTCCGGTCGCAGGCGACTTCAGCCACTGCACCAGCGCATAGCCGAGAACCAGTACCGCCATCGGGCGCAGCAGGAGCAGCGACGCGGCGTCCGCCCGCGCGCTTCCGCCTAGCAGAAGGACGAGCGCAAAGAATCCGACGGTCAAGCCGGGCAACAGCGTTGCAGCATCAAGCCGCGCGCGCCAGCCGGGCTTAGCCCCGGGGTGTGATCGTGACGGCTTTGACGAGAACATCGGCGGGGCGAACCTGCGTTTCGGGGAGATGGATGGCGAGCCACTGATAGGGGCAGTCTTCCGTTACCTTCAGATCAGGGGAACCGGCTGGAACGGGTCCTGCCTTCGCGCATGACAAACGGGCTTCGGGGTTGGCGGTGGTGGCAAGACCGCCATTCTGTTCGGCTTCGAGACTGAGGGATGCGGAATATTCACCTTGGGGCAGCGCAACGAGCCGATAGGCGACCGTGCCTGTAGCTCCGCTCGAAACACTCAACAGCGCGCTTCCGCCATTCAGGGGCTGAAGATAGGCGGTGGCATCGTCGCCATTTATCCATGCGCCCGGATATTGCGGCTCTGTCTCGAACCTTGTGTCGGTGAGGCGAGATGCGCGCGAAAGCCCCGCCGCTCCGGCCAGATCGGCGACCGCCACCGCGTCGTCGAACCGCCCCTGCGCGGTTAGGACTCCTGCGAACTGGGCGCTGAATTGCGCCGGGATCACGTCCTGTCCGGCCAGCATTCGGTGCAGCTCGACGAAGCTTGAATAACTCTCGGGCGTGCGCAGTGCGTAGTAATAGAGCAAGCTGGCCCAAGAAGGCTGCATCGCAAGCTGCCGGGCTACCTCTTCCAGGATTTCGGGCTGGGAAATCGCGAGCGCGAGATTGCGACCGGCCGCATCCCTGAACCCGCTGCGACGCCGCAGCACGGCGTCGTAATGCTCCATCGCCGCGCCAATCTCCCCCTGCCTTGCTGCGGCTTCAATCAGGAATATCTGCGTTTGCGTGTCGCGCCGGCTGAGCGCGTGCCCGGCCAGCAACATTGCCCTGTTGGGCTCCTTGGCTTGCTCCGTCAGCGCCAGAATCCGCAACGAACGCGGGTTTAGCGGCCAGCTTTCGAGCGATTGGCGAGCCTTTGCGCTGGCGGAGGCAAAGCCTGCCCGCGCAGTTTCGCGATCTTCGGAAAGGGCATTGGCTGCCGCAGTGAATTCCTCATCCGCCGAACGCGAAAGCGCCTGCGCGTTGAACGGGAACAGGGCGATGGCAAGTTCGGGGTTTGTGCGTTCGGTGACTTTCGACGCGGCAGCAAGGAACATCACCCCAGCAACTGCGCAGGTGAGCCCTCCGACGAGCCATGGATTCTGCAGTGCCTTTGGCATTAGCGATCAGGCTTTCGTATCCTTGGCGTTGTCGCCATAGCCGTAGTCATAGCCGTAGCCGTAACCATAGCCGTATCCGAACCCTGATCGGCCCTGCTGCTCGTATTTGGTCACGAGCGCACCGAAGACATGGGCGTTGACGATCCGCAGGCGTTCAATCGAATTGCGGATGCCGCGCATCTGCACTCCGTTGGATTCGATTGTGTAGATGATTCCGTCGACAGAATTGCTGATCAGCGGAACATCGGCCAGCCCGAGCATCGGCGGGGCATCAACCACGACGATGTCGAACTGCCGCTTCAGTTCGGTGATCAGTTCGCCAAAGCGCCGGGTGGAGAACAACTCGGCTGCGTTCGGCGGCTGGGGCCCGCCGGTCATCACAGTAAGGTTTTCCTGCTCGGTTTGGGCGAGGAGAGCGGCCAGATCGCTGCTGCCGGTAAGATAGTTGGTCAGACCCTTTTCGTTGGCGATGCCAAGGTAGGTTCCCACTGAAGGCGAACGGATGTCCGCATCGATCAGGATCGTGCGATTGCCGGTTCGGGCCAGACTGATCGCGAGAGCGACAGCCGAACTGCTCTTGCCTTCGCTGGGCCGTGTGCTGGTGAGGATGAATGAATCCGGCAATCCTCGGTCGGTCAGCAGGCTGAGATTGGTCTGCGCCGCGACATAGGCTTCGCTGATCGCCGATTTCCGGTCGAGGACGGCGTCTATAACTTCGTCACCCTCCACCTTGGGGATGACGCCCAGCAGCGTCAGCCCCAGTTCGCGCACCGCCGTCGGATCGCGCAGCGAGCTGTCGATCTGTTCAAGCGCGAAGACCACACCTGCCGCAATAGCCAGCCCGCCGATCAGCGACGCCAGCAGATTGATCAGCAGATTGGGGCTGGACGGGGAACGCGGCACCTCGGCGCGATCCACGATCGAGACGTTGTTGGTGCCGACACCCGCCACGCCGATTTCCTTGAAACGCTGGAGCAGACCGTCATACAGCTGGCGGTTCGTGTCCACCTCGCGCTGATAGATGTTGTACTGGATCGAGGCTTGCTGTTCGCTCACCAGGTTCTGCTTGAGCCCGGTGATCCGACCACGCAGTTCCTGCTCACGCTGGCGTGCCTGTTCGAAATCGGTCCGCGCAGCGGTGCGGATCCGGGATTCTTCCTGGGTGATCGAACGTTCAAGCTGCGCGAGTTGCGCTTCGAGCGATTGCAGCGGCGGATATTCCGGCCCGAATCGCGCTTCGAGGCTGGACAGGCTGGCCGCGATTTCGGCGCGGTTCTGGCGCAGCCCGCTGAGCGTGGCATTCTCGACGATCGCGGTGTCGACCCCGCGCTGCAACCGGCTTTCCGCACGGATCCGGTCGGCAGTGGCAACGGCAAGCTCGGTGTTGAGCGCCTCGATGTCGGCAATCGTCAATGTCCGGTCGGTTTCGGTCCGGCCGTTTGCCGAGCGTTGCTGCGACAGGGTGACGATGCCCGAATTGGCAGCGTAATTGACCAGATCGCGCTCGGAGGTTTCAAGCCGTTCGCGCAAGGCTTGCAGCTGTTCGCTCAGGAATTCGCGGGCCTCGATCGAGGAGGCGAAACGGCGATCGAGATTCGACTGGATGTATTCTTCCGCCCAAGCATTGGTGATGTCGCGCGACAGCACCGGATCGGGCGAAGTAAAGCGCAGATCGACCAGTGCGGAGCCGCGAATGGGCGCAATCCCGACGTGGCGCAGAAACAGGTCCACGGCCTCGCGATTGCGCTCTTCCACCTGCTCGCGCGAGAGCGAACCGGCGCTGCCATCCTCAAGTCGCAGGCCTTCTTCCAGCTCGACGCCGAAGGTATTGAAGAAATCGTCGGTGCGCGTGAGGTTGAGCCGGCGCACCACGCGCGTCGCCAAAGAGCGCGCTTCGAGCAGCGCATATTGAGTCTGGTAGAATTCGAGATCCTGATCCGCATCGGACGGTGTCACCGCCTCGACATCGGTGACATTGTCCTGAGAACGGCGGATTTCGACCCGCGCTTCGGCGGTGAAGGCGGGCGTTTGCAGCAGCGTTACCGCAATGCCGGCGGCAACGGCGGCGGCGACAATCGCGATCACCAGCCAGCGTCGGCGGAACACGATGTCCCAATACCGCAGCAGAATGGGTTCGGCAGTGTTCGTATCAGTGACGAGCTGCGGGTGGGCCTGCTGTGGGAGCGGGACAAGAGGTGAGTTCATGATGGCGACTTAGTTTCGGGTAAAAAGGATCACGAGCGGCGAGGCCAGTGCGGGGGTTATGGTGACAAGCCGGTCAATCGCGCGGCGACGCGGGCTGTCACCAAGAACGATGGTGTCGTTGGCGTAGATGCGCGGGTCTTCGACTTCGCCCCGGCGCACCGCGTCGAGATCATAGACGGCGGCGTAGCGATCGGAGTCGATCTCGCGGAATATGACGACCTGCTCGCGCTGGGCAAACTCGGTCGGCCCCCCGGCCAGAGCAAGGGTGCGCAGCAAGGTCAGCTGACCTGCAGCAGCATAGATGCCCGGGCTTTTCACTTCGCCTTCGACAGCGATCGTCTGGCTGACGGTGTCGACGAGGTTGACCGAGACCTGCGGGTTACGGACGTAGCCTTCGCTGAGCCGCTGGGCGATCAGCCGTTCGACATCTGCTGGCGCCTGACCAGTCACCTCAATCGAACCGATGAAGGGATAGGACATCCGCCCGCTGCCATCGATCTGGACCTCGCGGGTCAGCTCTTCGACCCCGAAGACTTCGATCCGAACCTTGTCCAGCGCGCCCAGCTTGCCGGTGTTGTCGAGCGGCACCGGAAGCTCTGCTGTGTCGAGCACGGATACGAAATCCGTGCTTTGCAGCGGCGGGGCGTCCGAGCAGGCAGTCAGAAACAGGGCGGCAGCGGCCGTTGCTCCAAGGAATGATGGGAATTTCAAGAACCGGGTCTCCAATTGCTCGATTCGAGCATCTCATTGTTCTCGTGCGCGATTGTCATGGGGTGCGAAAGGGTCAATCCTGCGCCGCGACGTATTCCGGCACCATTTCGGCGATCAGTGTACGAACTGCGGCGGCATTCCCGGCGTCGAGCGCCTCGACCAAGTGCGAGAGCGCGTCAACCAGATCGTCGTAAGGCATGTGGCTCTCACGCGCCTGCATGATGCGCGGGTGCGGCGTGGGCAGCGGGTTGTCGCCGATCAGGAGCTCTTCATACAGCTTTTCACCTGGGCGCAGCCCGATCTCGGCGATGGCGATATCGCCATCGGGGTGCTCCTCCGACTTTTCCTTAAGCCCCGAAAGCCGGATCATGGTGCGAGCGAGGTCGATAATCTTCACCGGGTTGCCCATGTCGAGCACGTAGACTTCGCCCCCTTGCGCCATGGCGCCCGCCTGGATCACCAGTTCGGCGGCTTCGGGGATGGTCATGAAGTAGCGGTTGATCCGGCGATCGGTGATGGTAATTGGGCCGCCTTGTCGGATCTGCCGCTTGAACAGGGGGACGACCGATCCCGACGATCCCAGCACATTTCCGAACCGCACCATTGTCATGACGGTCTTGCCCGCCTTGTCCGGGCGAGCGGCGTGGGCCTGCAAGATCTGCTCGCACACGCGCTTGGTCGCGCCCATGATGTTGGTGGGGCGTACGGCCTTGTCGGTGCTGATCAGGATGAAGTTTGACACCTCGCAGGCCAAGGCGGCCTGCAGGGTGTTGAGCGTGCCGATGATGTTGTTGCGCGCACCGCCGATGACGTTGGCCTCCACCAGCGGAACATGTTTGTACGCGGCGGCGTGGAAAACCGTGTCGGGCCGATGCCGTTCGATGATGCGGCTTACCGAAGCGCGATCGGAGACGTTGCACAGTTCCGGGACTATCTCGAAATCCGCGCCGATTGCCTTGGCCTGTTCGCGAATGGCGCGATCGACCGAATAGAGCGCGAATTCGCCGAGTTCGAGCAGCACCAGACGAGCCGGAGCAAGCCGGGCGATCTGGGTGCACAGTTCGCTGCCGATGGAGCCACCGGCCCCTGTCACCACTACCGTTTTTCCGGTGATCGTCTGCGCCATCAACGCCGGATCGGGCGCGATCGGGGATCGGCCCAGCAGATCGGAAATGTCGATCTCCCGGAATTCGTTGATCGACACCCCGCCTTCGATGATGTCACGCACGTTGGGCAGAGCCATGATCTGCACCGGATTTTCACCCAGGCTTTCCATGATCCGTTGCTTGGCGCTGCGGGTGAGACGAGGAAGCGCGAGGTAGATGTCGCTGATGTCCTTGTTGCGCACCAGAGCCGGCAGATCGCTGGAATGGTAGACTTTCAGCCGGTCGAGCCGTTGCCCACGCATCAGCTCGTCATCGTCGACATAGCCTTCGATCCGCAGGCCCGGTTCGTGCCGCATCGCGCTCGCCAGGCGCATGCCAGGTGCCCCTGCACCGTAGATCAGGATACGGCGGGTTTCCCCGTTGAAACCGCCCGCCGCGCTGAGATCCAGGATGACGTAGCGGATCATCATCCGGCTCAGCACCAGCAGCAGGAAGAAGATGATCGGCTGCAGGACCGACAGCGTCCGGGGCACACCCGGCACCAGCCAGATCAGGAACAGCGTCACCATGGGGATGAGCATGATCCCGATGGCGCGCGCGATGCGCATCATCGTGCCGCTGCCGGAAAAGCGGAAGAATTCGCGGTAAACCCCGGTCGCGCCAGCGGCGAGGAACCAGAAGGCCAGCGCGCCGACAGTCAGTTTCGCGACATCTTCTGTGAACAGGCGCCATTCACCCAGCCGCAGGAAGTAGGCGAACCACACCGCGACAACGCACAGCACAGCGTCGCCCACAGCGACCAGAATACGTTTCTGGCCACGCGTGAGTTCATCGGCACGATCCACCGCCGCCCTGGCACGCAGAGCGAACGGCATAGCCGTCGAGGTATTGTCCAGCATGAGCGACCACCGAACAGAAAAACAGAAGCAGGAGCGTCACAAAAGGGGGCGCGCCTGCCTCATCGAGGGCTGTCGTCTACACACCGAGTGGGATTCGTTCAAGAAATCAAAGGTCAAGAAAGCGCAATATCGGGTGCATCTTCCTGTTTCATGCCGACCAGATGATAGCCCGCATCGACGTGATGCACCTCTCCGGTGACGCCGGATGACAGGTCCGAAAGGAAATAAAGGCCCGATCCGCCGACATCTTCGATCGTGATATTGCGCCGCAGCGGTGAATTCAGCTCGTTCCATTTGAGGATATAGCGGAAGTCGCCGATCCCGCTTGCGGCCAGTGTTTTGACCGGTCCGGCGCTGATAGCGTTGACCCGGATGCCCTTGGGTCCGAGGTCATTGGCAAGATAGCGGACACTGGTTTCCAGTGCCGCCTTGGCCACGCCCATCACATTGTAATGCGGCACAACTTTTTCCGCGCCGTAATAGGTGAGCGTCAGGATGCTGCCGCCGCTTTCGGGCATCATTTCCGCCGCGCGCTTTGTTACCGCGACCAGCGAGTAGGCGGAGATGTTCATCGTCATCAGGAAATTGTCGAGACTGGTGTCGACATATTTGCCGCGCAATTCGCTCTTGTCGGAAAAGCCGATCGCATGGACCACGAAGTCGAGCGTGTCCCACCGCTGCTTCAGTGTCGCGAAGGCCGCGTCCAATGACTCCATATCGGATACATCACATTCGAAAGTGAAGTCGCTACCCAGCTGTTCCGCCAGCGGTTTGACGCGTTTGGCCAGAGCCTCGCCCTGATAGGAAAAGGCCAGCTCAGCCCCGTGTTCGGCAAGCTGTTTCGCAATGCCCCATGCCAGCGACTTGTCATTGGCAAGTCCCATGATCAGTCCGCGCTTGCCCTTCATCAGCTGGGTCATGCCAAGTGTCTCCTCAATTATCCTGTGTCTGCGCGCCGGCCCCGCCCACCTCGGGCTCGGCCAGCGCCGCGTTCAATTCCGCCCCGATAACGAGGCCAAGCCCGACGAGCCAGAAAAAGAACAGCGCGATGATAATGCCCGCCATGCTGCCATAGGTCAGGCTGTAGGTGAAAAAGCTCCGCAGGATCGGCGGCAGCGCCGTGGTTACGCCAACCCACCATGCGGCGGTGAACAGCGCGCCGGGCCATTTCGGATAGACCTTTGCCCGGTATTGCTGCGGGGTCAGCGTGAAGAACAGGAGATAAAGCGACAGCGCGAGGCCGATCGCCGGGACGATCCGCGAAAGCCGCAATTCGTCGAGCACCTCGGACAATTGCGGGATCGTGGCGATAATAACCTGCTGCGCCGCGCCAATCGCGACCTGCGCGAACAGCGACACCATCAACAGCACCACCGATCCGAGGATGAAGCCCGCCGATAGCAGGCGGTTTTTCCAGAAGGCCCGGATCGCGCGGGTGCCATAGGCCCGCCGCAATATATCGCGGATGGTTTCGACGAGACTCGACACCGTCCACAGCGCGACGCCCGCCCCCAGCCACAGCAGCCATCCGTCGCGGGCGTAGATTATTTCCTCGGCGACCGGGCCGATCGCCTTGCTCACGGTGGGCGGCATCGCCATCAGCACCGTTTCCACCAGTTCGCGCGCGCGATCACGCCCGCCGACCAGTTCGAACAGCACGGCGCCGATGATGAAGAAAGGGAAGATCGCCAGCATCGAGAGATAGGCGAGGTTGCCAGCATGGATGAAACCGTCCTGCCATGTGCCCACCACCGTGCGCCGGACGACTTCAAACGGGCGCGTGCCGGGGCCTATCCGGCTGGCCAAGCCCGCGAGGCCGCTCGCAGCGGGCGGTGCAGCGGCATGGCTGGCGGTGAAATGCACCGGCTGCGACATGGCGCGCAGCCGCCGCGCTTCGGGTGAGAGCGAACGGATTTCCAGCTCGTGAAGATGCTATTCGGGGTGGCGGGGCGGGTGGCTTTCGGTTCCCAAGGCGCCGCCCGACCTAAAGCCCGAATTTCGCCCGCGGGCTGGCCGGGTCCTTCCAGTCGCCGAGCCGCTCCTTCAGCCCCTCGATATCTTCGGGCATCTGGATTTCGAGCGTCACCAGCTGATCCCCGCGCAGCGGCCTGCCCTCGCCATCCTTGCCCGATTTCTTGGTCCAGCCCTTGCCCGAAAGCCGCATCACCGTGCCGCCGTTGATCCCCGGTTTCAGAGTCAGCATCACCGGGCCATCCACCGTCGGGCATTTCACCTTGCCGCCGTTCACCGCTTCATCGAGCGTGATCGGCAAGTCCATGCGGATGTTGTCGCCATCGCGGCGGAAGAACGGGTGCGGGCCGACTTCGATCATCACGATCCCGTCCCCATTGCCGCCGGGGCCGGTGTGGCCCTTGTCCTTCAGCCGCATCTGCGTGCCGTCTTCGACGCCGCCGGGCAGCTTCAGATTGATCGCCTTGCCATTAGCCAGCGTTATGCGCTGGTCGCGGCCTGTCGCCGCGTCGACGAAAGGCACGGCCAGCCGATACTGGATATCCGCGCCGCGCCGTGGCGGTGGTGGCGGAGGCCGTGTGCCAAAGCCGCGCCGGGGCGCTTCCTGCTGGCGCGCGCGGCCTCCGAACAACCCTTCGAACAGGTCGCCCAGATCCACGTCGTCGGCGCCGAAGCCCTGAAACTCGGAATCGCGAAAGCCGCCGCCCGGACGCGCGCCCGCCCCGCCGAAACCCCGGCCGAAACCGCGAGCCCCGCCGCCCATGCCTCCTCCGCCCATTCCGGCAAAGGGGTTCATCGGATTGCCTTCGCCGTCGATTTCGCCGCGGTCGAACTGGGCACGCTTGTCCTTGTCCGACAGCAGATCATACGCCTTGGTCGCGTCCGAGAATTTCTCGGCGGCCTTGGGGTTGTCCTTGTTGCGATCGGGGTGAAGCTCCTTGGCGAGCTTGCGATAGGCGCTCTTGATCTCCTTTTCGGAGGCCGTGCGCGCAACGCCAAGGGTGCGATATGGATCGTTCATCTTGTGTGTTAGCTAGGTGAGACGGTGCCCGGGTGCAAGCGTCCTGCGCAAACCTAATGCGTGTTACGACTATTGCCGCTTCGGGCGCGCATCCGACCGGCGCCAAAGCCAAGGCCGTAGAAAACAAGAAAAGCGGTCAGGAAAACGCCGGCGCCGCCCGCTGCGGCCAAGAGCCCGATCCAGTCGCCGGTGATCGCGGCATAGACGCCTACGCCAATAGCGAAGATCGCTGGCAGGGTTCCATGCTTTCCGATCTCGAGCCCGTGAAAGAATGTCGGTGCGCGCAAACCGTCGAGGAATGTCCGAGAGGCAAACCACGCGAAGCCGATGCCGAAAAGCGCAATGGCAGTCCATGAATAGAGTGCGACCATATCCGCCGAAATAGCTGTGGCCGGATCGTGCGCCAAGCGCTTTCCTACCGGGGACGAGGTCCGTTATGCTCGGGCCATGTTTCACACGATCTATCGCTTCCCCCGCAAAGGGTTACGCCTTGTGCGAAAAAGTGACATTGCGGGCCGCGATAGTGATACTTTGCGGTTTCTTTCCCAGGACTGTGTTCCACATGTTCCATCCTGTTGGAAACCGCGCTTGAGGAATCCCGGAAATGAGCCAATCTGACCCCCTTAACCCGGCCCAATTGGGTGACACCATGATCCCGAGCGGTGCAGACCCTTACGCGCTGTTCGATTCATGGTTCGCCGATGCGCAGGCGAGCGAGCCGAACGATCCCAACGCCATGGCGCTGGCGACAGCGACGCCGGTTGGCGCGCCTTCGGTACGGATGGTGCTGCTCAAAGGGCACGGCCCGGCAGAAAGCGGGAGTGGCGGCTTCACCTTCTTCACCAATGCCGACAGCCGCAAGGGCGGGGAAATCCGCGCCAACATGCAGGCCGCGCTGCTGTTCCACTGGAAGAGCCTGCGCCGCCAGATCCGGATCGAAGGGCCGCTGGAGGAAGTGAGCCCCGAACGAGCCGACGCCTACTTCCACTCGCGCCCGTACAAAAGCCAGGTCGGCAGCGCTGCCAGCGACCAGTCGCGTGCCTTGCCTGTACGCCAGACCTATCTCGACCGGGTGGAGGCGATCTGGGCCAAACACGAAGCGGAAGGCCGGGTGCCGCGCCCGTCGCACTGGACCGGCTTCACACTGCGCCCCGCCGCGATCGAGTTCTGGATGGACCGCGACAACCGCCTGCATGACCGCCGCCGCTTCACTCGCACAGCAGATGGGTGGTCGGACACACTGCTCTACCCCTGAGGACACCCATGACACAGACGATCCCCTATTGGCATGTGGATGCCTTCAGCTCCGCGACCTTCGGCGGCAATCAGGCCGCGGTGATGGTGCTGGACGAATGGCTGCCCGATGATGTGCTGCAGGCAATCGGGGAGGAGAACATGTTCGCCGAAACCGCCTTCATCGTGAAGGACGCAAGGGGCGAGGCGGATTGGGAGCTGCGCTGGTTTACTCCGACGGACGAGGTCGCGCTGTGCGGCCATGCGACGCTGGCGAGCGGGCATGTGGTGCTGTCAGATCCCGCCCGTTTCGGTGACAGCGATCGCGTCACCTTCCGCACCCGCAAGGCGGGCGTCTTGGAAGTGGTGCGGATGGATCAGGGGTATGAGCTGGCGCTGCCGGTCACTCTGGTGGAGCCGAGCTCGCAGCCCGAACTGCTCGCAGCCATCGGCTTTCGCGGGGAAGCGTATCTGTCATGGCACGGGGCCGAGCAGACCGCGATCATCCTGATGGAGAGCGAGGATGAGATCAGGGCGCTCAACCCCGACATGGAAGCGCTGCGCCAGATCGATCTGATGGCGATCTGCACCGCGCCGGGCGCAAATTATGACATCGTCAGCCGCGTCTTCGTGCCGGCATGGGGCGTGGACGAAGACAGCGTTACGGGATCGGCCCATGCCGCGCTTGCACCCTTCTGGGCGGAGCGGCTAGGGCGCGATACCATGACGGCGCATCAGGCCAGCACACGCGGCGGCGACCTTGCGCTGCGGCTCGAAGGCAGTGGCAAGGATGCGCGCGCCTGGCTTGGCGGGCCGTGCGTGACTGTGGTGGAAGGAGTGTTCTACCTTACCGGGTAAAGCGCCAGGACATCGGCGGCCTGTTGCAACATGGGCGGGCGTTCCGCGCTGTCCGAATGGCCGAGCCGCACCAGCGTAACGCGCTGCTGAGGCGAGACGATCACATACTGGCCCATGTGCCCGATCAGCGCGAACATGCTCGCGGGCGCGCGTTCAGGGAACAGCGGGTGGCCGCCTTCGAGTTCGGGCTCGGGCCGGTTGAGCCAGATCTGGTAGCCATAGTGCTGCGACACGGGGCTTGGCTCCAGCATCGCCTCGACCCAGCGCGTGGGCACCAGTTGCTCGCCATCGGGAGCTTGCCCGCCGCGGCGCAGGAACTCGCCGAACCGGGCATAATCGCCTGCCGTCGCATGCATCAGGCTGCCGCCGATCAGCGTGCCCGATGCGTCGAATTCAGGCACGATGGAGGTCATGCCGAGCGGCGCGAACAGCCGCTGGTTGAGGTAATCCGCCACGGCTTTGCGCCGGGCATCGGGATTGTCGCTGTCGGTCAATGCGCGCGCTGCGATATCAGCGAGAATCACGGTGGTGTTGGACGAGTATTCGAACCGCTCCCCCGGTTCGGCTTCAAGCGGCTGCTCCTTCGCCCATTTCGCCATATCATCGCGCCCGTCGAGGAACAGCATCCGCACTTCCGAGGATTCGTAAGGCGGATCGCCCGCCTCGGTATGGCGCAGGCCCGAACGCATCTGCAGCAGGTGGCGCAGGGTGATGTCGGCGCGTGGATCGCCCTGCCGTTGCCAGAGCGGCACCGGAGCCGGCTCGTCCACGCTAAGCAAGCCATCAGCCACCAGCATCCCGATCAGTACGGCAGTGACAGTCTTGGCCATCGACCAGCTGACGAAGCGGGTGTCTGCGTCATAGCCGGGCGCATACCGTTCGGCAGCGACCTTGCCATCCGCCAGAACCAGCACGGCGCGCGTTTCGCCAAGCCCTTCCATCGTGAAGAGCTCATCGACCTGCCGTGCCAACTGATCCTTGGGCGCCCCCGCATCCTCCGTCACTGCATCCAGCGCTTCCTGTGTCAGCGGCGGAAGGGCGGGGTCAGGGGCGGAGCCGCAGGAGACAAGGCTTGGCAGGAGTGCCGCGGCGGCGATAAGGGACAGCGGGCGATACGTCATCGCGCACTCATTTCTACAAGGGTTCCAACAAAGCAATGGCAAATATGGGGTCGAATTCGCACAGCGGGCGGAGCGTGGCGGGAAGAGCTGCGTTCTGGATTATCGGCCTTGCGCTGGTTGGGATCGCCATTGCTGTCTGGTCCAATCGCACCGCCATCGGCGGCTATGCCGATGTGGGTACATCCTATGCAGCGCGGGTCGCCTGTTCATGCCGCTTTGTTGCCGGACGCACTCTGGAAGATTGCCGCAAGGACAAACTGGCCGGGATGGAGCTGGTATCGCTGAGCGATGATCCGGAAGGCAAAAGCGTCACCGCCAGTTTCCCGCTGGTGACGTCCAACACCGCGACTCTGCGCGATGGTTATGGCTGCGTGCTGGAGCCCTGGGAGGGTTAAGCCGCGACGGGCGACGTCGAATCGATCCACCCGCCGCCAACAACGCGCTCACCGGCATAGATCACGGCGGCCTGACCCGGCGCGACCCCGAATTCGGGGTTTTCGAAGCGGATCGTGGTGGCCGCCCCATCGCCCAGCGGCCCGTCGAGTGTGATTGGAACGGGCTTGGCCAGGCTGCGGACCTTGGCAGTGAGTTGCACGCCTTCGGGCAATTCCCCGATCCGGTTGGTTTCGATCAGCGCCGCGCTTTCGACACCGAGCATCCGTTTTGGCCCAACCCGCACCTCGCGGTTCGCAGCATCCAGACCGATGACATAGAGCGGTTCGGGCTGGCCGCCGATTTCCAGCCCTTTGCGCTGGCCGACGGTGAAATGGATGATGCCCTTGTGCTCGCCCAGCTGTTCGCCGGTCGCAGCATGGACGATTGCGCCGGGCGCTCCGCCTTCGGGGCGCAGCTTGGTGACGATCTTGGCGTAATTGCCGTCAGGCACGAAGCAGATGTCCTGGCTGTCAGGCTTGGCCGCATTGCGCAGTCCAGCCTTTTCGGCGAGCTCGCGCACCTGGGTCTTGGGTAGGCCGCCCAGCGGGAAGCGGATGTAGTCGAGCTGTTCCTGCGTCGTCGCGTAAAGGAAGTACGACTGGTCCCGCGCCGGATCGAGCGCACGGTGAAGATGCGGGCCGTCTGCCGCCATGACGCGCTGGACATAATGCCCGGTGGCAAGGCAATCGGCACCAAGTTCGCGCGCCATGCGGAACAGGTCGGTGAATTTCGGCCCCATGTTGCAGCGTATGCAGGGCACAGGGGTGCGCCCGGCGAGATATTCGTCGGCGAACTGCTCGACCACATCCTCGCGGAATGCGCTTTCGTGATCGAAGACGTAATGGGCGATGCCAAGCCGGTCTGACACGGCGCGCGCATCGGCAATATCGTCGCCGGCGCAGCATGCCCCCTTGCGCCCGGTTGCAGCCCCGTAGTCGTAAAGCTGCAGGGTAATCCCGATCACCTCTGCGCCGGTATCGGCCGCGAGTGCGGCAACCACTGACGAATCGACGCCGCCGCTCATGGCGACAACAATCCGGCAGTCCTTGGCCGGCCGCGGAAGGTCGAACAGCGCAGCGGTGTCCAGCCCGAATGTCGAGGGCTGCGTCAAGGTGGAGGGGGAGGTCATGATCGCCGCGCCATATAATGCGTAGGATGCGATTGCGCCATAGGGGCCACCCAAACCTTTCTGGAGGGTAAAGCTCGCCACACCCATTGCTCGGTATCGCGCAGCTTTACCACATTTTGACGTTCTTCGATCTAAAAGGTCCCTCATGATCGAAATGACCAATCCTCTTGGGCACCTGCAAGCAGCGCGAGTCGCATCCGACTCCGACCAGCGCGGCACGCTTCGCACCCTTGAGTGGCGGGAGTTGACCGCACGGCTCAATGCCGCACGCGATTTCCGCCAGGTGCTCCTGAGCGAAGCCGCTTGCGGCACGCGCGCCGCCAGCAACAGCCTTGCGGATGCAGCGGTGCGTTACTTTCGAGCGAAGGACGATGAAAAACCGATCGTTAACCCTGTTGCTTTAAGCGAGAGCAAAGGCTCGCCTGTCATAGTCGACGGCATTGATGGAGCAGATCAAGAAGCTGCTCGGGAAAGAGGTCGCGTGACACATGGTGATGCGAGAGAATATTGATGATTGAGAATCAGGACATCCGCCCGGCACAGGTGATCGGCCCGCTCGGTGAGCCGCTGACCATCGATGATTTGCCTTCACCCAACACCAAGCGTTGGGTCGTTCGTCGCAAGGCGGAGGTGGTTGCGGCTGTCAACGGCGGACTGCTGTCCATCGACGAGGTGCTGGAACGCTACGGCCTGACGCTGGAGGAATTCGCGTCATGGCAGCGCGCGGTCGACCGTTCGGGCATGCAGGGCCTGCGTGTCACTCGCATCCAGCATTACCGCGACCTCTACGAACGCCAGCTCAAATACTGATCACGCAGACCACGGCGCACGGCGGGTCGCCTGATCGGGGCCCCCGGTTCTCTTCCAGGCTCAACTAGGCTAATCCTCATCCCAGCTCGCAGCGGGATTCGCGCAGTCCTTGCGCGACTGCGGGTATGGGAAGGGGAGATTCCATGCTTGGTTTCATCTGGTTCATCATTATGGGCGGTATCATCGGATGGGTTGCCAGCCTCGTGATGAATCGCGACGCGCAAATGGGATATTTCTGGAATGTCGTAGTCGGCATGGTCGGATCGTTCATCGGCAATTCTGTGTTCTCGTTCGTTCTTGGCAGCGGCGAGATCGGTGCCTGGCCACCTGACATCATGGGGATCATTTCCGCTCTGATCGGTGCCATTGTGCTGCTGGGCGTGCTGAATCTCATCCAGCGCGGCAACGTTCGAGGATAAGACTGACCGGGAGCTTCGGGGGAAGGGATTTCCTCGACGAAAAGGGCGGCGTGGCCATAGGGCTGCGCTGCCCTTACCTGTTGGAGCGCCTGTTTTAGTGCCGGAACGATCCGAAAGGCCATTCGTCTAGGCTCAAAGTCATCAGTCGAACCACGCGTTGCCCGGCTCGCGCACCATATCTATGAGGGATTGCGAAGGGTGACTTATATCTATAATACACTTGGCCGGGCGCAAACGGGCCCGGACAGGTGGGTGGCAGAGCCTCCCCAACAGGGTTTGAGACAATGAATTACGCGACGACCATCACGGCAGAAACGCAGGACGACATCCCGACGGATGTCGATGCCATGCGCGATCCCACACAATCGTCACCCGTCGTGAAAAGGCTGCTGATTGCACTTGGCGGGCTGCTCGTCCTGCTGGGCGCGATTGCCGCCTACTTCGCGTTCGCGGGCGGTGAGCCGGTGGCGCCGGGCGATGACAAGACGCAGGCGCCGGTCGTGACGGTCATTTCGCCGGGCAAGACGACTATTGAGGGCATGGTGGAGGCGCCGGGCACACTGGCCGCCCGCCGACCGATGCCCGTGGGTGTTGTGGGTGAGGGCGGACAGGTCCTCTCGGTGCGGGTGGATGCAGGCGACTGGGTGCAGCAGGGCGAAGTGCTCGCCGTGATTGATCGTTCGGTGCAAACCCAGCAGGCGGCCGCACAGGCAGCCCAGATCGAGGTGGCGCGCGCCGACGCGCAGCTGGCTCAGGCCAATCTTGATCGCTCGTTGCAGCTGGTTGATCGCGGATTCGTGTCCAAGGCCGATGTTGATCGCCTGACGGCGACGCGCGATGCCGCCGTCGCGCGGGTCAGGGTTGCCGAGGCGCAACTGGCCGAACTGCGGGCCCGTAACGCACGTCTGAACATTGTCGCGCCAGCTTCCGGCTATGTGCTGGAGCGCAATGTCGAGCCGGGCCAAACAGTCGGTGGCGGAACGCCCGCTTTGTTCGTCATTGCGCGTGGTGGCGAAATGGAAATGCTCGCCCAGGTCAGCGAAGCACAGCTTGCGGGCCTTTCTACCGGTGTAATGGCCACGATTACCCCTGCCGGATCGGAAAAATCATATGAAGGCCAGGTCTGGCAATTGTCGCCCACGATCGATGCGGCAACGCGCCAGGGAACGGCCCGTATTGCGCTGTCTTATGCGCCCGAACTTCGTCCCGGCGGCTTTGCGACCGCGCGGATCAACAGCGGTAGCCTTCAGGCGACCGTCCTTCCGGAAAGCGCGGTGCTGGCGGATGACAAGGGCAGTTATGTCTATGTCGTGGGGGCCGAGAACAAGACCGAGCGTCGCTCGGTCACGACCGGGATGGCGACGGCAGAGGGCATTGCCATAACGGACGGCCTCAACGGGAATGAGATGGTGGTGCTGCGCGCGGGCGGTTTCCTAAATGCCGGCGAGACAGTGAGCCCTCAGAAGCAGGAGCGTTGATCCATCCGATCAGGTGCGAATTGCGTAACTGATACCGCGCGGCTGACGAACAGAGACACGATTGCAGGACAGGCAGAATACCCATGAACTTCAAGAACATATCCGCCTGGTCAATCCGCAATCCGGTTATTCCTCTGGTGTTCTTCACCGCGCTGCTGCTGGCTGGCATCATCAGCTTCGCGCGGATGGACGTCACGAACAATCCTGACGTCGATTTCCCTGCCGTCAGAGTTACCATCGCCCAACCCGGCGCCGCGCCGACTGAAATCGAAAACCAGATCACACAGCGCGTCGAAAGCGCGGTTCGTGCCATCAACGGCGTGAATTCGATCCAGTCGACCGCGAGCGAGGGCAACTCGAGCACCTTCGTGGAGTTCGAAATCGGCGTCGACATCATCGAAGCCGTCAACGAAGTGGAAACCGCCGTCAATTCGGTGCGCGCCAGCCTGCCCGATGGCATTCTGGAGCCGCAAATCGCGAAGGTGAACGTCGTTGGCGAGGCGATCGGCTACGTTGCCGTCGAAGCCGACGACATGACGATCGAGCAGCTCAGCTGGTTCATCGACGATACGGTGGCGAAGCGGCTGCTAGGCATTGACGGCATGGCCGAAGTTCAGCGTTTTGGCGGGGTTGATCGCGAAATCGAGGTGATCCTCGATCCGGCCAAGATGCAGGCGCTCGGAGTTACCGCATCGCAGATCAACTCTGTGCTGCGGCAGAACAACGTCGATGCTGCCGGCGGCGTGGCGGAAGTCGGCGGCACCCGACAGTCGCTGCGCGTTCTGGGCAATGACGATTCAGCCTATGAATTGTCGCAACGCCAGATCCAGCTGGGCGGCGGGCGCACCATCCGGCTGGCCGATGTTGCAACCGTGCGTGATGGCTATGGTGAGCGGACATCGGTCAGCGAGGTCAAGGATCGCGAAGTCGTCAACTTCTTCATGAACCGTGCCCGCGGCGCATCGGATCTCGCCGTCTACGAAGCGGCGGTTGCGGAAATGGACAAGATCGAGGCGGAGACCGAGGGCGTCCGCTTCATCAAGATGTTCACCAGCACCACCTACACTGACAACCAGTACAAAAGCTCGATCTCGGCCTTGATCGAAGGTGCCGTGCTCGCCATCGTCGTGGTGTTCCTGTTCCTGCGCGATTGGCGGGCGACCTTCATCAGCGCCGTTGCCATTCCGCTTTCGGCGATCCCGACGTTCTTCTTCATGGACCTGCTCGGGTTCAACCTGAACTTCCTTTCGCTGCTGGCTCTGGCGCTTGTCGCCGGGGTGCTGGTCGATGACGCGATCGTGGAGATCGAGAATATCGTGCGCCACATGCGCATGGGCAAAAGCGCCTATCAGGCCAGTATCGATGCCGCCGACGAAATCGGCTTGCCGGTGGTGGCAACCAGCTTCTGCATCGTCGCCGTGTTCCTGCCGGTTGGCCTGATGCCGGGTGTGTCCGGGCAATTCTTTCAGAACTTCGGCCTGACGGTGGTGGTCGCGGTGCTCATGTCACTTGCCGTGGCGCGCATGATCACGCCGCTGATGGCGGCCTACTTCCTGTCAGCCAAGGGTGCGGGCGCGCATGGCGAAGGCCCGTTGATGGACCGCTACATGCAGATGCTGGCCTGGACGCTCGACAGCGGCAAGCTTCGGGCGCGGCGAGCCGGTGTGGACGCGCCGGTGGCGCGCGGCCGCTACACGGCATCCCTGTTGCTGATCGTGCTGACGCTGCTTGCCATGACCATGATTGCTATGTTCGAGCTGTTCAGCGGTACGTTCTCTGCGATGTTGCTGCCGGAACCGCTGTGGCAAGGTCTTGCCGGGTTGGGCGTCCATGAGGATATTGCAACAGCCGTTTCTGCAGACACCAACAGCATGGTACATGCCGTGGTTGCCAAGCTGTTCGAGGTCTTCTTCGTCATCGTGACTTCGATCTTCAGTCTTGCCGTCGGCATCGCTTCGCTGAAGGTGCTTGGTCCGGTGGTGACCGCCATTGCCCACCTTCTGTCCTCGGCGCTTGGCTGGGTGAAGCATCTTCTGCTGGGCTGGTTGTTCCAGAGCAGTGCGCCGGAACCGCTCGGCCTTCACCAGATCGGGCACGGTTTCCGCTGGGCGCAGGCGCGCTTCTTCGATCACCGCGTGTGGATGCTCGGCATCGGCTGGTTCTCCTTGTTGGTCACAATCCTGTTGTTCGGGCAGATTCCGGCCCAGTTCCAGCCCACCATCGATGACGAGAATTCGACCGTCGAGATCGAAATGGTTCCCGGCACCACGCTGGAGACGACCAAGCGCGTGTCTGACCGGGTCGATGCCCTGTTGAACGAGCAACCCGAAGTCGAACGCACCTTGCAGCGCATCCGGCTGGGCAATTCGACCATCTTCATCAAGCTGACCGATGATCGTAAGCGCACCTCGATCGAATTCGAACGGGAGCTTGCCCCGCAACTGGCGCAGATCCCCGATGCACGTGTGCGCTTCCGTTCGCAGAGCGGCGGCTTTGGCTCGGGCCGCGATCTCACCGTCATGTTGGCCGGCTCCGACCCCGAGTTGCTTGATCGGACTGCTGCGGAACTGGTGGAACAGATGCGCGGGCTCGATACGCTGGTTGCGCCCCGCATCAGCGCAGACATCAACCGGCCCGAAATCATCATCACTCCGCGTGAGAAGATCGCTGCGGAATTGGGAGTTTCGACGCTCGCGCTGTCACAGACGATCCGCATCGCGACGCTTGGCGAGATCGAGCAGAATGCTGCGCGCTTCTCCCTGTCGGATCGCCAGATCCCGATCCGGGTCAAGCTGTCGGAAGAAGCCCGCGGGCGCCTTGCCACCATCGAGAACCTGCCGGTGCAGACGATCAATGGCGGCACCGTTCCCCTCTCACGGGTTGCCGACATCACCTACGGCTCCGGCCCGACCGCGATCCAACGCTACAACCAGAACCGCCGCGTGCTTGTCGGCGCGGATCTGGCAAGCGGCGTGTTGAAAGGCGAGGCGCAGGCCGAAGTGGATGCGCTGCCAGTGCTCAAAACCCTGCCCGTCGGGGTGATCCGCGATGTCGTGGGCGAAGAGGAATGGCAGCAAGAGCTGGTGCAGAACCTCATCATCGCGATCATCACCGGTGTGCTGCTGGTGTTCGCGGTGCTGGTGCTGCTCTACAAGCGATTGATGAGCCCGCTGGTCAACATGACCTCGCTGGCGCTGGCTCCCTTGGGCGGCATCCTCTTGGTCTGGCTGGTCGGCTTTGCGCAGAGCATGCCTGTCTACATCGGCATTCTGCTGCTGCTCGGCATCGTGTCCAAGAACTCGATCCTGCTGATCGACTTCGCAATCGAGGAAATGGAGCGCGGCACCAACAAGTTCGAAGCGATCATGGAAGCCGGGCACAAGCGCGCGCAGCCGATCGTGATGACGACGGTGGCGATGACGGCCGGGATGGTCCCTGTCGCAATCTCAATGTCGGGCGATGGCGCCTGGCGTCAGCCGATGGGCATCGTCGTGATCGGCGGCCTGATCATGTCGACCCTTCTCACGTTGGTGATCGTCCCTGCAGGCTTTAGCTTGGCCGACGGGTTCGAGCGGCGTGTCGGCCCGTGGCTGCGCAGCCGCCTGCTGACTTACAAGCCCGGCGACGACGGCCAGCCTGTCGCGCCGCCGCATGCACCCGACCCGACCCCGCCCTATCCGGGGCGTGGCGCAGGCCCCGCCATCCCGGCAACGCGCCTGCCGCCAGGGGCGGAACCTGCAGAGTAACGGCATCGGACTGTGGGTGATCGGCCTTGCCAAGGCGTGACGGCGCGGCGGTTTTCGGGCAGATAGACGGTCAGATGGAGAACAAGCGCCCTGTCCCCCTGAAGTTCGGCGGAGAACCGCTGACGGCGGATCGCGCGCGCCGGATGCGCTGGACCGCAACCGGCCTGCTGGCGGCGATGGCAGGCGTGTTCTTTTCCACCCACGCGCTCGCCCAGACGGGCCATCCCGCGTGGGGGTACGTCAACGCCTTTGCCGAAGCGGCAATGGTCGGCGGGCTGGCTGACTGGTTCGCAGTGACCGCGCTGTTCCGCCATCCTTTGGGCGTGCCGATCCCGCACACCGCGATCATCCCGTCGAACAAGGATCGCATCGCCGACACCATGGCGCAATTCCTGCGCGAAAACTTCCTGACCCCGGCCGTGGTTGCCCGGCGCATGTCGAGCATGAATGTCGCGCGCGCGATCGGCGATTTCCTCGTCGACAGTCCGAACAAATCGGGCGACGACGCGCGTTCGCGCATCACCAGCGGCGCGGCGGAATTGCTGGCCGAAGTGCTCGAATCGCTCGATCCGCAGCGGCTCGGCAATCAGGTGCGTTCTGGCCTTGGCTCGCAGCTGGCGAAGATCGACGTGTCCCCGCTCGCGGGCCGGATGCTCGAAAGCGCGATGACCGATCAGCGCCATACTCCGCTGATCAACGGTTTCATCCGCTGGGCGGGGCTGACGCTGGAGGACAATGAGGAAACCGTCCGCGAGATCATTCACAATCGCGTCGCCGGGGTGCTGCGCTGGGCAGGGCTGGACAAAACGATTTCCTCGAATGTCCTTGATGGCCTGTACAAGCTGCTGGCCGAAGTGCTGGTCAATCCCGATCACCCCTTGCGCGGCAAGGTGGAGGAAGGGCTGCACAAGCTGTCGCAGGATCTGCAGCACGATCCCGAAACCCGCGAGCGGGTGGAGGAAATGAAGCGCGACCTATTGGAGAACCCGGCTGTGGCCGAATGGTGGATGGGCGTGTGGGAACGCATCCGCCTGTCACTGATCCGCCGTGCTCGGGAAAGCGACACGGGGCTCGGCATGGAAATGCGCAACGGCCTTGCCGATCTTGGCCACGCGTTGAAGCAGGATGAACGCCTGCAGGTGCAGATCAACCGTTTCGCCCGCCGCACCGCTGTCGGTGTCGCCACTCGTTACGGCAGCGGGATCGTGACGCTGGTTTCGGAAACGGTGAAGCGCTGGGACGCGACAACCATCACCGGCCGCATCGAAAGCGCCGTCGGGCGCGACCTGCAATTCATCCGTATCAACGGCACGCTGGTGGGCGGCCTTGTCGGGATGACGCTGCATTTCATTGTGACGTTACTGTAAGGCGACTGCGAGACGCAGTCTGTTGTGGCATCACGATCAGCCGTGCGCGTTGGCTTCTGTAATCCGGTAAATGATGTTGGTTGTGTAGAAGGAACGCATCGGCTGTCCGCTTGCGTCGAGGGCTGGCTCGAATTCCGCTCCCTCCATCTCCTCGCAGGCCTTGCTTTGTAGCCTGTCCGTCTCCGTGGATTCGAACAGTTTGCATTGCGATACCGATCCATCAGTTTCGACGATGACAAGCATCCTGATGATCGCTTGTTCGCCGCGGTTCAGTGCCGAACGCGTGTAGTATTTCTGGATTTCACGGGCGATCTCTTGCTCGTTCGTCAACCGTGCCATCCGAGTGAATTGCTTGTGTTGCTCGACATCAAGGCCCCACGAACGCACGAAATCGGCAGCGCAGACGTTGAGCGCCTGCAAAGGTGGACCCATGTCTCCCGTCTCGAAAGACAGGGCAAAGCCGCCGTGGCCGTATTGGATTCGGTCAATCTTGGATGCTTCGTCGAGATCTATGTGCGGGAGAGTGCGGAGCGTGCCATCTGGGGCTGCATCGCGATCGTCATTTATCTCGATCCGCGAGAAAATTGCGGCTGGACCAAACCCCACTACCTCTCCGGTCATGCGGGAAACCTGCGGGTAACCTTCATCCTCTTCAAGCTTGAGGCGGGTGATGACCTGTCTGAACTGGCGAATCTTCGGACCCGCGAGCGTCATGCCGAACCCCGTCGCAGGCGCGGCCTGCTCGATGAACAGGAGGTACTGATCCTCTCCGTCCGAAAAAGTGCGCGCGAGGCGGCAGTAATCCTCGCCAAAATCAATATTCCACTCAGAGCTTGGCAGGAGTTGCTCGACGCGGTCCGGCCCGTCTTGCGCCGCTGCGCCGATGGGAGAAGTCAGGAGCAAAGCTGCGACGCCTGCCACATATGCGGCTCTGATAAGTTTGGTGCGACCCATAAGAAAACCTCCGCTGCGCAGACTAACGCGGCGGAGGTCTTCTTCAACCTTCAGAAATTCGAAAGGCTTACAGCGCTCCGGTGAGTTCCGGCACGGCGTTGTAGAGGTCTGCGACAAGGCCGATATCCGCGACCTGGAAGATCGGTGCGTCTTCGTCCTTGTTGATCGCGATGATGACCTTCGAATCCTTCATCCCCGCAAGGTGCTGGATCGCGCCGGAAATGCCGATGGCGATGTACACTTCGGGGGCGACGATCTTGCCGGTCTG
This sequence comes from Erythrobacter aurantius, assembly GCF_023823125.1. NCBI lineage: Bacteria > Pseudomonadati > Pseudomonadota > Alphaproteobacteria > Sphingomonadales > Erythrobacteraceae > Erythrobacter > Erythrobacter aurantius. The sequence goes on along the minus strand of NZ_CP090949.1, from coordinate 352,412 downwards.
GCCGACCTGATAATCGTTCGGGACATAGCCCGCATCGACTGCGGCACGCGAAGCGCCGATGGCGGCGCCCAGCTTGTCGGCGAGCGGGGTGATTGTGGCTTCGAAAGTCTCGGCATCTTTCAGCGCGCGACCGCCCGAAACGATCACCTTGGCGCTCGTCAGTTCCGGACGCTCGCTCTTGGCGATTTCCGAACCGACGAAGCTCGAGGTGCCTGCGTCACCCGGTCCGGCAGCGTCTTCGATTGCGGCTGATCCGCCTTCGGTTGCCGCCTTTTCGAAAGCGGTGCCGCGTACGGTGATGACGAGCTTCGCGTCGGTCGATTCAACCGTCGCGATGGCGTTGCCTGCATAGATCGGACGGGTGAAGGTCTTGGGGCCTTCGACCGAAAGGATTTCCGAAATCTGCATCACGTCGAGATGCGCGGCGACGCGCGGTGCGATGTTCTTGCCGCTGGTGGTGGCGGGCGCGAGGAAGGCGTCATAGCCTGCCATCAGCCCGGCGACGAGCGGCGCGACGTTTTCGGCCAGCGCGTGCGCATAGGCGGCGTCATCCGCCTTGAGCACCTTGGAAACGCCCGCGATCTTGGCGGCTGCTTCGGCGACGGAGCCGCAGTTGTGACCTGCGACCAGCGCGGTGACTTCGCCCAGCTTGCCTGCTGCCGTGACCACGGCCAGCGTCGCATCGTTGACGGTGTTGTTGTCGTGTTCGACCAGAACCAGAGTGTTCATGTCCTAAATCCTTCTCTCTCCGGGGCGCCGATCAGGCGATGCCCAGAGCCTTGATCTTTTCAACCAGAGCGGCGACGTCCTCGACCTTCACACCGGCCTGACGAACCGGCGGCTCGCTGACCTTGGTGGTGGTGAGGCGCGGGGTGATGTCGACCCCGTAATCGGCTGGCGTCTTGGTATCGAGCGGCTTCTTCTTCGCCTTCATGATGTTCGGCAGCGAAGCGTAGCGCGGCTCGTTCAGGCGCAGGTCGGTGGTGACGATCGCGGGAAGCGTCAGCTTCACGGTTTCAAGCCCGCCGTCGATTTCGCGCTTCACGGTGACGCTGTCGCTTTCGACTTCTACGGTGTTGGCAAAGGTGCCCTGCGGACGGCCCATCAGCGCGGCGAGCATCTGGCCGGTCTGGTTCGAATCGTCCGAAATCGACTGCTTGCCGAGCAGCACCAGGCCGGGCTGTTCCTCATCGGCGATCGCCTTCAGGATCTTGGCGACGGCCAGCGGTTCGACTTCTTCATCGGTTTCGACGAGGATCGCGCGGTCGGCACCCATGGCGAGTGCGGTGCGCAGCGTTTCCTGGGCCTTTGCCGGGCCGACCGAAACGGCGATGATTTCCTCGGCCTTGCCGGCTTCCTTGATGCGGATCGCTTCTTCGACAGCGATTTCGTCGAAGGGGTTCATACTCATCTTGACGTTGGCAAGATCCACGCCCGAGCCATCGGCCTTGACGCGTGGCTTGACGTTGTAGTCGATCACCCGTTTGACGGGGACGAGGATTTTCATTGCGCTTCCTTTCCCAATAACGCCCCGCCGGGTTTGCGGCAGGACGACAAAACTATTCCGGCTGCCCCCTAACTTGCGTTTACGTAAACGTCAAGCTGGTGGAGGCGGCTCTTATCGCTGTCAGCGCGCAGCCTTGCCAAGATCACGCGGCCTCGTCCATCATCTTTAATGCAAGGGAGGTTTGCCATGCTTCAATCCGTCTTCAGAGCCGTTGTGCTGCTTTGTGCCTGCGTTCTGACCCCTTCAGTCCAAGCACAGGAAACGCGGCTGGGGGGCGAAGGTTTCGAATCGCCCGCCGCCCGGCTGGACCAGCTGGACTGGCTGGTCGGCCAATGGTCGGGCGAAGGCATCGGCGGCGCGCCCGCAATGGAAAGCTGGCTGCCGCCCACAGGTGACACGATGGTCGGCACCTTCGTGCAGTCGACCGAAGAAGGCGGCATCCGCTTCACCGAACATATGTATCTGATGGAGGAGGATGGCACGTTGGTGCTGCGTCTGAAGCACTTCAACGCCGACCTCACCGGGTGGGAGAAGAAAGGCGACATGCTGACCTTCCGCCTTGTCGCAATTGAGCCTTGCGCGGCCTATTTCCACGCTTTGACGCTCAGATGCGAAGACCGCGACAAACCCGGAGTAGGGCTTGTCGCGGCCGTAAGAATGCAAAGCGGCGGGGAACTGCTGTTCCGCTTCAACGCTATGTAAGGCGCCCGCCCGGGCGGGCGAGCGCAGCTGGATCAGGCCGCCTTCTTCACCTCGGCGACGATCTTCTTCGCGGCGTCGCCCAAATCGTCTGCGGGGACGATCGGCAGGCCCGAATTGGCGAGGATTTCCTTGCCCGCGTCGACATTGGTGCCTTCAAGCCGGACAACGAGCGGAACCGAGAGGTTCACGTCCTTTGCCGCCTGAACGATACCGTTGGCGATCACGTCGCACTTCATGATTCCGCCGAAGATGTTGACGAGGATGCCTTCGACTGCCGGGTCCTTGAGGATGATCTTGAACGCTGCCGTCACCTTTTCGGTGGTCGCGCCGCCGCCCACGTCGAGGAAGTTGGCCGGGAAAGCGCCGTTCAGCTTGATGATGTCCATCGTCGCCATGGCCAGGCCCGCGCCATTGACCATGCAGCCGATGTTGCCATCCAGCTTGATGTAGGCGAGGTCGTATTCGCTCGCTTCGACTTCGGCCGGGTCTTCCTCGGTCTCGTCGCGCAGCGCCTCGATCGCCGGGTGGCGATAGAGCGCGTTCGAATCGAAGCTCATCTTGGCGTCGAGCACGGTCAGCGTGCCGTCCACGGTTTCCACCAGCGGGTTGATTTCGAGCATCGAGCAGTCGGTCGCCATGAAGGCGTCGTAAAGCTGCTTGGCGAGCTTTTGCGCCTGCTTGTTGAGATCGCCGGTCAGCTTCAGGGCAAAGGCCACGGCGCGGCCATGGTGCGGCATGAAGCCCTGTGCCGGATCGATGGTGAAGGTGGTGATCAGCTCAGGCGTGTCGTGCGCCACCGCTTCGATATCCATACCGCCTTCGGTCGAAACAACGAAAGCCACACGACCGGTCGCCCGGTCGACCAGCAGCGAGAGGTAGTATTCCTTGGCAATATCAACGCCATCGGTGACGTAGAGGCGGTTGACCTGCTTGCCTTCCGCACCGGTCTGCACCGTCACCAGCGTGTTGCCGAGCATTTCCTTGGCGTTGGCTTCGACTTCGTCGATGCTCTTGGCGAGCCGAACGCCGCCCTTGGCATCTTCGGGCAGTTCCTTGAACTTGCCCTTGCCGCGGCCACCGGCGTGAATCTGCGCCTTCACGACATAGAGCGGCCCGGGAAGGTTCTTTGCCGCCGCAACAGCTTCCTCAACAGAAAGCGCCGCATGGCCCGCGGGAACTGCGATCCCGTGTTCCTTGAGAAGTTCCTTGGCCTGATATTCGTGGACGTTCATCAGATTCGATCCCTTTTGATTGATGTCCCGGGGGAGAGATTGTTTGCGGAGGCCCTAAGCACGTATCGCGGCACTTGAAAAGTGTCGAAGCTGCCTTCAGGCGTCCTACCTTGGTATGCATCGCGGGAATGATCAAAAATGATAGATGAGGGTCGCTTTCTGGAGATCGTGCGCGAGGCGGGTCGCATCGCTCATGCGCGATGGCCCGGCGACGGGCACAAGCTGGAAAGCTGGGACAAGACTCCGGGCAATCCCGTCAGCGAAGCCGACCTTTCGGTCGATATCTTCCTGAAGCGGGAGCTTGGCCGCCTGCTGCCAGCGGCGGCCTGGCTTTCCGAGGAAACCGCCGATGACAAAGTGCGCACCCGCAGCGACCTCATCTGGCTGGTAGATCCGATTGACGGCACACGCGATTTCGTACGTGGGCGGACAGGCTGGTCCGTCTCGGTCGCCCTGATCAGCGCGGGCCGCCCTTTGATAGGGATGCTTTCGGCTCCGGCACGCGGCGAGGAATGGTTCGCGATTGCGGGACGCGGCGCGACGCTCAATGGCAAGACGTTGAAGGCGAGCACGCGCACCGAATTTGCCGGATCGCGGGTTCCGGTGGATCAGGTGCCGGCGGTCGATTCGGACCTCGTACCGGTCGAAAAGCCTAATTCCATCGCCTTGCGCATCGCCATGGTTGCCGATGATCGCGCCGACCTGCTGGCGACCCTGCGCTGGGGCTTCGAATGGGACATCGCTGCCGCCACGCTGATCGCGCGCGAGGCCGGGGCGCGGGTGTCCGACGCTTTTGGCAAGCCGCTTGCCTACAACAAGCATGATCCACGCGATTTCGGCGTGCTCGTCTGCGCGCCTGGCATTCACGATGCCGCGGTGGCCCGGCTGGCTGATCGCGCCGAACAATTGCAGCGGGAAAAATAAAAGGGGCCAGACCATCGGCCCGGCCCCTTCGCATTCGGAGCAGTCGGATTACTGGCCGCGAGCGGCGCTTACGTCCTCCTGGCTGATCGGGATGATCTTGATCTCGACCCGGCGGTTGAGCGGCTCGTCAACGCCATCCGCGGTCTTCACCCGCAGGTAATCGTAGCTTTCGCCATATCCGCGCGTTTCGATGCGGCTGCGAGCAACCCCGCGTGCGGCCAGGTAATCGGCCACGGCCTGCGCGCGTTGTTCCGACAGGCGCTGATTGAGCGCGTCCGAGCCGGTCGTATCGGTAAAGCCGTACACATCGACGAGGCTGTTGGGATATTTGATCAGGCTTTCCGCCACAGCATTGAGCGAATCGTAGAAGCCGGGATTGATGTTGGCCGATCCGCGCGCGAATGTGACACCGTCGGGCAAGCGCACCAGAATTGCGTCCTGATCGCCCACTTCCTCGACATCGACACCGGTTCCCTGCAGCTCTTCATCAAGCTCGCGGATCTGGTCGTCGAACTGCTTGCCGATGACGGCACCTGCCGAACCGCCGATGCCTGCACCAATGATACGGGCCGTGTCGCCGCCGATTGCCCCGCCGAGCAGATAGCCAAGCGTGCCGCCGAGGCCAGCGCCGATTGCCGTGCGCGAAACCTTGCGTTCCCCGGTGTTGGGATCGGTAACGCATGCGCTCGTCCCGAGCAGCGCCAATGCCGCCGTTCCCGAGAGAAGAATCCGTGATGCTTTCATGTTTCGTCCTCCAGCTTTGTCTTATGGCACCATCATACATGATTAGGCCTGATGTCCTGCGCATTCATCTGATGCCCAAGCCCGCTTTTCGCGAAGCTGAACGCATTTTTGCCAAGGGTTTTGCCAACGAACACTGGAACACCGCGCGATTTGTGCTAGCGACAGGGGGTGACACCGTTTCCCTGGCCAGAAGTCCTGATCATCGCCGGGCTGATCGTGCTCAATGGCGTTTTCGCCATGTCCGAGCTGGCGATAGTCTCCGCCCAAACGAACAAGCTCAAGGCGAAAGCCGAAGATGGCTCTGCCAGCGCGCGGATTGCCATCGGCCTTGCTGCTGAGCCGGGCAAATTCCTCTCCACCGTCCAGATCGGCATCACCCTGATCGCGATCATCACCGGCGCGTTCTCGGGCGCAAGCCTTGAAGGGCCGGTGGGTGAACGGCTGGCTGCTCTGGGCGTGCCCGCCGACATATCGCAGGAAGCTGCGTTTGTGACCGTGATCGCCCTGACGACCTATCTGAGCGTGGTTGTGGGCGAATTGGTGCCCAAACAGCTTGCGCTGAGGGCGGCGGTTCCGGTTTCGCTGGTTATGGCACGCCCGATGGCGTTGCTCGCCACCATTGCGGCGCCGCTGGTCTGGCTGCTTGACCGCTCATCGGCGGGCATCGTTGCGTTGTTCGGCATTCGGGCAAAGGGTCAGACCTCGGTCACCGCCGAGGAACTGCAAATGATCTTCGCCGAAGCCACACGCTCGGGCGTGATCGAGGAAGAACAGCACCAGATCCTGACGGGCGTCGTCCGTCTGGCGGAGCGTCCGGTGCGCGAAATGATGACGCCGCGTACCGAGCTCGACTGGATCGAGGCCGATGCCGATGTAACGCAGATCAGGGAAACGATCGAACGCAGTCCACATTCGCTGCTGCCCGTGGCCGAGGGTTCGCCCGATACGATCCTCGGCATCGTCAAGGTGCGCGAAGTGCTGGCGGCGCTCGTCGCGGGCGAGGAAGTCTCGATCCGGGCAATGATGCGCAAGGCCGAGGTCGTACCCGATCAGCTTGATGCAATGGATGCGCTGCGGGTGCTGCAATCCGCCGATATCGCTATGGCGGTGGTGCATGACGAATACGGCCATTTCGAAGGGATCGTCACGCCGGTCGATCTTCTCACAGCCATCGCAGGGAGTTTTGCCAGCGATCAGGATCAGGGCGAAGCGCCCCAAATCGTCGAGCGGAGCGACGGATCGCTGCTGGTGTCAGGCGCGCTTTCGGCGGACGGCCTCGCCGACAGGCTGGGGCTGGATTATGGCGAGGGCCGCGAATTCGGCACTGCGGCGGGTTATGTCCTGTCCGTCATGAAAAAGCTCCCGCTTGAGGGCGAGAGCTTCGTCGATCAGGGCTGGAGCTTCGAAATCGTCGACATGGACAATCGCCGAATCGACAAGATTCTGGTGCGGCAGGTCGATGATGAGCCGGACGATACGCGCGGCTAGTCGACCCGCCCTGAATTAGCCCGGAATAAGCGTCTGTGCCGCCGCGCCGTCACCCTGAGGGGCGGCGATGATGTCACGCGTCACGCTGCCCTTGGCAACGGTGTTGGTGCCCGGATCGCCGACTTCGGAGCGGATGCCCGGAGCCGCGCTGCCGGCACGGTCAAGCGCGCTGGTTTCGATCTGGCTACGCGGAGCAGGGCCGCCAAACAGCGCTTCGAGTGCCTGTTCCGACGCGGTGCCTTCCGACGGGCGCGGTGCCCCGGGAGCGGGCGGAGTCAGCGTGAAATCGGGCGGGACCACCAGCGGAGCCTGCCGCTGGACGGCGAATTCGTCGGGCCGGTCACGGTTGAAGATGCCGCTGCCTCCGCAAGCCGCCAGCATGGCGCAGCCGGATGCGAGCAGGATGGCCGATTTGAGGTTACGCATGTTCATTCTCCGCTTGGACGCTTTCCGCGTCCGTATTTTCATCCTTTTCGCGCACGAACAGGCTGCGGGCAAGGATTATGAGAACACCGATGGTGATAGCCGCATCGGCGATGTTGAAAACGAGGAAGGGGCGGAACGTCCCGATGTGGAAATCGGCATAGTCGATGACATAGCCCAGTTCCCAGCGATCACGGATGTTACCCAGCGCTCCGCCAAGGATCAGCGCCAGCCCGAGAATGTCGCTCAGCAGCTTTTCGCGCATCATCCATACCAGCACCACCAGTGCGATCGCGGCGGTGACGAGTACCAGCAGCCAGCGCATCTCCATCGTCGTCGCCTGGAACATGCCGAGCGAGATGCCGCGATTTTCGGTGTAGGTCAGGTCGAAGAACGGCAGTAGCTCGATGTTGCGCACCAGACGCAGGTCGAGCGGGCCGATCACATACCACTTCACGATCTGGTCGATCACCGCGATGAAGGCGGCAAACCCCAGCCCGATCAGCCGGTTGCGGGTGAACAGGCCGCTCATTGCGCGCCGTCCATCGCTGCAACCACGCTGTCGCAGCGCCCGCACAGCGCACCGTCTTCGGGCACGTCGGGAAGCAGGCGCCAGCAGCGGCCGCATTTGTGGTCGGTGGATTTGGTGACTGTCACCTCTTCGCCTTGCCCGCGCGTCACTGTCCCGGTGATGAACAATTCGGCGAGCTGTTCGTCGCTCACACCTTCGGGAACGGCCGATGCGGACACGGTGACGACGGCTTCATTGCTCGAACGGATCACCTTTTCGCGGCGCAGCGGCTCGATCGCTTCGGTCACGCGCTCACGCAGTTCGCGAAGCTTTGCCCATGTGTGGGCGTCCGCCGGGACGGCAGGGACGCTGGGCCATTCGAGCAAGTGAACGCTGCCGCCCTGTTCGTCGTCTTCGGGATAGCGGCTCTTCCACACTTCCTCGGCGGTGAAGACCAGCACCGGCGCGGCATACCGCACCAGCGCGTGGAACAGCAGATCGAGCACCACGCGATAGGCATTGCGCAGATCGCTGTCCGGCCCTTCGCAATAGAGCGTGTCCTTGCGGATATCGAAATAGAACGCGCTGAGGTCTTCGTTGCAGAAATCGACCAGCAGGCGGGTGTAGGTGTTGAAATCGTACTCGGTCGCCGCCTTGCGCAGCTTCCCGTCGAGTTCGGAAAGGAGCGAGAGGACATACCGCTCCAGCTCCGGAATCTCGCCCAGATCGCTCATGTCGCCAACCCAGCCGTCCAGCGCGCCCAGCAGGTAGCGGAAAGTGTTGCGCAGCTTGCGGTACTGGTCGCCCACGCCTTTCAGGATCTCATCGCCGATGCGGTGATCCTCGGTGAAATCGACCGATAGCGCCCACAGCCGGATGATGTCCGCGCCGGTCGTCTCCATCACCTTCAGCGGGTCAATGGTGTTGCCGAGCGATTTGGACATCTTCTTGCCCTTGGCATCCATGGTGAAGCCGTGGGTCAGAACCTGATCGTAAGGCGCACGCCCGCGCGTTGCGCAGCTTTGCAGCAGCGAGGACTGGAACCAGCCGCGATGCTGGTCAGACCCTTCGAGATAGAGGTTGGCGGGCCATTGCAGGTCGGGCCAGCGCCCCGATTCGAGCACGAAGGCATGGGTGCAGCCCGAATCGAACCACACGTCGAGAATGTCGGTGACCATCTCGAAATCGTCAGGGTTGTAATCGGGGCCGAGGAATTCGGCCTTGCGGCTTTCCTCCCACGCATCGACGCCCTGTTCGCGCACCGCGTTGACGATGCGGGCGTTGACGGCGGGGTCTTGCAGATAGGTGCCGTCAGGCCGCACGAACAGCGTGATCGGCACACCCCATGCGCGCTGGCGCGAAAGCACCCAGTCGGGGCGGCCTTCGACCATTGCGCCGATGCGGCGGCGGCCCTTTTCGGGGATGAATTCGACGCGGGCGATTTCCTCCATCGCCCGTTCGCGCAGCGTCGGCGCGGCGCACAGGCTTTCCTCGGAAGGATCAATCGCGCCGCCTTCGCTTTCCCACGCCTTGTCTTCCTTGCTCTTGGGTTCGAGCCACGGAAGATCGCGATCCATCGGCACGAACCATTGCGGCGTGCAGCGATAAATCACCTTGGCTTTCGAGCGCCAGGAATGCGGATAGGAGTGCGCGTAGTCGGCGCTGGCACTGAGCAACGCACCCGCTTCGCGCAAATCGTTGCAGATCGGCCCGTCGGGCGCGTTGAAGGGCTTGTTGATGACGCTGCGGCGGCGCTCGTCATGCCCGCCCAGCCACGGCCAGTCGTCGCGATAGGTGCCGTCGTTCTGCACCGCGAAAACGGGGTTGATGCCGTTCGCCTTGCACAGCTCGAAATCGTCCTCGCCATGATCGGGCGACATATGGACGATCCCGGTGCCAGAGTCGGTGGTGACGAAGTCGCCGGGGAGCATGGGGCGGGGGGTCGCGTAGAACCCCCCGAGATGGTGCATCGGGTGGCGGACTTTGGTTCCGGCGAGGTCGGAGCCTTTGAGGCGACTCTGCTTCTCGACGAAAGGAGTTTCGCCTCCGACAGTTGCCTTCTGATTGTTAGGCACCATCCAATATTCGGCCACTCGTCGGATGAACGCTTTGGCCAACTCGGCTGAAACTAATACTGTTCTGCCACCAAGAATGTCGAAAAACTCTTCTCGAAGCACAATCGACATTCCCTCCTCCGGGAGGGAAATCCAACTGTCACGATCTTCGGTGAACTTCAGGGTGATGTATTCAACCTCCGGCCCATAGGCCAAAGCCTGGTTCACCGGGATCGTCCACGGGGTGGTCGTCCAGATCACCGCATGCGCGCCGACCAGCTCCGGCACAGCGCTCTCGACGATCTCGAACGCCACGTCGATCTGCGGGCTGTCGGTCAGGTCTTCGTACTCAACCTCCGCCTCGGCCAGTGCAGTCTTTTCGACCGGGGACCACATCACTGGCTTCGCGCCGCGATAGAGGTTGCCGTTCTCCGCGAACTTGCACAGCTCGGCAACGATCGTCGCCTCGGCCTGGAAATCCATCGTCAGATACGGATTGTCCCAATCGCCAAGGATGCCGAGCCGCTTCAGCTGCTCGCGCTGCGTGTCGACCCAGTGCTGCGCATAGGCGCGGCATTCGGCGCGGAATTCCTTTGCCGGAACCTCGTCCTTGTTCTTCTTCTTCTTGCGGTACTGTTCCTCGACCTTCCATTCGATCGGCAGGCCGTGGCAGTCCCAGCCGGGAACATAGGGCGCGTCCTTGCCCATCAGGTTCTGCGTGCGGCAGACCATGTCCTTGAGGATATGGTTCAGCGCATGGCCGATGTGCATGTCGCCATTTGCATAGGGCGGGCCATCGTGGAGGATGAACTTCTCCCGGCCCCGGCGCGCCTCGCGCAGTTTTTCGTAAAGACCAATCTCGCGCCAGCGCGCCGCAATGCCCGGTTCCTTCTGGGGAAGGCCGGCTTTCATCGGGAAGTCCGTCTTCGGCAGGAAGACGGTGTCCTTGTAGTCGCGTTTCGCGGTGTCGTTACTCATCGGGAAGGGCGCTTAGAAGCCTTCGCGCTTCGTCGCAATCCTTCTCCATCTGCGCCATCAATCCTTCGAGGCTGTCAAACTTCGCCTCGCCGCGCAGGAAGTGGTGGAAGGCGACCTCGATTTCCTGTCCGTACAGATCGCCGGAGAAGTCGAAGAAATAGGGTTCGAGCAGCTCCTTGGGCGGTTCGAACTGCGGACGGATGCCGATATTGGCCGCACCTTTCAGCACCTGGCCCGTCGCCAGTATCTTTCCCGTAACGGCATAGACGCCGTATCTGGGCCGCAGGTAATTCTCGACTGAAAGGTTCGCCGTGGGATAGCCGATGGTGCGACCGCGCTTGTCCCCGTGTTCCACGATACCGCGGATCGCGAAGGGGCGCGACAGAAGCTGCGCGGCAAGCTGCGGATCGCCTTCGCGCAGGGCTTCGCGGATGCGGCTGGAGGAGATGACACCGGATTCCTCCACCGCTTCGACCACGCGCGATTCGAGGCCGTTTTCGGCCCCGAAGGTGCGCAGCAGATCGACATTGCCCTTCGCCATCTTGCCGAAAGTGAAATCGCCGCCCGTCACCACGCCATGAGCGCCGAAACGGCCGATCAGGATTTGCGTGATGAAATCCTCCGCGCTTGTCCCTGCCAGTTCGGCATCGAAGTGGAACACCAGCATCGCGGTGGCCCCGGCGGCAAGGTACAGTTCCTGCCGCTGTTCGAGCGTGGTCAGGCGGAACGGCGGCACATCTGGGCGGAAGAACCGCACCGGATGCGGATCGAATGTCGCGATGATCGAAGGGCGGCCTTCCTGATGCGCCCAGCGGATCGCCTCACCCGCCACGGCCTGATGCCCGCGATGGAAACCGTCGAAATTGCCCAGCGCGATCACCGCACCGCGCAGCGCCTTGGGAACATCCTCACGATGATCGAGCCACCTCATTGCGCTGCTTTCATCGGATTGAGCCCGGCTTGCAACACCCGAAGCGCGTTCAGGCCCATCGCGGCGCGGATTTCTTCCTCGGAGAAACCTTCGTCCATCAATGCCTGCGTCACCTGTGTCAGTTGCGAAGTGTCGAACCGCACGGTGACCGCGCCATCATAATCGCTGCCGAGCGCGACATGTTCAATGCCCACGAGATCGCGGATATGCTTCATCGCACGGGCGGTGGCGCGCGGGTCTGTCGAGCAAACGGCGCCCTCCCAATAGCCGACACCGATCACTCCGCCGGTTGCGGCGACGCCCCGGATCTCGTCATCGGTAAGGTTGCGGTTGACATCGCAGGTCGCCTGCACCCCGCCATGGCTGGAAACCACCGGGCGACGCGCCATCGCCAGCACTTCGGCGACGCATTGGTGCGAGCAATGGGCGATATCGACCACGATGCCCTTGTCCTCCATGCGGCGGACGACCTCGCGGCCCATCGGGGTGAGTCCGCCCTTTTCCTCGCCATGCATCGATCCGGCGAGTTCATTGTCGAAGAAATGGGTGAGCCCAGCCATGCGCAGGCCGGCGTCATAGAGCTTGTCGAGATTGTCGGGATCGCCTTCGAGGCTGTGGAGGCCTTCGGCGCTGAAGAGCGCGCCGATTGGAGGTTGTGCGATTCCCTTTACGCCCTCAGGTGCGCTGCGCCACATGCTCTTGTCTGCTCGTCGCAAAAGCAGGGCCTCAAGTTCCGTGGCACTCGTCACCTTGGTCAAGATGCCCCACTTGTCTTCGCTTACGGCCCGATCAAGCTTCTCGCCATGATAGAGCCCGCGCTCAAGGATCGAGAACCACGTGCGCACCGGTTGCAACTGGCCAATGGCAAGCATGGTGATGTTGTCGCCATCGGCGGAATTGCTGTCGTAATTCTGACCCTTTGGCGTCTTGGTGACGCTGGAGAACACCTGCAGCGCGACATTGCCTTGCTGCAGCCGCCAAAGGTCTACATGCCCCCGGCCGCTGTCCGCCAGCAGGCTGCGCTGCCACAGCAGTGTATCTGCGTGAAGGTCGACGATGGTCAGTGTCGCGTGCAGCGCCTTCGCCTCGGCGCTCACCGCGATCAGCGGCTCGCCGTCGATCTTGTTCATGCTTTCTTCGGCCATCCTCGGCGCGAACAGGAAGAACCCCGCTGCGGCGAGCACGACAAAGCCGACGAGCCCGAGGAGAAGCTTGCGGATCATGCCGCCTCGCCTGCGTCGTCCTCGACATGGCGCGCATAAGTGACGAAGGAATAGGCGGGCCGGCCATCCGTGGCGGGATGATCTTCGCGCGATGTTTCCCGCCATTCGTCGCCAAGCGGCTTCATGAAGGTGTCGCCGGGATAATCCTCGTGAATTTCGGTCACTTCGATGCGGTCTGCCATGGGGCGGAACACGTCATAGATCGCGGCGCCGCCAACAACCGCAATTTCGCCGGTTTCGTTGCCTTCAGCCGCCTTTGAAAGCGCTTCAGCCGCGGTTCGCACGACTTCGGCCCCGGTCGAATCCCAATGTTCGCGCCGGGTGAGCACAATGTGGCGACGCCCCGGAAGCAGGCCCGGCAGGCTTTCAAAGGTCTTGCGCCCCATGATCATCGGCTTGCCCAAAGTCAGCGCCTTGAACCGCTTGAGGTCAGCCGGAAGGTGCCACGGCAAGCGTCCTTCATTGCCGATTGCGCCATTGGCGGCGCGCGCATAGATCAGGAAAATCTCTTTTTTATTCATGGGGTTCACGGCTTGCCGTGGCTGATCCCGTGAGACACGCGCGTGACATGGCCCATCTTGCGTCCAGCGCGGGCCTCGCGTTTGCCGTAAAGGTGCAAATGCGGCTCCCCGGCTTCGGAAAGTATGCGGTGCGCCGCCAACGCCTGTTCGCCGACGATGTTGCGCATCTCGATTTCGGCAAAGCGGGTCGCCGTCCCGCCCAGCGGCAGGGCGCAGATCGCGCGGATGTGGTTTTCGAACTGGCTCGTCGCCGCACCTTCAATGGTCCAGTGCCCGGAATTGTGGACGCGCGGCGCCATCTCGTTGAAAACAGGCCCATTTCGTGTGGCGAAGAATTCGAGCGTCAGCACCCCGACATAGCCCAGCGCCTTGGCGGTCTTCTTGGCGATGGCGCGTGCCTCCTCGACCTGAGCCTCGACAATCTCACCTGCCGGCAGAGCCGAACGCACCAGCATTCCGCCTTCGTGGGTGTTTGCGGTCGAATCCCAGATGCGGATCGAGCCGTCGTACCCGCGAGCAAGGATTACGGAAAATTCGGTCTCGAAATCGACAAGCCCTTCGTAAATGCAGGTTTGCCCCGGGAAGCGCACCCCTTCGGCTTCGCGGGACGATCCGATGCGCCACTGGCCTTTGCCGTCGTAACCGTCGCGCGCGGTCTTCAGAATACCGGGCGCGCCGATCCGGTCGATGGCGCGGGTGAGCTCCTCATCGCTTTCGACCCGCATATAGGGCGCGCAAGTCGCGCCAAGCTCTTCGACGAAGCGTTTCTCGTTCAGCCGGTCCTGTGCGATCTGGAGCGCGCGGGGATTGGGTGCGAGCATGCGTTCGGGAATCGCGCCAACCGCCGTCAGCGGGACGTTCTCGAATTCCCATGTCACGACATCGCACTTGCTGGCGAATGCAGCGAGCGCAGCGGTTTCGCCCCAGCCGTTGTCGAAGAAGTCATCGCAAGCCGACGCCGCGACATTGTCGCCGGGCGGGGCGTAGCCGATGCAGCGATAGCCCAGCTGCTTTGCCGCGATGGCGAGCATCCGGCCAAGTTGGCCACCGCCAAGGATGCCGATGGTCGAGCCCGGGGGAAGGGGTGCACGTTCTGCCATCAGTCCACCGGTAAATCCGCAACGTCGCCGGTGCGGGCGGCGCGCCAATCCTGCAGCCGCTCCGACAGGTCTTCGTCACTCAGCGCCAGAATGGCAGCCGCCATCAACGCGGCATTCTTCGCTCCCGCTTCGCCAATGGCCAGCGTGCCGACCGGAATCCCGGCGGGCATCTGGACGATCGACAGCAGGCTATCCATGCCCGACAGCGCTTTCGACTGCACCGGTACGCCCAGCACCGGCAGATGCGTCATCGCCGCGATCATTCCGGGCAGGTGCGCTGCACCTCCGGCACCGGCGATGATCACGTCAAAGCCTTCGCCTTCTGCACCCTTGGCAAAGGCGCTCATCCGATCTGGTGTGCGGTGGGCGGAGACGATCCGGGCCTCATGTTCGACCTCAAGCTCCTCAAGAAGCTCTGCGGCAAGGCGCATGGTCGGCCAGTCCGACTGGCTGCCCATGACGATGGCTACTTTTCCTCCCACGCGCAAAGCCCCTCAGCTATCCTTCAGATAGTACCGTTCGCCCGGCACCATATTGTCATCGAAGTCATAGATGATCGGCTGGCCCGTGGGAATCTCCAGCCTGGTGATGTCCTCATCCGAGATATTCGAAAGGTGCTTCACCAGCGCGCGCAAGCTGTTGCCGTGGGCTGAAATGATGACGGTTTCACCGCTGGCCAGCACCGGGAGAATGTCGCTTTCCCAATAGGGAAGCACGCGTTCGATCGTCAGTTTCAGGCTTTCGGTGTTTGGCACCTCGATCCCGGCGTAGCGCGGATCGTCAGAAAGGTCATATTCGCTGCCCGGCTCCATCGGCGGCGGCGGCACGTCGAAGCTGCGGCGCCAGATGTGCACCTGTTCATCGCCGTGCTTGTCGCGGGTTTCCTGCTTGTTCAGCCCTGTAAGCCCGCCATAGTGCCTTTCATTGAGCCGCCAGTCCTTCGTCACCGGCAGCCACAGCCGGCCCATTTCCTCCAGCGCCAGATTGAGCGTCTTGATCGCGCGGGTTTGAACCGAGGTGAAGCAGACCGTGGGCAGCACACCCTTGTCCTTCATCAGTGCACCGGCGGCCTTCGCCTCGGCCACACCCTTTTCGGTGAGGTCGACATCCCACCATCCGGTAAAGCGGTTTTCGAGGTTCCACTGGCTCTGGCCGTGGCGGACCAATATCAACTTTGGCACTTGGAAGGTCGCTCCTGCTTGGTCGGGCCTATATCATCGGGCTTGTGTGATCAGGAACGTTACGCGTTAGCTTTCGCAATCGTCCTTGGAAACCCCGTTATCGGGCGATTCGGCCTTCAACTGGCGCGATTGCGCTTTGCGACGCCGCAGGTTTTCCCGCAGCTTCGCCGCCATGCGTTCCTCGCGCGACATTTTATTGCTTCGGCCTTCACTCATGCGAAACCCATTGCCGTCAGAGGCCGCAACCTTCAAGCCCCGCTTGACATTCGCATCGCACGCGACAATAGCGCGCGCCTGCACTGGCAGGCTGCTGTAGCTCAGTGGTAGAGCGCACCCTTGGTAAGGGTGAGGTCGAGAGTTCAATTCTCTCCAGCAGCACCACCTCCTGCCCATACCCGTCAGACCGGGTTTTTGCGGCACAAACACCCCATACCCACACTTTTGACGATACGCCTGCACGGCAGGCTTCGCTATCCCTTTGCCCATCACGGTATATGCGAGGGAGAGCGCACGATGGATCTGGGACTCAAAGGCAAGAAAGTCATCATGAACGGCGGCGCGCACGGGCTGGGGCTTGCCTCGCTCAAGCTGTTCGCGGCCGAGGGCGCCGATGTCGCCTTTTTCAGCCGCAAGGAAGACAAGATCGAAGCGGCCAAGGCGGCGATCGAAGCAGCAGGGCCGGGCAAGGTGTTTGCCGAGGTATTCGACATGGCCAACGGGCCTGACGCCTACAAGGCATGGCTGGAAAAGGCCGCCGGCGAACTGGGCGGCTGCGATATCTTCATCCACACCGCGTCCTCCTCCGGCACGGGCGGCACCGGTGATTGGCAGAGCACGCTCGACATGGACATCATGGGCGCTGTGAACGGGGTTGAGGTTCTGACCCCGCATCTCGCCAATTCGGACAGCGGCTCCATCGTGTTCATGAGCTCGACTGCGGCGCTTGAGACCTTCATCGCCCCGCAGGCGTTCAACGCGCTCAAGGCCGCGCTGATCACCTACGGCTCGCAATTGTCGCAGGCGCTTGCGCCGCAGGGCATCCGCGTCAACACCGTGTCGCCTGGCGCGATCTACTATCCCGGCGGAAACTGGGAAGTGATCGAAGGCGTCATGCCGGAGCTGTTCCAGGCTACGCTCGCCAAGATGCCGATGGGACGTTTCGGCAATGATCAGGAAGTCGCCAACGCGATCGTCTTCGTTGCCAGCCCGGCTGTCCCCTACATGACCGGCGCGAATGTCGTCGTCGACGGCGGCTTCACGCAGCGCGTCCAGTTCTAAGCACCCCGATCCCAACAGGAAGGCTCTTACTCCATGGCTGAGATAGACCGCGACAAGCTGCTCGACATCTATACCCGCACGATGAAGGTGAACCGCACGGACGAGAAGTTCCGCGAACTGCTGATGCAGGGCAAGGTCGCCGTGATGTATTACTGCGTGCGCGGGCAGGAGCTGGTTTCCGCCGCGGCGATGGCTGCATTGGAAAAGGACGATTACGTCGTCTGCACCTATCGCGGCCAGGGCGAACAGACCGCCAAGGGCATCCCGATGGAGAAGTGGTGGGGCGAATGCCTCGGCAAGGCGACCGGCACCTGCAAGGGCAAGGGCGGCACCATGCACATCACCGATCCTGAAACCGGAATCATGGTGACAACGGGCGTCGTCGGATCGGGCCTGCCGATTGCCAACGGGCTTGCCATGGCGAGCCAGAACAATGGCGACGGGCGGGTGACGCTGGTCAGCTTTGGCGATGGCGCGGCCAATATCGGCGGCTTCCACGAAGCTATGAACATGGCCCAGCTTTACAAGCTGCCGGTCGTCTTCCTGTGCCAGAACAACCGTTATGGCGAACACACCGCCTATGCCGATCACACCGACAGCCCCAATATCGCCAGCCGCGCTGCGGGCTATGGCATGCCGGGTGTGACGGTGGACGGCAATGACGTGAATCAGGTCTACCCCGCCGTCAAAGAAGCCGTGGATCGGGCGCGCCGCGGCGAAGGGCCGACGCTGGTCGAGGCCATGTGTTACCGCATGATGGGCCACTTCTTCGGCTCGGACTTCAGCTACATGCCGCCCGAACACATCGCCGAAATGAAGGCCGAGGATCCGCTGCCCAAGCTCAGGCAGGTCATGCTCGAACACCAGTTCACCGAAGAGGAGCTGGACGCGATTGTCGCCGACATCGACGCGCAGATCAACGCGGCGGTGCAACACGCGCTCGACGCGCCGCTGCCTGATACTGACGAAATCTACAAAGACGTTCTCGAGGAGGTTAACTGACATGGGCCAGATCACCATGACGCAGGCGCTGAACCTCGCGATTGACGAGGCAATGGCCGAAGACGACGGCGTGTTCTGCCTGGGCGAGGACGTTTCGGCCAAGCAGGGCGGCGGCGTGTTCAAGGTCACCGCCGGGCTTACCGAAAAGTATGGCGAACACCGCATTCGCGCCACGCCGATCTCCGAAACCGCGATCATCGGCGCGGCGGTGGGCGCGGCGCTCGCCGGACAGCGCCCGATTGCCGAGATCATGCTGATGAACTTCGTCGGCGTGTGCATGGACCAAATCGTCAACCACGCGGCCAAGCTGCGCTTCATGTCGGGCGGGCAGACGCCGTGCCCGATCGTGATCCGCACCACCACCGGGGTGGGCGTTGGCTTTGGCGGACAGCATTCCGACATGCTCGAAGCATGGTTCGCCCATGTCGCCGGGATGCATGTCGTCACCCCGTCGAACGCCGCCGACGCGCGCGGGCTGATGCGGTCTGCGATCGACGCCAACGATCCGGTCGTCTTTATCGAGAACATCCTGTGCTACGGCCTCACCAGCGAAGACCCCGGCCCCGGTTACCGCGTGCCGCTGGGCAAGGCCGCGATTGCGCGTGAAGGCAGTGACATCAGCCTCATCACCTATGGCCGCACCGTGCTCGACGCGCTCGAAGTGGCGGGCGAGCTGGAGAAAGAGGGCATCAGCGTCGAGGTTGTCGATCTGCGCACCATCGCCCCTTATGACGAAGCTACCGTGCTCGCTTCGGTCAACAAGACGGGCCACGCGCTGACCCTGCACGAGGCGGTGCGTCCGTTCGGGACGGGGGCGGAAATCGCCGCCAACATCCAGGAGAAGTGCTGGGACAATCTCAAAGGCCCGGTGCGCCGCATCGGCGGGACCTTCTCCGCCGTGCCCTTCGCTTCGCATCTTGAGCAGGCGTGGATCCCGACCAAGGCGCAAATCGTCGAACAGATCAAGGCAAGCGTAGGAAAGCTCTGAATGGCCGAGGAAATCCGCATCCCCAAGCTGGGCATGAGCGCGACCGAGGTGACGCTCGCCGAATGGATGTTCGGCGACGGCGAACAGGTCAGCAAGGGCGACATCATCTACACCGCCGAAACCGACAAGACGACCGTCGAGATCGAGGCTCAGGCCTCCGGTGTCATCCGCCCGACCGGGGAAGAAGGCGTCAAATACAAGGTCGGCGACATCATCGGGACGATCGAGTGAGGGCCGGCGACGGTGAGTAATCCGCGGGAACTTCTGTCCGCAGTCTATGCCGCAGCGGGTGCGCGCGACTGGGACAAGGTCGAAAGCCTGCTTCACCCCGATTTCGTGCTGTACGAGGCGGAGTGCCTGCCGTTCGGCGGGGAATGGCGCGGCAAGGACGCGCTGCAACGCTGCGCCGCCGCGATGTACGGCACCTGGGCGCAGGCGACTGTCGACATTCACGATATCACCGGCGGCGATACCCACGCCGTTACGGTGCTGACGCTGACGATGCACCCCAAGGACGGCAGCGCCCCCTTCAGCCAGACCGTCAACGAGATGGGCGTGTTCGAGGACGGGCTGCTCAAGGAACTGCGCATCCATTACTTCGACGCCGCCGAGGTTGCTGCGCGGGCTTGATCCGGGAGAGTGTGTGACAGCGAACCGGGTGTTTTAAAAATATTCGGTCCTACCCCAAATCACTGAACATAATAGGAAAAGTGGGACTTTCCGGGGGTGGGGGTGTGACTTTTCAGATTGATCGCTTTCCATCCTGATTGCACGCGTCCGGCGGACAGAGCGCCGCGCATTGCAACAGTATCGCCCGGACGTCCCCATGTAGGAAAGCGCCCATTTCAGCGAAGTTTGGCAGAAAGAGTGGGGTTACTGTCCTAACGGTTGCCGCGCGATCGGGCTAATGTCTGTCCATGGCACACAAACACACCATTCAGACAAAGGCTCCGCAGCCCCCCCGCGTCGTCATGGTCGTCTATCCCCAGGCGCACATTCTTGACGTGGTCGGCCCGCTTGAGGTCCTGACCGGCGCGAAGCTGTTCCTGCCCGAAGGCGTCACCCCCTATGAAGTGCACGTCGTCGCCGAAAGCGCGGGCCGGGTCAGCACGACCAGCGGGCTGACGATCGAGGCCGACCAGAGCTTTGCCGACGCGCTGGCCGATGGCGCCCCGATCGATACGCTGGTCGTCGCAGGCGGGCACGGCACGGTCGAGGCGCTTGAAAGCCCGGCCTTGCTCGATTTCGTGCAACAGGCGGCAAAGCGCGCGGGACGCGTCGTGTCGATCTGTACCGGGGCGATGATCCTCGCAGAGATCGGACTGCTCGACGGGCGCCGCGCCACCACCCATTGGTGGTGGTGCCCGGTTCTCGCCAAACGCTATCCGCAAGTCTCCGTCCAGTCGGACGCGATCTTCATCCGCGACGGCAATATCTGGACCTCCGCCGGAGTGACATCGGGGATGGACCTTGCGCTGGCCCTGCTGGAACAGGACTGGGGGCACGACATCGCGCTTCAGGTCGCGCGCTACAATGTGATGTACATGATGCGTCCGGGCGGACAGTCGCAATTCAGCGCGCATCTGGTCGCGCAGCGCGCCGAGGACCCGGCCATCAACGAAACGCTCGACTACATCCTCGGCCATTTG
This sequence comes from Erythrobacter aurantius, assembly GCF_023823125.1. Lineage (NCBI taxonomy): Bacteria > Pseudomonadati > Pseudomonadota > Alphaproteobacteria > Sphingomonadales > Erythrobacteraceae > Erythrobacter > Erythrobacter aurantius. The sequence goes on along the minus strand of NZ_CP090949.1, from coordinate 331,976 downwards.
GCCGAACCGCTCAACATCACCGCTCTGGCGGCGCGGGCGGCCATGTCGGAGCGGACTTTCGCCCGCAAGTTCAAGGACGAAACCGGGGTTACACCGGCGCATTACGTCGAAGCGGCAAGGGTTCAGGCGGCGCGGGTCGCGCTGGAGCAATCCTCTGCCCGGATCGACCAGATCGCGCTTCAGACCGGGTTCCAAAGCGCCGAGCGGATGCGCCGTGCGTTTCAGCGCCACGTCGGCGTTTCGGCGACGGACTATCGCGAACGCTTCTGCCTCGGTGCCTTGAACGAAGCACCGGAGCCGCCTCCGTAAAACATCCGGGCAACCCGCCCCGATCAGACAGGATCACCACCCGCAAGGGCGTGTGACCCTTCCACAAACCAACCTCCAAATTCCAGCGTCAGGGTCGCCTGCCGCAGCGGGAACGCTTGCCCGCAATCCATGCAAGCGACGCAAATGAAAGGACTGAAAGACCATGATGTATTCCCAAAACACCATCCGCAACGTGAAGCCGCTGGGCGTGGGTTTGGCCGCGCTGGCTGCCTCGCTGGCAATGCTGGCAACGGCGACGCCAACCCATGCACAATCCAGTGACGAGCATTTCCAGGGCGTCACCATCGGTGCGCAGGCCGGCTGGGAAGACCGTACAATCGACGCGACGGTGTTGCCCGATGCGCTCAACACCGCGCTTGACGATAGCCGGGACGGCTTCGCCTATGCCGGATATGTCGGATACGATCACCAGCTTGATCGCTTCGTTATCGGTGTCGAAGCCGGTTTCGCGCCGGGCGGCAAGACCTTGCGCGCCGATATTCCGGGCGGTTCGATCGAGCTTGATTCGAAATGGAGCGCCGACCTGAGCGTGCGTGGCGGCGTGACCGTGACTGAGCGGCTGCTCGCCTATGGCCGGGTCGGCTATGCGCTCAACCGGTATCGCATCCGTGGCTTTGCCACCGGCACCACCGCCCCTGTCGCCAGCGATGGCGAGACTTCCGACGGCGTGATCTTTGGCGGCGGGCTGGAGTACGCGCTCAGCGATAACGCGTCGGTGCGCGCCGAATACCGGCGCAAGGAGCTCGACGGTTCGCTTTCATCCAACCAGGTCCTCGGAGGCGTTACCTTGCGCTTCTGACGATGGTCGGGCCGCTGCCGGAATCCCCAAACCTGCACCCCCCGGCGGTGGCCCGGCCCCATTTTCCCCGAACCATGAACCAAGGGAGTAACCCGATGTTTCGCACCTTTACTCTTGTTGTCGGGCTGGCGCTGATTGGAGGCGGTTGCACCACCGTCGAACAGCGCGCCACCCGCTATTCCTTGCTCACCTGTGCCCAGCTTGCCACCGCGCTCGATTATGAGAAGCGCGGGGAGCGGCGCGCCCGGCGTACCGGGGTTGTCACGGGCATCGCCAGCATTATCGCGGGCGGTGATGACGGCGATCTGCTTGAGCTTGATTCCGACATGAATTTTCTCGAAGCCGATGACCGTGGCATATCGGTTCGCGCGATCCGGGCCGAACAGCAGCGGCGCTGCGTTGCGGCTGATGGTGCGCCTGAAACCTCTGCCTCGTAATCGCCGGCTGCCGGGCTAAAGCGTCTGCCCGTCGTCCAGCACGAAATCGCTTCCCGTCACGAATTCCGCCGCGTCCGAACACAGGAACAGCAGCGGCCCGTCGAGTCCCTCTTCGCCCATCAGACGACGCTTGGGGAAGCGGGCGATCTGTTTCTTGCCCATGTCGGTATCGAACCAGTCATCGTTGATCGCGGTGCGGATGTAGCCGGGGGAGATCGTGTTCACGCAAATGCCGTAGCGCGCCCATTCGCGCGCCATGCTGCGCGCGGCCTGAATGACGCCTGCCTTGGACGCGGAATAGGCGACAAGGCCGGGCGACGGCTCGAACGCGGTGATCGATGCGATCATCACGATCCGCCCGCGCTCGACCTTGTTCGAGATCATCCGTTTTGCGCCTTCACGCGCGGTCAGGATCGCGCCTTTGAGGTTGATCGCAAGCGTGCGCTCGATCTCTTCCTCTGGCATGTCGATGGCCATGCCTGCGCCGTCGACACCGGCGTTGGCGATCACCGTGTCGACCGGGCCGAATGCTGCCTCTGCCGCATCGAAACCGGCGATGATGTCGGCCTCTTGCGCGACATCCATGGCGATCGCGGCGGCGCTTTCGCCGATTTCATCGGCAAGCGCTTCAAGCCTGTCCTTGCGCCTTGCGCCGAGGGCGACGCGTGCCCCGTTCGCGGCAAGGATGCGGCCAAAGCGCGCGCCAAGCCCCGAGGACGCGCCGGTGACGAGCGCGGTGCGCCCCGAAAGATCGACGGAAATGCTCATGCCTCGGCTTTCTGCCCGCTCAGCCCTTGGCGGGCAATTCGCCCTCGACATATTTCCGCAAGGTCGTCTGGAAATGACGCACGCGGCTGTCCTGATAGTGGCCAAGCTCCATCAGGCCTTCCTTCATCGTCTTCATCCCGGTCTGGACATGCGGCAGATTGGCCATGTCCTGATCGAACACATTGGCCAGCTGCGGCCCCATGATGTCGGCGGCCCATGCAAAGGGCTCGTCATCGGGGATGTAGGTCATTTCCACCGCGCGCGGGCGTTTCTCGCCCTTGGGCGTGGGGAACAGCAGACGGATTTCCATGATGCACCAGTCGGGTGTATCACCCGGCAACCAGCGATAGGTCAGCGTCGGCAGATACCCGATCCACGGCGCGAAATTGGGGAAGATGTTGTAGGTGAAATTGTCGAGCAGTTCGCTGTCCGATGCCTCGGAATAGTCATAGCCGTATTGTTCGCTGAAGCCCTGACGGCTGGCTTCGGCCAGTACCTTGCGCGCCCCCAACGGATCGGCAGCGTCATAGCCTTCGCCGCCTTCTCCGGCAGCAAACCGCCGGTTGGTGCTGGCATCCGCGCCGCCCGAAAATTCGTTCATTTTCGACAGGACGTAATCCGAATCCTTGCCTTTGAGATGCGGGCTGAGCACGCCCGACGGGGTGATTGCGCGGTTGAAGTGATCGCCGATGTGATCGTAGCGGGTGTTGGCATCGCCCAGGAACGGCAGCAATTGCGGGTGGGTGACGATCGAGTGCCACGCCTCCATGAAGGCTTCCGCCGTCGCTTTCCAGTTGGCCGGGATCTTCTTCTGCACCCACATGCCGGTGTAGCGGTTTTCGAAGTCATAGCGTTCGTAATGCGAAGCCGCCGGGCCGAGCCAGGTCTTGAAATCGGGCAGGTCGTGGTTCTCGGTGATCATCACGAAGCCCTGCCACAGCTCGACGCGGGCTTCGGGTAGCGACAGATCCTTGCCTTCGAGATGCTTGAAGTCCCACTCCGACGGGATTTCCTTCAAGCTGCCGTCATTGCGCCAGGTGAAACCGTGGAACGGGCAGCGCAGCTGGATCGACGGGCCGCAAGTGGTGCGCAGCTTGCGCCCGCGGTGTAGACAGGCGTTGTAGAAAGCGCGGACCGATCCGTCTTTCTGGCGGATCAGCAGGAAGCTCTTGCCCGCGATTTCGAACACCACCGTGTCGCCAGGATCGGGCATTTCGTCCTCGCGCGCGGCGAACAGCCAGACATTGGGCCACATCTTCTCGCGTTCGAGCCGGGCGAAATCTTCGGAAATATAGGGTTCGACCGGGATCGGATCGTCACCCATTTCGATGGTCGTTTCCTCGAACAGGTAATCGGGCGGGGTGCGCGTGTCACCGTTCAGCATGTCGGTGTAGCTGATGCCGGGGCAGCGATCCTCGCGGTTGACGTCCTTGATATCGTTCATGGGTCCCTCTCTCGATCCTTACTCGCACTTTGTGCAGTGTTCCGTCGGGAGAATATCACACAGGTTATCAGCCGGGTCACCCTATCGGATTGGAGAGGATCGATGGCGCTGTCGGGGAAAATTGCGGCTTTGGGCGAGATCATGCAGCTGGCTTTCGTGCCCGAGGACTTCGACGCCGCCGTCGCGCACTGGACGGGAACGATCGGCGTGGGGCCGTTCCACCTGATCGAGGGCATCCATCTTGAGGGAATGAAATACCGCGGCCAGCCGACCGATGCGGTGTTCGACCTCGCGCTCGCCTATTGGGGGGATATCCAGATCGAACTGATCCGCCCGCGCGACGATCACCCGTCGATCTATCGCGGCGAATACGGATCGACCGGCAACGGGCTGCACCATGTCTGCATTCTGGTGGACGACATCGCCGAGGCGCGCAGGGTGTGTGCCGATGCCGGCGCCGAGGTGATGGTCGAAGGGCGCTTTGGTGCCAGCGAAGTGATCTATGTCAATCCCGGCAGCGGTCCGGGCGGGCTGGTCGAAATCCTCCAGCAGGCCAAGGACGGGCCGGACCTGTTCGCCATCATCAAGGCCGCGTGTGAAAGCTGGGACGGCAGCGAACCGTTGCGTAAGCTTTGATTTATCGAAGGCGCGGATGCGCCTTCGTCCTCGGTGCTGCTCCTCGCTACGCTCGGGCACCTGCGGGGCGGCCGCGTGGCCTTGCGGTTGCTACGCAACCGATCTGCAAATATTCGTCAAATGCGCTGCTTCGACGCTGAACGCGTCGCAAGGGCGACTGCCCGCCCGCAGCGGGTGCGGTGCGCAGCAACGCACGTCTAGCGAGGATGAAAGCGCAGATGCGCCTTCGAAAACCCTAGGACGACGCCCCCAGATAGCCCAGCTGGCCTGCCTTGAAAATCGTCTGCGCGCGGTTGACGCTGTCGAGTTTTTCGCCCGCGCGGTGGATGTGATAGCGGATCGTCGCGTGGCTGCGATCAAGGATCATGCTGATTTCCTTGTCGGTCTTGCCGATCGCCGCCCAGCGCAGGCATTCGACCTCGCGCTTTGACAGCACGCAATCCGAAGGGATGCGCCGCTTGGTGCGGTTCGCCTGCACATAACCGGCGACGAAGCGGCGGATCAGATGCCCGAACAGCGTGCCGTAAAGCGCGTATTCTTCCGACAGGTCTTCCTTGTCGTGGTCCATGCTGATGAAGCTGCTGGCCGAAATCTGGCCAAACGGCAGGTGCGTCGGGATGACGATCGCCGCCTTGCACAGCGAACGCTTTTCAAAATCGGCGAGGTCGATTTCCTCGAGATAGGAATTGCGCCATTTCAGGTTGAAGCCGTGGCGGTTCACCCAGAACGGTTCGCTTTCATAGCGGCAGGCGCGCGGCAATGGCGAATGCAGCGCGAGGCGATGATCCTCCCACCAGCGAGCGCCATCGTCCAGCCAGCGGAAGATGTCGGCATTCAGGATCGTGCCGTCGGCGTCGATCATCGGTTCCTTGGAGGAGATGTCGTCGCACACGGCGACCTGCATCCCCCGCTCCTGCGCGATGCGGGCCAGATTGACGGCGGCATCGTGGATGTCTTCGGGGCAGGTGATCGTCACCTGTTCCAGCAATTGCTCGAGATTCTCGGTGCCGTTCGGCGTGCGAAGTTCAACGACATTGGTGGCCATGATAAGGCTCACTCCTCTCCTCTTGCTCCCGTCCGACCAGACTATCTTATTTCGCGCGAGTCGCCTCATACTTTACGTAGGGGCAATGCACTTTATCGCTGGTTAGGCACGGCTACTCTAACGGAGATTGCGACCATGTTAAGGCAGGATGGCTTCTGGGCGGGCGAGAATTTCGGAATCGCGCTGAAAGCCTTGGCTCAGGGTATCGATTCGGCGCGTCCGGCGCTGATTCATGGGGAGCGGATCGTCACCTGGGGCGAATTCGATTCGTGCACCGATGCGATTGCTGCCGGCCTCAGGGCGCATGGTTTGCAGCCGGGCGACATTGCCGGGCAGATGCTGCGCAACAATCCCGACTACATGCTCGCCTATTTCGGCTGCGTGAAAGCGGGCGTCGTCCCGGTTAATGTGAATTACCATTACAAGGAGCGCGAGCTTGCGGACATCTTCGCCCGGTTCGGACTGAAGGCGCTGTTCACCGAAAGCGATTTTGCCGATCTGGCGCGCGAAGCAATGGCGCCTGATGCGCTGACGGTGGATGTCGGCGGGGCGGAATGGGACGCGCTGCAAGCAACCCCGCTGCCTGATGGCTTCGCGATCCATGACGATCCACAGGCGCTGTTCCTGACGGCAACGGGCGGCACCACCGGCATGCCCAAGGCGGTGATGTGGCCGATGGTGGAAGCATGGCAGGCTTTCAGCATTTCGGTATGGCAGCGCGGCTTTGGCGAACCGCCCTTTGTCGCGACTTCGCTGGAAGCGCAGCTGGAGGAAGCGGCAAGGATCGGGCCGGATCACCCCGCAAGCACTTCGCCGCTGCTGCTGCTCAGCCCGCTGATGCACGGGGCTGGGCAGTTCACCGCTGTGATCCACCTGCTGAAAGGCGGCACGCTGGCGCTGTTACCCGCGCACAAGTTTGACGCCGACATCGCGATTGACGAAGTGAAGCGGCTGGGCGCGCGGGGTGTTTTCATCGTCGGCGATGCCTTTGCCCTGCCGCTGGCCGATCGGCTGGATGCGCGTGCCGACGCCGCAGAGGCGATTGCCAGCCTGCGCAGCGTGACATCGTCAGGCGCGGTGTTCTCCGAACATCTCAAGAAACGGCTGATCGCGCACAATCCCGCGCTGGTGGTGATCGATGCGCTGGGATCGTCGGAAAGCAGCGGCACCGGGATCGTCATCACCACCGCGCAAGGATCGACGGGCGGGGGCAAGTTCCAGCCCTTGCCGGGGCGCGAGACAAAGCTGTTCGACGAAAACCTGAAAGAGATTCCCAAGGGCAGCGAAGGCGTCGGCATCGTCGCGCGCACCGGGCCCTTGCCGCTCGGCTATCTGGGCGAGGACGAAAAGAACCGCCAGACCTTCCCCGAAATCGACGGCAAACGCTGGCTGATGACGGGGGACCGCGCGCGCTGGGCGGCGGACGGCAGCATGGAATTCATCGGCCGCGACAACATGTGCATCAACACCGGCGGCGAGAAAGTCTTCCCCGAAGAGGTCGAGGCGGTGCTGCTGGAGCATCCGGGCGTCAAGGACGTGCGCGTCGTCAGCCTGCCCGATCCGCGCTTTGGCCGGAAAGTTGTCGCGGTGGTGCAGCCGGAGGGCGAAGTGTCCGAGGACGCGCTCGACGCCTGTGCCCGCGCCGGGTTGGCGGGTTACAAGATTCCACGCCTTTACGTGATGACGCATCAGTCGCTCAGGCTCAACAACGGCAAGCCTGATTACAAGACCGCGCAGGCACTGGCCGAAGCGGAGTAATCGACCGTCGGTTTACCCTTTCTAAGACTGTCTCGGTTAGAGGAGGAGCCGCAGCCTTAGTTTGGGATCGATTTGTGAGCGATATCGACAATTTGATCGGTCGGAGACAGGCGAGGCGCCGGTCCGTAGAGATCATGGGAACGCTGCTTACCCCGAGCCGGACGCAGCCTGTCCTGATCAAGGATGTGTCCGCGACCGGTGCAAAAATCCTCGTCAGGCGACCGGTCAGGGACAAGACAGGGCTGCTCGCCTGGGAAGACCGCAAGGTCTGGTGCGAAGTCGTCTGGGTCGACGGCCTGATGCTGGGCTTGCACTTCCTCGAGACACAAGCCGTCGAAGAAGACGATTTCTGACTGGGCTATTCGCGCTGCCTTATCCGGTCGCGCGGTCCGCCTTGTCCTTCTCGTTGGTGCCCTTGATCATCGCGCGCATCTGCTCCCATTCGGCATCGCCCAGCGCGTGGAGCATGGGGTAGAATGTCCCGCCATTGGCCTGATAGCCTGCGCCGTCGATCGCGATGGTCTGCCCGTTCACATATTCCGCGCCCGGTCCCATCAGGAACACTGCGAGGTTCGCCAGTTCGTGCATTTCGCCTGCGCGGCCCATCGGGTTGAGATCGTTCTTGGAATTCCCGCCTTGTCCCCCAGGGGACAAACGCGCGCTCATGCCCTTGGTCGGGAAAAGCCCCGGCGCGATGGCGTTGAAGCGCAGGCCATAGCGGCCCCATTCTGTCGCAAGGCTTTGCGTCATGGCGTTGATCGCGGTCTTGCTCATCGCGCTAGGCACCACGAAGGCGCTGCCCGACCACACCCAGGTGGTGAGGATCGAGAGGAAGCTCGCTTTCTTGCCTTCGGCGATCAGGCGTTTTCCGATGTCGAGCGTGACGTAGAACGTGCCGCGCATCACGATATCGGCAATCGCGTTGAAGCCGTTGACCGAAAGGTCTTCGGTCCGGCTGATAAAGTTGCCCGCCGCGTTGTTGACCACGCCCGTAAGCGCGCCGCCATCGGCCCAGATTGCATCGACCATGGCGTGAATCGCGTCCGCATCGCGGATGTCGCAGGCATGGGCGACAACCTTGCCCCCATGCGCGGCCATCAATTCGGCGGCGGTTTCGTCCAGCTTGTTCTGGCGGCGGCCGCAGATGTAGACGGTTGCCCCCAGCTTCAGGAAACCTTCCGCCATTTCACGGCCCAGCCCGGTTCCCCCGCCGGTGACAAGGATCCGCTGGCCATCCATTAGGCCATCGCGGAACATCAGCTTCGATACGTCCATTGGTACTTCCCTCTCAGAGACCGAGGACGGTCTTGGCTATGATGTTCTTCTGCACTTCGTCCGATCCGCCAAAGATCGTCGCGGCGCGATTGTTGAGATAGCGGCCCATGGCAGTCTGCGCCATTTCGCTGCCCACCGGCTCGGGCGCTTCATTGCCGTAAAGCGGGCGCTCCAGCGGCAATTGCAGCGCGTCGGGGCCAAGCAGTTCGAGCCGCAGCGTATCGACCGCCTGCCCGATGTTCGCCCCTAGCATCTTGACCAGCGAGGTTTGCGGCCCGGGTGAGCGGCCCTTCGCCAGTTCGGCAAGGATGCGCAGTTCGGTGAATTCGAGCGCTTCCGCCTCAAGCCGGGTGCGCGCCAGCCGGTCGCGGAAGCGCGGATCATGCGCGATCGCCCCGTTGACGCCCGAAGGCTGCGTTTCCGCCAGCTCCGCCAGCTTGTCGATGCTCTGCAACAGGCGCGGGGCAAAGCACGATCCGCCGCGCTCGTTTTCAAGCAGGAACTTGGCGATGGTCCAGCCCTGGCCTTCCTCGCCGATACGGTTTTCGATCGGAGTGCGTGCGTCGGTGAAGAACACCGCGTTGACTTCGTGATCGCCCGACATCGAATGGATCGGCGTCACCTCGATCCCCGGCTGGTCCATCGGCAGCAGCAGGAAAGTGATGCCCGCCTGCTTCTTCACCGTGGGATCGGTGCGCACCAGCGCGAAGATCCAGTTGGCGTGATGCGCGTGGGTGGTCCAGATTTTCGAACCGTTGACGACATATTCGTCGCCTTCCAACCGGGCCGAAGTCTTGAGGCTGGCAAGGTCCGATCCGCTACCCGGCTCGGAATAACCCTGGCACCAGTAATCGTCGCCAGAAAGGATGCGCGGCAGGAAGCGCGCCTTTTGTTCGGGCGTGCCGAAAGCGCAGATCACCGGGCCGACCAGTCGCAGGCCGAGGATGGCGAGGGCGGGCGCTCCGGCCAGCGCGCATTCCTTTTCGAAGATGAATTTCTGCGTCGGGGTCCAGCCGGTTCCGCCGTCTTCCTTGGGCCAGTGCGGGGCGACCCAGCCTCTTTCATTCAGGATGCGGTGCCATTCCATCCCGATGTCGGGTTCGACAAACACGCCGGGCGTGCGCCGGGCACCATCGCGCAGGTGCTGCGGCAGCTTTTCAGCGAGGAAATCGCGCACTTCTTCGCGAAACGCGATGTCTTCGGGGGAGAATGTCATATCCATTGGCTGTGTCCTTCAGTCTTCCCGCATCGCCCAGCCAATCGAGCGGCGCAGAAGATCGTAATAAACATCGTAATTCCAGGCGCACATTTCCTTGTGCGGGTAGAAATCCTGCATTCCCGGCAGGTCGTAATGGCCGCGGCAATGGCCCAGCGTGTTGTAGACGATCCGCCCGGCGCCGATGTCGCGGGTGTAGAGGATCGGCACCGCCGTCTTGTCCCATTGCCCGTCGACAAAGCCGGTCGCTTCGCCTTCGAAAGTGGTCTGCATCAGCGTGTCGATTTCGGCGGTGGTCTTGGACAGGTACAGCTCGTCCACCACTTCGAAATTGTCGATCCCGCGGGTCAGTTCGTGATCCTTGTTCACCACTTCGACTTCGAACGGGCCGATCGGGGGGTGCGCCTTGAACTGGGTGCCGAGCATGTCGAACACGTCAGGGCGGTTTTCCGGCGCATCGACCAGCCCGTCCTCGGTGAAGACGAGGATCGAATTGGTGCCGTGCAGCGCCAGCCACTTGCCGCCCGCTTCCAGCCACGCGCGAAGCTGCTTCGCCTGTTCCTCGGTCGGCATCAGGTCGCAAGTGTAGGTTACGAGGAAACGGCACTGGTCCAGCCGCTCCAGCCCCGAATAATCGCAGGCGACAGTGGTGCGGATATGCGGGTGTTCGGCCAGCAGCTTGAGCACTTCCAGCCGCGGATAGTCGATATCGTGATACTTGCCCGCAGCGATGAAATGCGCGTCGATGCGTTTTGCCGGTTGTTCGCCCATATCCGTCAGCTCCTGATGCTGCCGCCGCCATCGACGGTGAAATCGCAGCCGGTGGTAAAGCTCGCTTCGTCGCTGGCGAGGAACACCACCGCCTTGGCCACTTCATCCGGCTCGCCGATGCGGTTCATCGGGTGGGTGGCGGCGAAGTTCGTCTCGATATTCTCCGGCGTGTCCGCGCCCGAATATTTGTAGCGTTCATACATCGGGGTGCGGATCGCGCCGGGGTGAACCATGTTGGCGCGGATCGGCACGCCGCGTTCGGCGCAATCGAGCGCAACGCTCTGCGTAAGACCGCGAAGGCCGGATTTGGAGGCGCTGTAGGCCGCAACGAAAGCGGCAGGGCGCATCGCGATCATCGACCCGATGTTGACGATGGCACAGGGTTCGCCGCTCGCCTCCATCGCCGGGATCGCCGCGCGCATTCCGTAATAGGGGCCGTTGAGATTGATATCGATCGTGCGTTCCCAAACGTCGAGCGCGCCTTCGGGCACATTGCCCGGCTCTGAAATCCCCGCGATGTTGCACAGCACGGTAAGCTTGCCGAACTGCTCCTGCGCGAATTTCACCGCTGCGTGCCATTGATCGAGATTGCGCACGTCGAGCTCGAACGCTTCGGCATTGTCGCCCAGCTCGTCCGCCAGCTGGCGCGCTTTCTTGATCTGTATGTCGCACAGCAGAACCTGTCCGCCCTCGGCGACGATCATCCGGCCGACCGTGGCTCCGATCCCTTCCGCGCCGCCGGTGACGAGCGCCACCTTGCCTGTCATCTTGCCCATTTAACGCTCCAAAATCGCCACTGCCGAAAGCCCCGGTGCGCCGTAGACGTGGCTGTATCCCGTCTTTGGTGCGCCGCCGTGGGCCTTGATCACCTGCCGTTCGCCCGCGCGCCCGCGCAGCTGCTCGACATTCTCGTACACTTGCCGCAGGCCCGATGCGCCGATCGGTTCCCCGCAGGCGAGGCATCCGCCATCGGTGTTGATCGGCAGCTTTCCGTCGCGCCGCGACCAGCCATTGGCGAGCCATTCTTCCTGATCGCCATCCTTGCAGAAGCCGTTTTCGGCCATGTGCATGATTTCCGCGCCGCTTTCGGTGTCCTGCAACTGCGCGACTTCGATGTCTTCGGGGCCGATCCCGGCACCTTCGAACGCGGCCTTTGACGCGAGCACGGTCGGCTTGCCGCCTTCCTTCACGCTGACACCCGCCTGAAACACCTCGAAGCTGTCAGGCGGACGGGTCCGCACCGCGATCTTGGAAATCTTCACCGCGCCATTGTTATTGAGCGCGCCCAGCTCCTTCGCCTTTTTCTCGCTCGCGAGGATCAGGGCAACACCGCCCTCCGCCGGAGCGCAGAACATGAACTTGGTCAGCGGATCATTGATCATCGGCGCGTTCATGATCGTGTCGAGATCGATTTCGCTCCGCCGCCATGCATGCGGAGTGACGGCGCCGTTGATGAACGCCTTTTCCGCCACCCGGCCGAGCGTCGTGCGGCTGATCCCGTGCAACTGCATGTAACGCTGGATCTTCAGCGCGAAGAACTGCGTGGTCAGCATCATGCCGGTCTGGCCGTACCATTCGGGCAGGCCGTAATCGGCGGGCTTGGCGTTGAAGGCGCCGCGTGGGTGCTTGTCGAAACCCACCGCCAGAGCGAGGTCATACATCCCGCTTGCAATCGCCATTTGCGCCGAAACCAGCGCGCTGCCGCCGGTGGCGCAGCCATTGGCGACATTGGTGAAGGGCAGCGATGTCAGGCCCAGCTCGTTGACCATGATATCGGCATTGCCCGCCGCCGCGCTGCCGCCATAGGCGCATTCCATGTCGGCCCATTCGAGCCCCGCGTCCTTCAACGCCTCGCGCACGGCATAGACGCCCTGTTCGCGGCCCGATCGTTCGTCGGTGCGGCCAAAGGGATGGATGCCTGCGCCGATGATATAGACATTCTCGCTCACGCGGCTTTCTCCTGTGAAGAGGCGATGGGGCGGAAGGCGAAGGTGTCGTGCGTGTCGTTGAACGGCACCACGCAGAACTCCATCGGCATGTCGAGATGAAGGTCTTCCAGCTTCGCATCGACGATGTAGCTTTCGACGATCACTTCGCCCGGCAGCTCGATATAGCCGAGCAGAAAGGGCACGAAATCGGGCGGTCCCTGATCGGGGCCGGAACCGGGGCCTTCGTAAGGCTCCTTGGGAAGGAACCCCTGCGAGGTCCACGACCACAGTCTGCCGTGGCGTGACAGCTTGTAGGGTTCGACATCCTTCGCCGCGTCACCCTGCGGCATCGGGAACACGATTTCGCCCGAAGGCAGCCTGCCGCCCATCAGGTGCGGTTGCGGATCGTCGCTCCACAGGTTCGGATCGATTTTCTGGCCCATTTCGGCTCCTGTCCCTAGTTCTTGTCAGGCTGCCTGCGCGTATTCGGACAGCGCGGCATCGGTGTCGCCAAACAGCCGGGCGAGCACCATCACCCGCTTCATCGCGTGGCCGATTGCCAGTTCGTCGGTGATCCCCATGCCGCCGTGCATCTGCACCGCTTCGCGCGCGATCGCGTCGACATTCTCGCCAATGAAAGCCTTCGCCCCGGCAGAGGCACGCTGCCATTCTTGCGCATCGCCGCGATCGGTCAGCGCGGCGCGATACAGCATCGAACGGCACTGCTCGATCCGGACGTAGCATTCGACCAGCCGGTGCTGGAGCGCCTGAAACGTCCCGATTGCCGCCCCGAATTGCTCCCGCTCCTTCACATAGGCGAGCGTATCGTCGAGCAGCCGTTGGCCCAGACCAACCATCTCTGCGGCGGCATAGGTCCGGACATCGGAAATAACCGCTTCAATCGCGGGAAGATCGAGATCGAGCCGCGCCGCCTTGTCCAGTTGCACGCGCGTCAGCCGCAGTTCGCCGGCAATGCTGCCGTCCGCCAGACGATAGGCGCGCACTTCGACACCTTCGGCATCGCGCGGCACCACGAAACAGGCGGTTTGCGATCCGGCCTTTGCGGTGACGAGGAACAGGTCGGACAGCAGCGCGCCCATCACGAACGTCTTTTCACCCGACAGCGTAAAACGGTCCCCGGTGTATTCGGCGACGGTGGCGGCCGGTTCGAGATTGTAGCGTTGCGCCCGTTCGGCCCAGGCGAGGGTCGCGATTGTCTCTCCGCTCAACACCGGCTCCAGCAACGCCTCACCCCCGCCTGCCGCCAGCAGCAAAGCGGGAACCACGCCGTGCTCCAGCCAGGGATCGGGCGAATTGGCCTTGCCGATGGCTTCTGCCACCAGCGCAAGATCGATGGCGGAACCGCCCATGCCGCCCGCATCCTCGGGCGCGGAGAGCGCGATCAGGCCCATCTCTGCAAGCTGGCTCCAGCGCCCGCGATCATAGCCAGTGGGCGACAGCCGCAAGCGGCGGCGCGCCTCGACATCGATCGGCGCGGCGAACCGCTCGACCGAGCTGCGGAACATTTCCTGTTCTTCGGACAGATCGAAATTCACGGGATTCAGCCCTTCCTGGTGAAGGTGATTGGCAGGCGGGTCACGCCGCGCAGCAGGATGTTGGGCAGGACCTTGATCCCGTCCGGATCGGCGACAGCGAAATTGTCGAGCCGTTCCAGCAGCTCGTCGAAGGCGACCAGCATTTCCTTGCGGCTGAGCATGTTGCCCACGCACATGTGCGGCCCCTTGCCGAACGCCAGATGCGCGCGGGCATTGGTGCGTTCGATGTCGAACTTGTCGGGGTTTTCGAACTTCTTCGGATCGCGGTTGGCCGCGGCATAGCGCAGTTGCACGATGGCCCCTGCCGGAATGTCGGTATCGCCCAGCCGCGTGTCCTGCTTGACGATGCGCCACATCCCCGCTGTCGGCGTTTCGTAACGCAGCGCCTCTTCGACGAGGTTGCCGATCAGCTTTGGATCGCGTCCGCCGGCTGCGGCCTTGGCCTTTTCCATCTGTTCGGGATTGCGGATAAGCTGCAACAGCCCGCCCGCCAGCGTCGAAGTGGTGGTTTCGTTACCCGCCACCATGAATTGCTGCATGATCGACATGATCTCCGGATCGGTCAGCGGCTTTTCGCCTTCGACCCGCGCTTCAACCAGATCGGTCAGCAGATCGTCCCCGCCATTGGCGCGGCGATCGTCGATCAGGCCTTTCATGTAATGCTGGTATTCGACCAGGCTGCGGGCGCATTCCTTCTTGCGTTCGTGATCGACCATCTGGCTGAACCGGTCGACCGCCGCATCCGACCACATCTTCACCTGCTTGGGATCCTTGTCGAGCCCGATCTGCCCGGCGATCATGAACACCGGCAATGGGATCGCGAATTCCTCGACGAACTCGCACTCACCCTTGTCGGCGAAGGCTTCGATCAGGCTGACGCTCTTTTCGCGCATCGTCCCTTCGATCGCGTTCACGCGCGGCGCGGAAAAGGCGAGGTTGACCAGCTTGCGGTTGCGGGTGTGGACGGGGTGATCGGCGGTCAAAAGGGTGGGTTCGTCCGGCCAGCCTTCGGCGAGGATGGCGTTGATCTCCTCATCCTCCTCGCGCCCCATCAGAGCGGTAAAATCGTTCGAGAACACCTCGGGCTTGGTGTTGGCCTCGCTGCACAGGTCGTAGCTGTAGACAACATAGGTGTTCATTTCCGGCAGATGCTCGATCGCGATCCCGGCATCGTGGATCGCGCGGTAGTAGTCGAACGGATCAAGCAGCGTTTCCGGCGCGAAGATGTGCGCGTCCTTGATGGCTTCGGGCTTGTTCATGCGGGCGGCTCCCATCGCGAGGAATTTCGAGCCTGATTTCTAGCCACTCCCCGCCCGCCAGCGCGATGCGCGAATGTGTTAGGGTTGCGTCATCTGCATGGCGTCAAAAGGCTGCCGCGACGCTTAGCCACCCGCCAGATCGCCGAATTCCCGGACGAATTCGGCGCTGTCGAAATAGTCGCGCCAGCGCGCGATCTTGCCCTCGTCGTTCAATTCGAAGGTGCCCATCACCCGGATCGAGCGTTTGCGCCCCTTCATCTGGAACCAGTCGGTCCGTTCCGTCAGCACGACATTGCCATTGGCGGCGATATGGTGGGTTTCGAACCCGCAGGCTTCGACGCCGGGGAAACCGTCCATCTTGGCCCGGACCTGCGCAATCCCGTTCACCGTGGAAAGCGGGATGTCGCTCCATTCGATGTCCTCGGCCATGAAGGAATAGATCTTCTCCAGATCATATTCGTCCCAGGCAGCGATAAAGGCTTCGATGGTTTCGATCGGGGTCATGCGTTTCCTCCTGAAGTGTATTCGAGCGCTTGTGCGAGCATCCGGCGCAAATGCGGGTTGGCATAGGTATCGGGCCCGTCGCCGAATTGCAGATAGACGAGCGGGGCGGGGCAGGTCCGGCTTTCCCAGGCGACGCAATTGCTGCCCTGAGGGTGATCCCAGCCGTCCCGGCTGAACATCTCGCCCGCGACCGCATTTGCCGCCGAGTAGAAATTGTCGCGTGTGAAACCGAACCCCTCGGCGCGTGCCAATGGCGTGATCGCGCTTTCATCGATCGGGCAGAGATACAACTCGTCGGTAACCGGGAAGCCTTCGGGCAGGCCCTGCGTCACCGGATGGCTGGCCACGATACGCGCTTCGTAGGCCACATCGTGACGATAGCCGGAATCCGGGCCGTGCTTTCCGGGCTGGTAGTGGAACTGCCCGCCCAGCCATTCGTGCCATTCCGGCCAATCGGCCCACCCGGCCAGCGCATGATGCATCGCCACCGCGCCTTTTCCTGACAGGAACCGCTGCGTGATCGCCTTGCGGAAGGCTTGCGAGGGCTCTTGCACCGCCACCGCCCCATCGGCGAAAGTGTACCCGCCCATGTCGTAGAACAGCAGCGCGTCGGCAAGGTTCAGCGCCCCCTCGGCGACCTTCTGCTCCGCTTCGGGGTGCACCAGATGGGTGACGTCCCAATTGCCGAGTGCATGGATCAGCTCGTCGAACGGTCCTTCCTCGTAGGGATGGCCACCGGACAGGACGAGCAGCGATCCCATCAGGCGATCTTGAGGATCATCTTGCCGTCATTGGTCCCGGCAAACAGCCGCATGAAGCTGTCGAAAGCATGTTCCAGCCCTTCATCGACATGTTCGTCGATGGTGAGTTTGCCGGCAGCGGCCCATTCGCCCATCTTCACCGCGCCTTCGCCGAAACGTTCGACATAATCCGCCACCAGCAGGCCGCGGATATGCGCGCGCTTTACGATCAGCTGCCACAGGTTGCGGATGCCGCGCGGCTCGGTGTTGTATTCGCTGATCAGGCCGCACAGCCCGACCCGCGAATGCAGGTTGAGGTTCATCAGCCCGGCATCAAGGATGATCCCGCCGACGTTTTCGAAGATCACATCGACCCCGTCCGGGCAGGCTTCGGCTATCGCGGCGGTCAGCGCGGCCTCATCCTTGCCGCGATAGTCGATCGCTGCGTCAAAGCCGTATTTCTCCGTCAGCCGAGCGCACTTCGCCGGGCCGCCGGCAATGCCGACAGCGCGGCAACCGTGGATTTTCGCCAATTGTCCGACAAGGCTGCCGACCGCGCCCGCCGCGCCCGATACCAGCACGGTTTCACCCGGCTTGGGTTCGCACACCTCCAGAAAACCGAAATACGCCGTCATCCCGACCGCGCCGAAGATCGAGAGGTAATTGGTGACGCTCGGCACCAGTGACGGGTCGATCGGCTGGGTGAAGCCGCCCGCGACTCCGATAGAATAATCCTCCAGCGCGTTGAGGCCCATCACCCATTGACCCTTTTCGAACCCGTCGGCGCGGCTTTCCTCGACCACGCCGATGGTGCTGGCGCGCACCGGATCGCCCAGGGGGATCGGCGGCATGTAATTCCCACCCGCGTCCATCCATCCGCGCATCGCCGGATCGAGCGAGGCATAATGGTTGCGGATCAGGAATTGCCCCTCCGCCAGTTCGGGCGTCGGCTCGGTAACAAGCTCGAAGTCTTGCGCGACAGGTTCGCCATCGGGGCGACGCTGGAGGAGGAAGCGCCGGTTTTCGGGCATGGGAATTCCTTTTGTTCGTTACGGGTCAGGCAGCGACAAGCTTCACCGGGATCGCGCTTTGCAGCGCCTGTCCGGTGATCGGATCGTAATCCACCTCGTCGCTGGTCAGACGGTTGGTCGAAGAGCCGCGCTCGCGCACATCCTCTTTCGACGCGTCGGCATCGCCATAGGCATGCGCCATCGACACGAGGCCACGGCGCACCTTGTTGCTCGCCTTGACCACGCCATGAATCGTGGCGTGCGGGCTGGTGATTTCGACAATCCCGCCTTCTTCCAGCCCCAGCGCGGCAATGTCGTCCGGGTGGATATAGGCCGGGTTGGTCGTCGTCTTTTCACGCAGCTTCTTGAGCGGGTGCCCGATCGAGTTGAAGCGCGTTTTCGAACGGCGGCTGATCAGCTTGAATTCGTAACCCGCCCGCGCCGCCGGATTGTCGGCATAGCGCAGCAATTCGGCGGGCATGTCGCCTGCGGCAAGGTTGAAGCGGTTGAATTCGCTTTCCTCCACCGGGCCGACGACGGGGTGCTTGTCTTCATAGACCACCGCCGCGCCGCCTGCCGCCTGCGCATCCTTGCGCACCTGGCTGGGCGGGGCAATGCAACCGGCTGTCATCAGATCGAGGAATTCCTCCTTCGACGGCTTGCGATCCATCGGCAACGGCCCGCCCGCAAGGTTCATCTGCACGCCCAGATGATGGGCCAAAGTCCAGAACATCTCGTATTCGTCGATCACGTCACCCGGAGGCGTCGCGAGCGCTTCGACGTAGCGGGCATAGGCGGTTTCGTGCCACCATTCTGACAGGTTGGTGATGTCTTCACGCTCAAGGCATTGCGACGGGGCGAGCACGACACCGGCGCGCTTTGCGCTGGCGCTCATCCACGGGTCGATCTGCACGAACAGGTCGAGATCGTCGAGCGCGCGCACCATCTTCTGCTGGTTGGGGAAGCCCACCACCGGATTGCCACCGACCGATATCAGCACCCGGATCTGGCCTTCGCCGGGGGTGAGGATTTCGTCCGCCAGCACATTGCACGGCATTTCAAAACCAAGCTGGCCGAGCCCGCGAAAGCGCGATTTCGCCATGCCTTCCGCGCCGAACATCGGCATCGGCGGGCCGACCTGCGCACGGCGGGGGCCGTTGATGTTGGTGAAGACACCGGGGATCGCGGCCTTTTCGCCCTCCTGCTTGAACCGGGCGCAGACGGTGTTGAGGCAGGTGACGAGATATTCGGTCAGCGTGCCGTTGCCCGCCATTTCGGGACCGGTGCCGGTGACGGCGCAGCCTTTCGATCCGCCAGCAAACATCCGCGCGGCGGCGACCAGCTGATCCTTGTCCACCCCGGCGCGCTCTGCCGCCACTTCGGGCGTCATCGGCTTCACCGCTTCGGCGAGTTCTTCAAACCCGTCGACATGGGCGGAGACGAAATTGCGATCATACAGCTCTTCGGAAATGATCACGTTGAGCATCCCGGCGAGCAGCGCGGGGTCTTCGCCCGGCTTTACCGGCAGGTATATGTCCGCCAGCCGCGCCACATCGCTTTCACGTGGGTCGGCGACGATCACCTTCATCCCTTCGGCCTTGCGATCGCGGATGCGGCGCGACGGGCTGAACGGCGGAACGCCGCCCGGCGGGGAATAGTGCGAGACAATGGGGTTGTTGCCGACGAGAAGCGCGACATCGCTTTCCGAAAAGGTGTTCGGGCCGCCCATCCATTTGCCATAACGTGCGGTGGTGAACACCTTGGCGGGCTGATCGAGCGTCACCGAGGTGTAGAAATTGCGCGTGCCGATTGCCTGCGCGAAGCTGAGCGAGGCGGCCATGGCGGCGCTGTTCTGATACCCGCCCGATCCCATGAACACGGCAACCGCGTGCGGCCCGTGTTCGTCGATCACGCGGCGGATCGTCTCTGCCACATGGGCGAGCGCATCTGGCATGGCGGTTTCCTGAAACTCGCCATTGGCATTGCGCACCAGGCTGTGATGCAGGCGATGTTCCGCATTGTGCGAATCCGGCAGCTCGCGCCCTTTCAGGCAGGTGTATCCACCGAAAGCGGGATCATCGGGATCGCCGCGTACCTCGATGACTTTGCGCCCGGCTTTGGTCACCTCGACATCGACTTCCATCGCGCAATTGGCGTGGCAGAAACGGCAAAACGTCTTGTGAGTCTCGACAGCCATGACTTCTCTCCTTGCTGCAAGAGATACCAGAGCGCCGCCGTGCAGCGACTGACACTTTTGTCCGTGGAGGCATTGGGGTGAGGTGCGCATTAGAGGCGGCGAAGGAGAAACACCCATGCCAACCACCACCCGCCAATGGCTTTTGAACGGACATCCGCGCGGCCGGGGTATCGCCGAAGATGATTTCAAGCTGGCCGAAACCCAATTGCCCGATCCGGGCCCGGGGGAAATGGTGCTGGCAACCCGCTATCTCGGCTTTGATCCTGCGCAGAAGGGCTGGATGGAAAACATCGCCGACTATGTAGCGCCGATGGCGATCGGCGACGTGATGCGCGGCAGCGGCATTTGCGAGGTGGTCGAAAGCAATGGCGGCAAATTCGCAGTCGGCGACTTTGTGTTCGGGACGACCGGCTGGACCGAATATCTCGTCACCGACGGCAAGGAATTGACCAAGGTCGAAACCGACCTGTCGCCCACCGCCGTGCTTTCGGTGCTGGGGACGACCGGGCTGACGGCCTATTGCGGGCTGTTCAAGGTCGGAAAGCCGGTTGCCGGGGATACCGTGCTTGTCTCGGGCGCGGCCGGGGCGACGGGCAGCATTGTCGGCCAGCTCGCCAAGATCGCCGGGTGCCGCGCCGTGGGCATCGCGGGAGGCGCCGAAAAGTGCGAATGGCTGGTCAAGGAAGCCGGATACGACGCCGCCATCGATTACAAGGCGGGCAATGTGAAGGCGCAGATCAAGGAGCTTTGTCCGCGCGGCGTCGATGTGATCTACGACAATGTCGGCGGCGCAATCCTCAACGACATGCTCGCCTGCATCGCCACCGGAGCCCGCGTGGTGATATGCGGCGGCATTAGCCGGTACGAAACCGGCAGCCTGCCTGCCGGGCCGGAGAATTACTTCAACCTGGTGTTCCGCCGGGGGACTATGGCGGGCTTCATCGTGCTCGACTGGGCCAGCGAATTCCCCGGCATCCGCAAGCGGCTCGAAGGGTTCGTCAAGGATGGCAGCCTGAAATATCAGGAAGACATCCAGCACGGCTTCGAAAACGCGCCCGACACGCTCCAGCGGCTATTCACCGGCAAGAACCGCGGGAAACAGATGCTCAAGCTGTAGGCGGCAAATCGCCCGGAGTGTTCACATTCAGCAGCGGCGGGTCGAATGCGATCCGCCGCGCTCCTACACCTTCGGCAAAGCGATAAAGCGCGCGCCCGCCGTCATCGAGGAACGAGGCCAGCACCGGGGCAAGTTCGACCGGCCATAGCCCCACCACCGGCTGGCTCTGCACGATTGCCGCGCCGTCACCGGCAAGCGTCTGTGCGAGGTCGTGCGGCAGGTTGGGGGCATCGCACCCCGCGCTCAACACGTGGCTGAACCCCTGTGCGCGAGCGTGGTGCAGAGCCGCGTTCAATCCGCCGAGCGGCCCCATTCCGGCTTCGGGCAAATCGGGGATGCAGTCAAAACCCGGTTCATCGCGACCGCACACCACGATTGCTTCGCATTGGGCGCTCAAATGATCGAATACGAGATCGATCAGCCGGAACCCGTTGTAGCGCGCATGCGCCTTGTCGCTGCCGAAACGGCGTGCCTGTCCCCCGGCGAGGATCGCTCCGAGCAGCCTAATCGAACGCCTCGGTCGCCTGACCTTCGGCGTTGTAAACCGGCCCTTCGGCATCGACGCGGTATTTCTTGCTGGCGGCGCCTGTCAGCCCGAACTGGCCGATGTGATCGCGCATACCGGCATAGGCCGCATTGGCGAAGTGGTGGGCCAACGCTTCCTCGCTTTCCCACTCCTCGAACACGTTGACGCGTGCCGGATCGTTCCCGTCGGCGCTCCAGTCGTATGCGATGCAGCCGTCCTGCGCGAGCGCGGCGTCGATATGCGGCTTGGCAGTCCTGAGCGCTTCTTCGCGCTGGGCGGGGTCAAGGTCGATCTGGGCGGCAATGACAATCTTGGCCATCGGTTTATCCTTCTTGCGGGTTGTATTCGGCGACGATCCCGAACTTGCGGTGAGTGAACACCCACGCGCCGTCGATCTTTGCCAATTCGTCTTCGTAAAGGCCGCCGACAACGCGGGTCTTGCCGTCCTTCATGTGGAGGATTTCCTGCGTCTGCACGCGCGAAGTGGCGGTATCGCCAGTGACTTCGATCATGCAGGGCACGCAGTGGAAGCTGACAGCTTCGATTCCGCTCATCGCCTGTTCCCAGAAGCCGACGATCGCCGCCCTGCCTTCGAATAGATTACCGAAGAAATCCCAGGTGGCGTTTTCGGCCCAGACGGTGCCCCATGTGGCCGCGCTTTTGCGCACCACGCCATCGGCATAGGTTCCGTTGAGTTCGGCGATCGCCTGACGGTCTTCGGCTGGTCCTCTGAACATAGCTGGCCTCTCCCTTGATACCCTGCCCCTATCCAAGAGCGCGCGGGGATGAACAATGAACACTTTTGGGAAGGGCATACCCGCCACGCTCTGGCTAGGGTGGGCGCAATTCGATCAGGAGAGAATTCATGGGCCAGTTGGAAGGCAAGAGCGCAGTCATTCTGGGGGCTGCAAGCGTGGGCAACATGGGGCAGGTTATCGCCCGCCTGTTCGCCAGCGAAGGCGCAAAGGTGATGGTGGCCGGGCGCAAGGAAGCCCCGCTCGCCGCGCTGGCGGAGGAAATCGGCGGCACTTACGCGCTGTGCGACATCACCAGCCATGACGAGGTCCACGCGCTCGCACAGAAGGCCAAGGCGGAATACGGACGGGTCGACGCCGCGATCAACTGCACCGGCTGGGGCCTGCTGGCGAACCTGCTGGAAACCACGCAGGAACAGCTCGACCAGATTACCGACCTGCAATTCAAGGGCGTGCATCATTTCCTGCAAGCCTTCGTCAAAGTGATGGGCGAACAGGAGCCGACCGGTGGCTCGATCATCTCGCTGTCATCAGCGACGACCAAGGCGCTGATCAACAATCACGCGGCCTACATCGGCACCAAGCGGGCAGGCGAAGCGATGATCGAATGCGTCGCCAATGATTTCGGCCATCTGGGCATTCGGGCCAACACGGTTTCCCCGGCCTTCACCGAAAGCCCGATGACTTCGGAAAGCTTTCAGGTGCCCGGCCTTGTCGATGCCTTCATGCCGAAATATCCGCTTGGGCGGCTCAACACGTCAGAGGATGTGGCGCATGCCTGCCTGTGGCTGTGCACCGATCATGCCTTTGTCACCGGGCAGAACATCCAGCCCAACGGCGGCCTGACCCTGCGCGGCAATCCGCAGGCAAAGGATATCGAAGCCGCCGTGGGTGCTGCGATGGCGAAATTGCAGGAAGGCTAACCTGATCCGCGTCAGTATTGCGCGGTTCCGCCATCCACGCTCAGCATCGCGCCGGTAATCCCGGCCCCTTCCTTGCTCGCCAGCAGCAGCGCCATGGCAGCGATCTCCTCTACCTTGTTGGGGCGCTTGATCGCGGCTTCGGATGCGAACATCGCGATCATGTCGTCAAACTCCATGCCCATCGCCTTGGCGGTTTCCGGCCCGTTATTCTTGATGATGTCGGTGACTACCAGGCCGGGGCAGATGGCGTTCACGGTCACTCCCTGTTCGCCGACTTCGCGCGCCAGGCTTTTGGTTAGCCCGTTCACCGCATGCTTTGCGGCGGTATAGGCGGTGAACACCGGCTTGCCGTGCTTGCCTTCCATTGACGAGATATTGATCACCCGCCCGTCCTTCTTGGCGAGCATTGTCGGCAGGGCCCTGCGGGTCGCCCAGAAGGTGGAATAGACGTTCCACTTCATCGCCTCGTCAAAGGCCTCGTCAGACAGGTTTACCATCGGCTGAAGGTCGCCCGCGCCGCCCGCATTGTTCACGAGGATGTCGAGCGTGCCGAAAGCCTCTACGGTCTTGTCAATGAAGCCTTCGACATCGGCTTGGTTCATCACGTCTCCGGGCACGAAGATCACCCGGTCCTTGCCGCCGCGCCCGACGCGCAATTCCTCGACCACGCGCGCGCCCTTTTCGGGATTGCGGGCGAACAGCGCCACCTTCGCGCCTTCATGCAGGAATGCCTCTGCAATTCCGCGCCCCAGCCCCGCCGTGCCGCCGGTGATCGCTGCAACCTTGCCTTCGAGTTTCATGCCGTCTCTCCTTTGCAAGGATGCGTAGCGAGAGGACGGGCGCTGTGCACCTTGCCAAAATGACGGGTTGCCCGATTGGCCGCGCGCAGCGTCTATGTGCCCATGAGCGATCCCGATATCATCATCCTTGGATGCGGCCCTGCCGGAATGACCGCCGCGCTCGCGGCGCACGAAGCCGGAGCGAGCGTCGCGCTGATCGAACGGTTTGACCGCGTGGGCGGAACCGGGGCGATTTCGGGCGGGGTGATCTGGGTGGCGGACAATCCGCGCCAACGCGCCGCCGGAATGGTCGACAGCCGCGATGAGGCGCTCGCCTATTTCCGTGCGCTCGATCACGGCGATCTGGTGGATGAAACGCTGCAGGCATTCGTCGACAGCGGCCCTGATGCGCTCGCCTTCCTCGAAGGGATCGATGCGCTCAAGGTCGCGCTGCTTGACGGCTATCCCGACTATTACCTCGACCGGCCCGGCGCGAAACCCGAAGGCGGGCGGGCGCTTGATCATGATCTGTTTGCGCTGGGCGAACTGGGCGAATGGGCGGGCCGGATTACCGCAATCGAGGAACTGAAGCCGATGATGCTGCGCGAAACCCCTCTGGGTGGGGGCAGCGGCATCGTCCCGCCGGAAGAATTGCAGCGCCGCATCGCCAATAATGAACGCGGGTTCGGGCAGGCGATGGTCGGGCGTCTCCTCAAAGCGTGCCTTGTCCGCGGGATTGAGCCGGTACTGAATGTCGAGACGCACCGGCTGGTGCAGCGCGATGGCCGGATTTGCGGGATCGAGGGAACACGCGAGGGCGCGCCGTATGCGCTAAGCGCGAATAGCGGCGTCATCATCACCACCGGCGGCTTCGAATGGGACGAAGACATGCGCCAGACGTTCCTGCGCGGCCCGATGGACGCGCCCGCCTCCCCACCCACTGCCCGGGGAGAGGGGCTGAAGCTGGCGATGGCGAGCGGCGCGAAGCTGGGCAACATGACCCAAGCCTGGTGGGCGCCGACGCTGGTGATCCCCGACAATCCATGGCCCGCCCCGCAATTCGGCGGGCAGCAGCGCGCCGCCCCCGTGCTGATCGAGCGGACGGTGCCGCATTCGCTGATGGTCAATCGCAAGGGCGAGCGGTTCTGCAACGAAGCGGCGAATTATTCCGCGCTGGCGGGCGCGTTCCACCAGTTCGATCCGCAGACCTATGACTATCCCAACCTGCCCGCGTGGCTGGTGTTCGATCAGGATTATGTTGATCGCTATCCGATCGGGCCGCGCCTTCCGGGGCAGCCGGTGCCCGACTGGGTTACGCGCGCCGACACGCTTGAGGCGCTATCCGGGCGTATCGGAGTTCCCGCTGATGCGCTGGAGGCTACGGTGGCGCGCTTCAACAATCATGCGAAGGCCGGGCACGATCCCGATTTCCAGCGCGGAACATCCGCCTACGATCACTTCTATGGCGACCGGACGCATGAAGGGGCTGCGGTAACGCTGGGTGCCATTGAGCGCGGGCCGTTCTACGCGGTCGAGATCCGAATGGGCCTGTTGGGCACGAATGGCGGCGCGCGCACCGATGGGTCGGCCCGCATTCTGGGGCATGACGGCAAACCCATTCCCGGTCTTTACGGCGCGGGCAATGCCATCGCCTGCCCCACCGGCGGGATCTATGCGGGCGCGGGCGGAACGCTCGGCCCGGCGCTGACATTCGGATATATCGCCGGTCGCAGCGCGGCCCGAGCCAACGCTTAGCGCCGCTTGGGCTCGAATTCGATGTGCAGCTCCTTGAGCGAGCGCAGCAGGAAATGCGGGTGATAGGCAAAATCGTTCTTGCCTGGCGCGAACCACATGTCCTCGAACCGCTCGACCACGGCGGTAAAGCCCCAGATCAGTTCCCTGCGTGCCAGCGGCGCGCCCAAGCAGTGATGCGTGCCTGACCCAAAGCCCATGTGACTACCCGCCTTGGGCCGGTCGAGATCGAGTTTCTCCGGGCATTCGAAAGCGCGCTCATCGCGATTGGCGGCGGCAAAGCGGACATTGACGATCGCGCCCGCCGGGATCGTGACCCCGGCCAGTTCTGTCTCCTCCTTCACGAAGCGCATCAGCGATTGCACCGGGCTTTCCAGCCGCACCACCTCTTCGACAAAGGTTTTCATGTAGCGATCGGGATCGGACTTGAGCTGGTGCCACACGTCCTTGTTCTCGATCAGCAGCTTCATCCCCGCCGCCAGCGCGTTGGTGGTCGTCTCGCTGCCGCCGACAAAGGTATCCGCCATCATTTCGGCGTGCAGTTCGTTATCGGTGAGCGGGCGGCCCCATTCCTCGATCACGGTGTTGACGAGCACGCTGATCAGGCTGTCGTCCGGGTTGGCGCGCAGCTTTTCAAAGATCGGCTGGAAATAATGCTGCGCCTCGATCTCGCGGTCCACCATCTCCAGATGCCTGTCTTCGGGCAGCATCATCGAAATGCGCTGGAAGAAAGCGTCGGTCCAGCGCTTGATCCGCCACATGTCCTCGCGCGCCGCACCCATCTGTTCGCCGATGACGAACAGCGGCAACGGCACGCAGAACTGGCGCACCCATTCGCATTTCCCTTCGTCCAGAAACCCGTCGATCAGTTCATAGGCGAGGCTTTCCACCTGCGGGTCGATCGCCTTGATCTTGGATGCCTTGAACGCCTCGTTGAACATCGCGCGCATCTGTTTGTGATTGGGATCGTCGCGGCCATTCAGCGTCGGGGCGGGCACCCATCCCTTCGCCTCGAAGCGTTCCATCACTTTGCGCGCACGCTCGACATCGCCATCGGAAGCGCGGAACTGCGTTTCGGAAGCCGAGCTGGGAAACCGCGCCGGGTCCATCAAGACTTCGCGCACGTCGTCATAGCGGCTGACGACATACATCGGCGTGCCCGGAATATTGTAGACAGGCGCCTCGTCCCGCAGGCGCTTGTATGCGTCATAGGGGCATTGCTGCAGATCGGGATCGAACAGGTTGATGTCGCTTTTCGTGGCCAAGCTTCCCTCCCGAAACTGCGAATGGCGTTGCAGTCAGGATCAGTCCGATAGTGTCTGACAACAACTGACGGATTGGAGAGGGTGCGATGGACGCGAGACTTCAGGAACTGCTCGACAAGCAGGAGATCGGCGAGGTGATCCAGCGGTATTGCCGCACTTTGGACTGGCTCGATGCCGAAGGGCAGGCGAGCTGCTATTGGCCCGATGCGCAGATCGAATACGGTTTCTTCACCGGGCGCGCCGAGGATTTCCTGCCCGTCGTGATGGAAACCGAGAGTAATCTGGCTCGGCGCTGGCACATGCTCTCGCAGCCGCTCATCCGGTTTCATTCGCCCTCGTCCGCCAGCAGCGAATGCTACGGCATTTTTGGCGGTGGCAGATGGCAGGATGACGGCACCATCGCCGGGGACATGATCGGCGGGCGCTATCTCGACGAATGGGAGAAACGCGCCGGAGAAAGCGGGGACGAATGGCGCATTTCTGCGCGCACCTATATCCTCGACTGGAAATCGCCGCTGGCCGGGCAGCCGCTGTTCGAACCCGATCCCGAATTCCCGCTGCCGACCTATCGAGTGGATGCGGCCGGGCATCCGGCCTATCGCAAGCTTTAGCCTTCGGCGGGCGGGTCCATGTAGTCGCGGTAGTAGGTCAACTGTCCACCAGCGACCTTGTAAATGCCGCAGCCGCCACGCGATCCTTCGGGTGAATGCATCGTCCAGCGCGCCCAGCATGCGTGATCGTCGCCGCAGATTTCATCGACGGTGAAGTGGATCTGGCGCTCGCCCATTTCCTTCACCATCGTTGTCATGAAACCCAGGATCGCCTCGCGCCCGTTGTAAGTGCCCCAGACCGGGTCTTCGACCACGGCATCCTCGGCAAACAGCGGGGCGAGTTTGGTGTAGTCGCCTTCGTCCTGGATCGCCCAGAATTGCTCGATCACGCGCTGCGCTTCGCCTGCCATGCCACTCTCCCTTGCTGGCGCGACAATGCCACGAAGGGCGCAGCCTGCACCCCTGCGAAAATGTGGAGGGGCCATCACGCCGGGGCCGGGTCTATCCTGCCCCCGCATAAGGAGAGGCACCATGTCCACCATCCCCCGCGTATCCTCGGCCTTGGCGGGAGAGCCTGCGCATTTCGGCTCGGTCCTCGCGCACCAGCCTGCGATCGCCGCCGCATTCACCCGCCTGTATGGCCGTTTCTGGGGCAGCGATGTGCTTTCGGCTCGGCTCAAGGAAGTCGCCCGGATGCGCAACGCGCGGGTCACCGAATGCGGGTTCTGTCGCAATGTGCGTTTCGACAAGGCGCTGGGGCAGGGGCTGGGAGAGGATGTCGTCGATGATATCGACTGGGGTTATGAAACCTCGGACAGGCTGACGGACGCGGAAAAGGCGGTGCTGAAATTCACCGATGCCTTCATCCATGATCCCGAACTGCTCACCGGCGATGCCGAAGCCGCGCTTAAGCGCCATCTTTCGCCCGAACAGATCGCGGAACTGGGTCTGGGGCTGACGTTGTTTCTCGCTTTGGCCAAGGCTCTGATCACGATGGGGCTGGAGCCCGAAGTGATGGATCGCACCGTCCTGCCCACACCCGCCCCGACGGAGCCGGTGCAATGAGCGGCCCGGTGGCCGAGGCGCTTGCCGCCAATCCTGATTTGCGCACGGGGTTCGAGGAATTTCGAAAGGCCGCACACGAGGCGCTGGGCGAGGAGCTGACGGCGCAGGTGCGTCACGCAGTGGCCGGGGTGCACGGGATTGATCTTCCGCCGCCTGTCGGAACCGCGCCCCCCGCAACGCTGGCCTATGCCCGGCGCATTCCGTTCGAGCACACCGCGATCACCGACGAGGAAGCCGCCGCGGTGGTGGCCGAATTGGGAGAGGAGCGGTTCGTTGCGTTCAGCGTGGTCGCCGCGCTGGCCGATGCCGAATGCCGGGTGGAAAAGGTGGGTTTGGTGGGGCTGAGCGCTTAGCTTCGCTGCAATTCCCGCAGCACGTCCGTCCCGTCCCAGTCGCGCGCCGCAGCGCGCACCATCGCGTAAAAGCCGAGCAATGCCTCGCCCGGCTCGTACAATTCGATCATGTGGCCGAGGGTGGCGCTCGCATCCATGAAGGCAAAGCGCGTCCCGCCTTCCACTTCGGAAAGCTGGGCGAGCGGATGCCCGCGTGCTTCGAAATCGGCGATGGCGGCGTCGAGACCTTCGACGAACACGGCCATGTGATGCAGTCCGAATCGCCCCGATCCCGCAGGAAAGAGATCGTGCATCGCGCTGTGTCCGTCCCCGTGCTGTTCGACGAATTCGATCATGACACCGCCCCATTGCCCATAGGCCGATGAATGATCGAAATGATGCGGCTCGCCGCGATGCTCGCTTGCCGCAAGGGGGATGTGGCGCAGCACGAAGAACGGGCCTGAGCCAAAGTTTTCGCTATGAGCGCGTGCGGCGGCTTCGATGTTGGGCACGAAATAGGCGACCTGCCGGATCGCAAGGCAGCCTGCGTCCTGCATCAGTTGACCGCGCGCTCCTTCCCTTCCCAATAGGGCGCACGCAGTTCGCGGCGCAGGATCTTTCCGCTCGGGTTGCGTGGCAGAGCGGGGATGAAGTCGACCGACTTGGGGCATTTGTAGCCCGCAATATGCTCCCGCGCATGGGCGATCACTTCGGCTTCGGTCAGCTCCTCGCCCGCTTTCACGACAACGCAGGCCTTCACTTCCTCGCCCCATTTCTCCGACGGAATGCCGATCACCGCGACATCGGCAACCTTGGGGTGGGCGTAGATCGCGTTTTCGACCTCTGCCGGATAGACGTTTTCGCCGCCCGAGATGATCATGTCCTTCACCCGGTCGTGGATGTAGAGATAGCCATCCTCGTCGAGATAGCCTGCATCGCCGGTGCGCAGCCAGCCGTCCGCGTCGATGGTGTCGGCGGTGGCTTGCGGGTTGTTCCAGTAACCGCGCATGTTCTTGGACGATCGTGTGGCGATTTCACCCACCGTCCCTGTCGGGACCGGATTGCCCGCTTCGTCGATGATCTTGATTTCGACGCCCGCCAGCGGCTTGCCCACGCTGCGCATCCGGGGGGAGCCTTCGGGCACGTGATCTTCGGGATCGAGCGCGACGATCGTGCCGCTTGTTTCCGTCATGCCGTACATCTGCACAAACCCGCAGCCGAGCACCCGCATTGCCTGTTTCATCAGTTCGAGCGGGATCGGCGAGGCGCCGTAGGTGATGTATTTGAGGCGGCTGAAATCGACCTCGTGCACGCGCGGATGATTGAGCAGGATCTGGATCGCGGCGGGGACAAGGAAGATTTTAGAGATGTTGTAATTCTCGATCAGGTCGAGCGCCTTGGTCGGATCGTATTCGGGCAAGACGATCGAATTGCTGCCCGCAACCATCGTGCCGATCCCCGTCCCGGTGCCGCTGATGTGGAAGCACGGCATGGCAAGCAAGGTGACATCGCCCGGAATCGGCTCCTGCCATTTACGGTCATACCCTTCGGCCCGGCTCGACAGGATCGATCCGTGGGTCATCACCGCACCCTTGGGCTTGCCGGTGGTGCCCGAGGTGTAGAGCTGCAACGCGTCATCCTCCAGCCCGACGCGCGCAGGCACCGGGTCCGGTGGGAAGCCGTCGCGCCAGGTGCGGTAATCCGCCCCGGAATGGTCAGGCGCGTCGATGCCGATGACCTGCTCTACCTTCGGGCAGTCACCGCGCACCTTTGCCAGAATGTCGGCAAAGCCTTCGCCCACGAACACGATCCGCGCCTCGCAATTGTCGAGGATATAGGCGACTTCGGGCGCGGCGAGGCGCCAGTTCACCGGGGTCATCACCGCGCCGATCTTGGCCGCGCCCAGCAGCGCCTCGAAGTAAAGCGGATGGTTCTTGCCGAGGAAGGCGACGCGGTCGCCTTTTTCAACGCCCATCGCGACCAACGCATTGGCGACGCGATTGCTGCCTTCGTTCAGCTCGGCAAAGCTGATCACCTCGTCGCCAAAGGTAAAGGCGGCGGTGTCACCCGAGTGCAAGGCGTGTTCACGCACGATATCGCAAAAGGAAGCTGCGCTTTCGAGCGCGCGGGTAAGTGTGTCTTGTGCCATGGGCGCAAGATTAGGCGCAGCGCAGCGCATGGGGCATTGGCACAAATCATAGCGGGAAGTGCCGCGCGCAATGGTAAGGTGGCGATCATGGCCGACCGGAACAGCTCAGACGCCGACATTCCCGAGGGATACAAACCCGCCGGTTTTTCGCCGGGATTTCTCGATCATGGCGGGCCGTATTTTCTGAAAGCCCGCCCGGGCAGGCCGATGCTGGTGGGCCTGCGCATCTGTCCGCACCACATCAATTATCAGGATGCAGCGCATGGCGGGGTAATCTCCACCCTTGCCGATGTCGCTCTCAGCCATGCGATCTATGATGCGGAGCGCCCGCGGCTTGCCCCGTCAACCATAGCCTTGCAGGTCAATTACCTGCGTTCGGCTCGCCTTGGCGACTGGCTGGAGGCGCAGGTGCGGATTGACCGCCTTGGCGGGCGCACGGCCTACACCAGCGGCGAAATCGTGTGCGATGGCGAAGCCGTGGCGACGATGAGCGGGGTCTTCGCGATTCTGCGGCCCTAGCCAAGAAAGCGCGCCACCACCGGGGTCGAAGGATCGCGTTCATCGTGAAAGCCCGATGCGCCCCCCGGCGTGTCGGATAGGTCGACCCCTTCGACTTCGCGGAACTCGCGCCAGTCATACAAGCCGGTGCGCTGAGCGATGCGCCATTCGCCGCCTCGCTTTTCGAACCGGTCGACATAACGGCCCGCGATGACGGCAGAATAGATCTTGCCCTTGTCCGGGAAGACATCGGGGATCGGGTATCCGGCGGGAATCGTGTGCATTGCCGTCATGTAGGTTTCGGTGTGGCAGACCGTATCGCCTTCAAATCCGAACTGCACCTGTCCCAGCTGATGCTGCGTCGCGAGGCACGGATCGATGATTGCGCGCGCCTGATCGACAAAGCCGCGCCAGTCGCCTTCCACCACGCCAAAGCGGAATCGGGCATCCGCGTGGAACAGATGCTCCATCATGCTCCATCGCCGCCGGTCGATCGCATGGGCATAGGCGGCGATGATGTCGCGGATGGCTTCGCGGTCTTCGATCCTGATGCTCATGCGTCCAGCTCCACTATGACCTTGCCGATGTTGC